>JALOTE010000048.1 GCA_025458045.1 Rhizobiaceae bacterium
GACCTCCACCGGCTCGGTCATTGCATGGTTCAAACGCAATTTCGCGCCCGACATGGATTTCGACCGGCTGAACGCCGAGGCCGCCGAACTTCCGCCCGGCGCAGAAGGCTTGCTTGCGGTCGATCATTTCCAGGGCAACCGCACGCCGCACACAGACGCCTTGGCGCGCGGCGCGATCACCGGGCTGACGCTGAAGCACGGCCCGGCCCATGTCTATCGCGCGCTGGTGGAAAGCGTCTGCCTCGGCACAAGGCTGATCGTGGAGAGTTTCGGCGATGCGTTCAACGCCAAACGCATCGTCGTCGCCGGTGGTGCGACCCGCTCGCCGTTTTGGTTGCAAGTCCATGCCGACACGTTGGGTGTGCCCTTGCAGATCACGGAGGAGACGGAAGCCTGCGCGCTTTGCCGGGCATTTCGCCACCATCGATGCGGCGTGTGCGGCGATGGTGCGCGTCGCCCGCACCATCGAGCCTGACATGGCTGTGCATGCCGCTTATGCCCCGATCCACGCGCGCTATCGCGCGGCCTATGAGGCACTGAAACCCCTCAGGGTGCAGCCATGACGCAGCATGCCCGCGACCAGGAGCGCGCTTCGCCCCCCTTGCGCAATGACGGTCCGCTTGCACGCTACCGCATGATGCGGCGGATCCGGTCTTTCGAGGAACGCGTCGGCGAATTGTTCCTGCGCGGCGAGAGCGCGGGTTCCATGCTGCATCTGTCGATCGGCGAGGAAGCCGTCGTCGGCCTGACGGATGCGATGGAGGAGGGTGACACCTTCACCACGCATCATCGGGGGCATGGCGTGTTCATCGGGCGCGGCGGCGACCCGGCGCGCATGATGGCTGAAATCGCGGGCAAAGCCGGCGGCTATTGCCGCGGCAAGGGCGGATCGATGCATATCGCCGACCGAGCGCTCGGCCACCTTGGCGCCAATGCCATCGTCGGTGGCGGCATTCCGCATGTGGTCGGGGCGGGAATCACCGCGCGCAACATAGGCGCCGGCCGCATATCCGTCGCCTTTTTCGGCGATGGCGCGATGAGCCAGGGCATTCTGTACGAGTCCATGAACATGGCGGCGCTCTGGCGGCTGCCGGTCATCTTCTGCTGCATCAACAATCAATATGGCATGGGCACGCGCGTTGACCGTTCGGCCGGACGAGTGGATTTTGCCGCGCGGGCCGAGGCGTTCGGGCTTCACGCCGCCAAGGCTGATGGCGCGGATGTTGAAGCCGTTCATGCCCGATCGCTGCAACTGGTGCAGGCGGCACGCGCGGGCGAGCCCGGCTTCCTCGAAATCGACGCCTATCGCTTCTTTGGCCATGCCCGCATGGACAAGAGTCCCTACCGCACCGCCGAGGAAGAGGCCGAGGGGCGCAAGCGTGATCCTCTCGCGGTGGCGCGTGCGCGGCTCGCTGAAACCGGAGTTGCAAGCGATGACGACCTCAAGGCGATCGATGTCGGAGCCGCCGCCGAAATGGATGCCGCGCTTGCCCATGCGATTGCCGACAGCGCGCCGCCGCTCGCCTCAATGTTCGAGGATGTGTTCGACGCGTCAACCTGCGCCCCCGAGCCGCAATCGGTCCGCCTTGCGCGGGTTCTGTCGGAGGCGCGACGCTGATGGCGGCCATCGAGACAACCTATCGCGACGCCGTCCGTCTCGCATTGCGCGATGCCATGCGCGACGACGCGACCGTGTTTCTCATCGGAGAGGAAGTTGGCCTTTATGGCGGCGCCTATGGTGTCACGAAGGGGCTGATCGAGGAGTTCGGAGCCGAACGCGTCATGGACGCGCCGATTTCCGAACCGGCCATCATCGGCGCCGCCATCGGCGCGGCGATGACCGGGCTGCGGCCGGTCGCCGAACTGATGTATGTCGATTTCGCCGGCATGGTCATGGACCAGCTTGCCAATCAGGCTGCCAAGAGCCGCTACATGTTTGGCGGCCAGATCGGCGTGCCGATGGTCTTGCGCACGCAGGGCGGTACCGGGCGTTCGGCGGCGGCCCAGCATTCGCAAAGCCTTGAAGCATGGATGCACCATGTGCCCGGATTGCGGCTGGTGATGCCTGCCACGGTCAACGACGCCTACCACCTGCTGCGCGATGCGCTGCGCCAGCCGGACCCGGTGGTCGTGATCGAGCACAAGGGGCTTTATGCTGCAAAAGGCAGTCTCGATGTGGAAGCGCCAGATGCGCCTTGGGGCCAGCCGAAACTGCGCCGTTCAGGTGATGACCTGACGATCATCACCTACAGCCGCATGGTGCTTGAGGCGCTGGAGGCGGCGGACCAGCTTGCGGCGGACGGGGTCAGCGCCGACGTGATCGACCTGCGCTGCCTCAACCCGCTCGATGATGCGTTGCTGGTCGAGCGCGTGTCGCGAACGGGCCGTGCGATGGTTGTCACCGAGGCGGCGCTGACCGGCTCGGTCGCCTCCGACATCGCGGCCCGCTTGCAGGAGACCTGTTTCGACTGGCTTGAGGAGCCGGTGTTGCGGCTTGGCGGCGAGGACATTCCCATTCCGGTTTCGCCTGCGCTGGAACGCGGGTCGATCCCTTCGGCAGCGCTGATTGCAGATGTGGCGCGCTGGCTGGTGACGCGGGAGGCCCCGGCATGGGCGGCGTGAGTAAAACTCTCACCCTGCCGCGTCTCGGCGAGACGATGGAAGAGGCGCGCGTCACAGCCTGGATCGTGGCGGAGGGCGCGGCCTTCAAGCGCGGCGATGTTTTGCTTGAAGTGGAAACCGACAAAACCGTTGTGGAAGTGCCCGCCTTGCAGGACGGGGTGCTGCTACGCCGGTTGGTGGCTGAAGGCGAAACCGTGCGGCTGGGCGCTGCGATCGCCGAGGTCGAGGGAGCCGAAACCACAGCCACAGCGACAGGCAAAGACGTTGTGCCGGACGCCGATATAACTGCGCCTGAGGCGGCGCAGGCGGCACAGGCTGCTGCGCGGCCTGCGTCTTCTTCGTCGGCACTCGTCACAGACCGCGTGGCGGCAAGCCCTGCGGCGCGCGCGTATGGCCGCACCGCTGGCGTGCCGCTCAGCCTCGTTGAAGGGACGGGCCGGCGCGGACGCGTGACGCAGGCCGATATGTTGGCGCATTCCGGTGAAGCGCGCAGGGCGACCATCATCCTGATCCATGGCCTCTATGACAGCCCGGCAGGCTGGCGCGACATTCCGCGCAAGCTCGCCTCCGATGGCTTCATCGTTCGGACGCCGGCACTTCCTGGACATGGCGGCGACCGGATCGACGAAGGCGCGCCGCTCGCCGCGCTGATCGACGCGTTTGTTTCGGCGCAGCGCGACCCGCTGCCCGAAGGGCCGGTAATCATCGCTGGCCATTCCATTGGTGCGCTGTTTGCCGCGCATCTGGCGCTGGCGCTTGGGCCGCGCGTGCGACAGGTCATTCTATCTGCTCCAGCCGGGCTAGGCGCGCGCATCAACGCCGATTTTCTCGACGGAATGGCCGCTGCCGAAACGACGTCGGCGCTCGGCCGTGCGCTGAACCTGCTCGACGCCGGACCTTTGTCGGAAGCCGCGCTGGCTGCCGAGCTCTCGCGTTTGCGCGCCGCACGATGCGGAATGGCGGCGCTGGCACGACTTTGCGCGCATGGCGGGATGCAACAGATCGACCTTTCGGGTCCGCTCGCGCGCCTGTCCGTGCCCGTGACTGCCCTGTTCGGCGTCAATGATCGCATCGTTGACTGGTGTGACTGCGTGAATCTTCCGGAAAGCACGGCAATCCATGTGCTGAAATCCGCGGGCCATTTGCCGCATCTGGCGGCGGACGGGCTGTTCCGCGCGCTTCTGGCCGGACAAGCACCACGGAGGGCGGCGCTGCAGGCTGGGTGAACGCTGTGCAACGGTTGGCCTGATGCGCGGGGCGGCGCTCGCCGCCGCCGTGAAGACTTTTTCAAACCATTGATATTGCATATGAATTGCGAATTTTTTCGCTTGCGCCACTGGATTCCTGGGCAAGCTGCGCTATTGTCTGCTCCGCATTGCCGGCCCCGGAGGAGGGGCGGGCCTTCAGGGAGAGAGACATGAAAACGAAGATCGTGCTGGCAGCAACTGCTGCCGCCGTAGCCGTTGCCGCATTTGCCGTTCCGGCGGTTTCGCAAGACAAGAAAAAGATCGCGACCGTGGTGAAAATCGCGGGCATCCAGTGGTTCAACCGCATGGAGGAAGGGGTCAAGCAGTTTGCCGCCGACACCGGCCATGACGCGTTCCAGGTTGGCCCCGCGCAGGCGGACCCGCAGCAGCAGGTCGCGCTGATCGAGGACATGATCGCGCAGGGCGTCAATGCGCTGGCCGTCGTGCCGATGTCGCCGGAAGCGCTTGAGCCTGTGCTGAAGCGCGCAATGGACTCGGGCATCACCGTGATCACGCATGAGGCGGCCAGCCAGCAGAACACCAACTACGACCTCGAGGCGTTCAAGAATGAAGAGTTCGGCGCCAACCTGATGAAGCAGATGGCCGAATGCATGGGCGGCGAGGGTGAATACGCCGTGTTTGTCGGCTCGCTGACGTCGCAGACCCACAACCAGTGGGTTGACGGCGCGATCGCTTACCAGAAGGCCAATTTTCCCAACATGACTCTTGTCGGCGACAAGAACGAAACCGCAGACGACCAGCAGAAAGCCTATGAGAAGGCGCAGGAAGTGCTGCGCGCCTTCCCCAACATCAAGGGCATGCAGGGCTCGGCGTCGACCGACGTTGCAGGGATCGGCCTGGCCATCGAAGAGCGCGGCTTGGCCGACAAGACCTGCGTGTTCGGCACGTCGCTGCCCTCGATCGCTGGCCAGTATCTTGAAACCGGCGCGGTTGACGGCATCGGTTTCTGGGATCCGTCGGTTGCGGGCTACGCGATGAACAAGCTCGCCGAAATGGTGATGAACGGCCAGACTGTCACGGACGGGATGGACCTCGGCCTGCCGGGCTACAATGCGGTGAAGCTGGAAGGCAAGGTCATTTACGGTCAGGCCTTCGTGAACGTGAACAAGGACAACATGAAGGACTATCCGTTCTGATCGACGGGAATATCCGGCGGGTGGCGGGGAGCCGCCGCCCGCTCTTTCTGGTGTCAAGTGATGTGTGCCGCCGGCTTCTGCAGGGGCGCACAGCCGGGGTCTGTTCATGTCCGTGCCGTTGGTGGCGCTGAACGGCGTCACGAAAACCTATTCGGGGATCACCGCGCTCGACGATGTCGGCTTTGACATCGGTCGCGGCGAGGCAGTCTGCCTTGCAGGCGAGAACGGGTCCGGCAAATCGACGCTGATCAAGATCCTTGCCGGTGTCGAAAAGCCCGACCGGGGCAGGATCGCTTTCGACGGCGCACAGCAGTCCGCGCTCAATCCGCGGGCTTCGGCGGCGGCGGGCATCAAGGTCATATTCCAGGATTTTTCGCTGTTTCCGAATTTGAGCGTGGCCGAGAACATCGCGTTTTCGGCGGAGCTGGGCGAAGGCGTGACGCTCTTCCGCAAGCGCCATGTGCGAGACATCGCGGCAAGAACGCTGGCCCGCATCGGCGTGGACATGCCGCTGGATGCGCCGGTGGAAACTTTGTCGGTCGCCCACAAGCAGCTTGTCGCGATCTGCCGCGCGCTCGCAACCGACGCCAAGCTGATCATCATGGATGAGCCGACGACGGCGCTCACGGAAAAAGAAGTGCGGGCGCTGCTTGCGATCATCAGGCGCTTGAAGGCCGATGGCGTGGCCGTGCTGTTCGTCAGCCACAAGCTCGCCGAAGTGCTGGAGGTCTGCGAGAAGGTCGTGGTCCTTCGCAACGGCCGCAAGGTCGCCGAAGGGATGGCGTCCGAGTTCGATGCAGCCGCGCTGACGCGGCACATGACCGGGCGGGACGTCGCGCTGCGCGCGCCCGCAGCGCTGGACGCTTCGGCCCCGGTGCTGTTCGAGGTCGCCAGCCTGTCGAAGGCGGGGGCTTTCGACAACGTCAATTTCCAGTTGCGCCGCGGCGAGGTGCTGGGCATTTCCGGCCTGCTTGGTTCCGGCCGGACCGCATTGGCCAAAGCCCTGTTCGGGCTCGTCGCGCCGGACAGCGGCACCCTGACGCTGGGGGGCCTGAAGGTGCCGTTGGGCGATCCGCTGAAGGCCGCCGCCGCTGGCATCGGCTATGTGCCGGAGGACCGGCTGACGGAAGGCCTGTTCCTGCTGCAATCCATCGGCCGCAATGTCGCGGTCGGCCGGGTGGATGCGCATTCCATCACAGGCCTTCTCGCGCGCGCCGCGTTGTGGGCCGAAAGCGCCGACTGGCTGAACCGCCTGCGTGTGAAGGCGTCCTCCATCGAGGCGCCGGTGCGTTCGCTTTCGGGCGGCAATCAGCAGCGTGTCGTGCTGGCGCGCTGGCTGGCGCGCGGGCCGCAGGTTCTGGTGCTGAACGGGCCGAGCGTCGGTGTCGATGTGGGATCCAAGGCGGAAATCCACGAAATCATTGCGGACCTGTCGCGTCAGGGTCTTGGTGTCATCGTCATCTCCGACGACCTTCCGGAATTGCTGTCGACCTGCCACAGGATTCTGGTCATGCGGGCCGGGCGCATCACGGACGACATTCCGGCAGGCAGCACATCCGAAACCGAACTCGCGCACAGGCTGGCATCGTGATGCAATTGTCGTCCTTGCGCATCGACTGGACCCGCAACGAGACGCTTGTTCCGCTTGTCATCATTGCGTTTTGTGCGCTGGCGGCCTTCTCCGATCCGTCCTTCCTGTCGATCCCCACGCTGACGGATCTCCTGCGCGGTTCGATCGTGCTCGGCATCTTTGCGGTTGCCGCAATGCTCGTGCTCATCTCCGGCGGAATCGATGTGTCTTTCACGGCGGTCGCCGCTTTCACCATGTATTCGACCGCGATGCTGCTCAACACATTGGCACCGGACCTGCCTTGGTATGCCGCCATCGGCATCGGCATGGCGATGGGTGCGGCGCTGGGGTCCATCAACGGCATTCTGATCGTCGGCTTCGGCCTGCCGACCCTCATCGTCACGCTTGGCACACTTTCCATCTTCCGCGGCTTCATGCTGACCTTCATCGGCCAGAAACAGATCACCACATTGCCGCCCGGAATGCGCGAATTCGGCCGCATGATGATGATCCGCGGCACCAACCCGGATGGTTCGTTCTATTCGCTGCCATGGGCGTTTGCGGCGACCGTAGGCGTGATTGTCGTCACCTGGTTCATCCTGCACAAGACGATGCTTGGGCGGTCGATTTTCGCCATCGGCGGTTCGCTTGAAAGCGCGCGGCGCATCGGCATCAATGTCCGGGCGACGCAGTTCTTCATCTATGTCTATGTCGGCGCGCTGGCCGGGCTCGCGGGCATCATCCATTCGTCCATGGCGCGCGTCGCCAATCCGTTCGACCTTGTTGGCCTGGAATTGTCCGTCATCGCAGCCGTCGTGCTGGGCGGCGCGCGGCTGACGGGCGGCCACGGCACACTGACCGGAACCTTGCTCGGCGTCGCGCTGATCGTGCTCGTGCGCAACAGCCTCGTCGTGATCGGGGTTCCGGCCACATGGCAGATGGTGGTCATCGGATTGCTGATCCTGATCGGCACCGGACTTCCGGCCTGGCAGGCCAAGCGCGCCGCCGCGCGGGCGGCTTGAGGAGGCGCGGATGCTCGAGAAGGCCAATGACAACCCGCTGAGGCCCGCCGCGCCATCGCTGTTCGCGCGGCTTGCCGCCTCGCAGGAAGCCCGCCTTGCCGTGATCACCGTGCTGGTGTTCGCGCTGATGGGAGCGCTGTCGCCGGAGCGATTCCTGTCCGTTCAGAACATCACCTCGATGGCGTTCCAGTTCCCGGAATTCGCCATCCTGGCCTTGGCGATGACGCTTACGATGCTGACCGGCGGCATTGATCTGTCGGTTGTCGGCATCGCCAACCTGTCAGCCATCATCGCTGCAACGATCCTGACGCAGTTGGCCGGCGGAACGCAGGGCGCCGATGCGCTTGGCTGGTACGCGCTTTCGGTCGCCGCCGCGCTTGCCGTCGGGCTCATCGCCGGGTTGTTCAACGGCCTGCTGGTTGCGGTACTGGGCTTGCCCGCCATTCTCGCCACGCTTGGCTCGGGGCTGGTGTTTTCTGGCTTTGCCGTCGTGCTGACGGGCGGCAGCGCGGTGATGGGTTTTCCCGAGGTGGCGGCCTTCATCGGCAATGGCCGGATGCTTGGCATTCCTGTTCCGCTGGTGCTGTTCGGGCTCCTGGCCGCTGCGTTGGCCTTCGTCCTGTCGCGCACCGCTTTCGGTCTGAAAGTGCAGATGCTTGGGGCAAACCCGCTTGCGGCGCGCTTTGCCGCCGTCGATGTGACCGCGACGCTCATCAAGGTCTATGTCGGGTCGGGCGTGCTTGCCTCCATCGCCGGACTGTTGATCATGAGCCGCGCCAACTCCGCCAAGGCCGACTATGGCTCGAGCTATCTGCTGCTTGCGGTGCTGATCGCAGTGCTGGGCGGGGTGAACCCTTATGGCGGTTATGGCCGGGTGATCGGCGTGGTGCTCGCGGTGCTTGCCATGCAGTTCCTGTCGTCCGGCCTGAACATGCTTCAAGTCTCGAATTTCTCGCGCGAACTGATCTGGGGGGTGCTGCTGATTTTCGTAATGATCGTCAATGCACGGCCTGACCTGTTCCAGTTCAAGCGCCGCCCACCCGCCGCCTGATCCCTCTCACCTTCCGAAGTCTTCACCGGAGCCCTGCCATGAAAAAGATCCTCAACAACCCGGTCGATTATGTCGACGAGATGCTGGCGGGCTTCACAGCCGCCCATCCCGAGTTCTACCGCCTGCACGGGGACAGCGGCCGTGTGGTCGCCCGCGCGACTGCGGGCAAGGCCGGCAAGGTCGGCATCGTCACGGGCGGCGGTTCAGGCCATCTGCCTGTCTTCACCGGCTATGTCGGCCCCGGCCTTCTGGATGCCTGTGCCATCGGCGATGTGTTTGCGTCCCCGTCCGCCGAACAGATGGCGGACGCCATCCGCGCGGCAGACAGCGGGGCAGGGGTGTTGAGGCTCTATGGAAACTATGGTGGCGACATCATGAATTTCGACATGGCCGGAGACCTTGTCGAATTCGACGACATTCGCTGCACGACCGTGGTGCTGGCCGATGATGTCGCCTCCGCCAAGCCTGACGAGGCCGACAAGCGGCGTGGAGTGGCGGGCATGGTCTATGCCTTCAAGATCGCGGGCGCGGCGGCGGATGCTGGCCATGATCTCGACGCGGTCACGGCGGTGGCGCAGAAGGCCGCCGACGCCTGCCGTTCGGTTGGCGTGGCGCTGTCGCCCTGCACTGTCCCGCAGGCGGGCAAGCCGACCTTCACCATCGCCGATGACGAGATGGAAATGGGCATGGGCATCCATGGCGAGCCAGGCGTCTGGCGTGGCAAGCTGCGATCCGCCGACGCGATCGCCGGCGAAATGATGGATCGGTTGCTCGACGACATGCCCCTTGGCGCGGGCGACCGCGTTTCGGTCATGGTCAACTCGCTCGGCGCGACGCCGCCAGAGGAACTCTACATCCTTTACCGCGTCGTCAAGGCGCGGCTCGATGCAGCGGGGGCCACCATCGTGATGCCGCTCATCGGCCGCTATGCGACCTCGATGGAGATGACGGGCGTGTCGTTCACGCTGTTCAAACTGGATGAGCAGCTTGAAACCTTCCTCAAAGCACCGTGCGATTGCGCCTTCTGGAGCGTGAAATGAGCCTCGACGTTGAGGCGCTGCGTGCCGCTGCCGCGCGTTTGCTGGTGGCGATGGAACGGGAGTTTGACGCGCTCAACACGGCGGACGGTGCATTGGGCGACGGCGATCTCGGCGTGACGATGGCGCGCGGCATGCGCGCCATCGGCGAGCTTGCGCCGGCTTTGCCCGCCGATCTGGGCCTCGCCTTGATGCAATGCGCGCAGGCCTTCACCAAGACGTCCGGTTCGTCTTACGGAACGCTGATGGCGACCGGACTGATCACCATGGCGAAGGCGCTGAAGGGCCGCACCACCTGTGAGGCGTCCGAGGTCTCCGGCCTCATCGCCGCGGCGCGCGATGCGATGCAGGCACGCGGCAAGGCCGAGCTTGGCGGCAAGACCGTGCTCGACAGCCTTGACGCGATGGCCAAGGCGACCGCAGGGCTGACCGATGCGGCGGAAACCGCCAATGCCGCCGCCGATGCGGCGAGGGCGGCGCAAGAGGAGCTGCGCCTGAAGCCCGCCACCATCGGGCGGGCGCGCATTTTCGGCGAGAAGACCATAGGCATGGTCGACCCCGGCATGCAGGCGATGACAGCCATCGCCGCAGCCATCGCCGGCCGGGGGTGATCTCCGGCGGGGCGGAGGCGGCCGGACCATGCGCGGCCGTTACAGAAAGTCACGGATGTCCGAGCCGCACCATCGATATTCAGTCGATCCGTGCATGGTGGTCGAGATGAACGATGCGGTTCCGGTCACCCGGACCTCGGCAACCATCATGAAGGTGCCGCTGTCAAAATCATGCACGTTCAGCATGGCACGGTTCGCTGTCATCTGTGTTGCGCGATACGCCAACCGGGCATTGGTGAATTTGGTCCCCGTCCACACATCGGCCATGCCGTAGGGCAGGCTGCCGCAGGCGATGTTGGCAGGGCCGTAAACCCCGGCGCGCAGTTTCAGGGCGCTTCGCGCCATTGCTTCCGGCGCAACGGATACCGCTAGCGTGCAAGCGGCAAGGGTGATCGCGAGCGAACGAACCGACGCGCTCATTGCCTTGCCCACGCCGATTCAGCAGCCGTGCAGCGGCGGAAGACATGCGGGAACGGGTCGCCGTCCATCGAGATGCTGAGAACCCCCTTGCGTTCGGTTGCACGCACCACAACGTCCTGCATCGCAAAGCCGTCGGACCAATTGCATTCGCCTGTCCATGACACGGTCGAACCCTTGCGGCTGACGCTGTCGAAGGTGCAGACCATTTCATCCATCGCAAGGCTTTTGGGCCCGACAAGCAGCGCGCCTGACGGCGGAAGGCATTGGGAACCGTCAATCTTCCAAACGCCGACAATCGTGCGTTGCGCGGCGTCCGCCATACTGATGCCTGCAAGCAAGAGCGCCATCGATAGCACCGATTTCACCGTCATGATTGAACTCGCTTGAAAATTGTTCTGCCGCTGTGTTCTGACACGTGGCGGAGACATTCTTGTAAAGACGACTGTTCGACTTTTAAGGTTTGTGTTTTTCTGTTCCGTTGATCCGGTCGCTTCAGGCTCAGGACGCATTGATTTCATCTCGGCTGGCGGCGCATCCCGGTGGAAGAGGGTGCATGGGCCTCGCACAGGCCGCTGCTGGTGGTGGCCCGGATCGCTTTCACGTTCGCCAGCAGGCGAAGCCTGCTCTCACGTCTTGCGACTACGGACTTCGGTCCATCCTATTGATCAGATGAATTTTCATGTTAGTCTCCTGATTGGGAGGAGCCATGAAAATCACCGGGATCACATGCCGGGTGGTCAATGCCGAGATGCGCAACTGGGTTTTCGTGCGCGTCGAGACAGACCAGCCCGGGCTTTACGGGTGGGGCGAGGCCACGCTCGAATGGAAGACGCGCGCTGTGACCGGTGCTGTCGCCGATCTGGAGCCGCTGCTGATCGGGCTTGATCCACGCGACATCGAGCAGGCTGTGCGCATCATGCACAAGCATGGCTTCTGGCGCATGGGCGTGATCGGCGCCTCGGCAATTTCGGGCATCGAGGTCGCCCTGTGGGACATTCTTGGCAAGGATCTGGGCGTTCCCGTCTGGCGGCTGCTTGGCGGCCGCACGCGCAACCGCGTGCCGGTCTACACCCATCTTGGCCTCGGAGACATGCGCGCCGTCTATGAGACGATGGAGCCGCAGGCGCTGGCCGAGCAGGCGGGCGCGGTGGTCGAAAAGGGCTACACTGCTCTGAAGGTGGTGTTCGTGCCCTATACCCACATGCTTGCGCCGGTGCGCGCCGTTGACCATGTGGCGCGGCTGATGGAAGCACTGCGCGCCGCTGTCGGCCCGGACATCGAGATCATGGTCGATTTCCACGGCCGTCCCGGCTCAACCATCGCCGCGCTTGACTATATCCGCGCGCTGGCGCCCGGCCGCCCGCTCTTCGTCGAGGAGCCGGTCCAGCCGGGCAACCCGGAAGCCCTGCGCGACCTGACGCTGCAATCCCCTGTTGCCATCGCGACCGGGGAAAGGCTGATCGGCAGGCAGGAATTCGAGCCGCACATCCGTCTCAGGGCCATGCATGTCGCGCAGCCCGATATCGCTCATGCGGGAGGACTGGCTGAAACCAAGAAGATCGCCGCCATGTGCGAGACGGCAGGCATCGGCGTTGCCCCGCACAACCCGCTCGGGCCGATCGCAAGCGCCGCCGCGCTGCATTTCGCCGTCTCGACGCCGAACTTCATCATTCAGGAGGAAATGTCTGGAGCCGTCCAGTGGTATGATGATGTGGTTCAGGGCCCCGTCCGCCGCATCGACGGGGCGTGGCAGGTGCCGGAAGGGCCGGGCCTCGGCGTGGAGGTCGATGAGGCTGTGGCCGCCGCCCACCCGTTCAAGCCCGAAATCTACCATACCCAGCACGCCGTGATGCCGGATGGCACGGTGGTGGATTGGTGACCGCAATGACACCCAACGCGTCATCCTCCCGCAGGGCCCTAAGAGCCGGCGCAAAGGCCGCGGGAGCCGTGTGGCTTGCGGTCATCGGGCTCTATGTCGTGTCCGGGCTGATTTCGCCCGCCATGTTCCAGTGGAGCCAGCTTCTCAACATCCTGCAGGTGGCGTCATTTCTGGGCGTGATCGCGCTCGGGCAGACGTTCGTTGTGCTGACCGGCGGCATCGACCTGTCGCAGGCCGGGATCGTGACGCTCACCAACATCGTCGCAACCAGCCTCATGCTTGGCTTGAACGACAATATCGTGATTGCTGTTTTCGCCTGCCTGGCGATTGCCGCCATGGCGGGCGTCGCCAACGGCATCCTGGTGACCGTGATCGGCATCACGCCATTGATTGCAACCCTTGGCACCAACTCCATCCTGTTCGGTGCAGCCCTTGTCTATACCGGGGGCGCGCCGCGAGGCGAGGCGGCACCGGCCTTTGAACTGATCGGCACCGGCACTGTTCTCGGCATTCCAAACCCGACATTGATCTGGCTGGCGATCGGCTTGGCGATGGCGTGGCTCACGCGGGCCACGGTGTTCGGGCGGTGGCTTTATGCGACAGGAGCCAATACGGAAGCCGCGGCGATGGCAGGCGTGCCGGTTGAGCGTGTCACGGTTGCGGCCTATGCGCTGTCGTCACTGCTTGCGGCGGCGGGTGGCTTACTGCTCACCGCCTATATCGGCTCGCCGTCACTCGGCATCGGCAACCCGTTTCTCTTCACCGCCATCGCCGCTGTCGTCGTCGGTGGCGCGGCGCTGACAGGCGGGGTCGGCAGCATGATCGCCACCATTGGGGGGGCGGTGTTCATCACGGAACTGAACTCCTTCACCAATATCATCCGCGTTTCGAGCGGCACGCAGTTCATGGTGCAGGGCTTCATCATCATCGCCAGCGTTCTCATTTACCGCCGCCTGTCCGGCGCGCGGGGCTAGCTCCCCTTCACCGGGGCAACACACCGGCGAAGCCGGGCACAACCACAAAGTGTGGCAACACAAGACGGGAAACAAAGGGAAGGAAACGACATGACTGGATTTTCAGACACGCGTTGGTCTCGCCGCCGGCTGCTGCAAGGCACGCTGGGCATGGGCGCCTTGCTCGCCTTGGGCAACCGCGCCTTTGCGCAGGAGGGCGTCACGCTGGAAGGTGTCGGCGCGATGGTGAAAGGCACGGCCAAGCCTGGCCCCTACCGCATCGGCTTTGCCAACGGCTTCTCCGGCAATTCATGGCGCGCCATGGCGATCGCCGCCCTTGAAGCCGAGGCAAAGGCCACGCCGGACATTGGCGAATTCATCATCCTCGACGGACAGGGTGACATCAACAAACAGGTCAGCGACATCGAGACGCTGATCAACCAGCAGGTCGATGCCATTCTGGTCATCGCCAATTCGGGTTCCGCCGTCGCGCCGATCCTCAAGCAGGCCACCGACGAGGGGATCATCACCGCGCCGTTCAACCTGCCGGTCGATGGCGACGGCTGGTCGACCTATGTCGGCACTGACCCGCAGAAAAAAGGCGCGACGCTCGGCAAATGGCTGTCGGATGCGCTGGGCGGCAAAGGCAAGATCGTGGCCTTGGGCGGCCTGCCGGGCAATTCCTACACGGCCGCCGGCTGGGCGGGCGCGCAGGAAGCGATGTCCAAGGACATCGAGATCCTCGCCTTCAAGGATGCCTTCTGGGAGGAGGACAAGGCGAAGGTCGTCATGGCCGACCTGATCGCCGCCCACCCACAGATCGACGGTGTGTGGTGCGATGGCGCGCAAGTGGGCGCCGGCGCGATGAAGGCGCTGCTTGCCGCCGGGCGTCCGCTCGTGCCGGTGACGGGCGACGACTACAACGGCCTGCTCAAGCTTTACGACGCAGAGAAAGGCAACCACCCGAAGTTCGACATTGGCCTGATGTCGGAGCCGACATGGCAGGGCATTTTCGCGATGCGCGCCGCGGTCACGCTGCTCAAGGGCGGCGAGGTGCCCAAGCAGCAGATCCTGTCTCCGGCGATGATCACCAAGGACAATTACACCAAATATCTGCGGCCAACCCTGCCGGATGGCGTGTTCACCGACACATCGCTGACGGACGAGCAACTGGCCGCCATCTTCAAGGCGTGATGCAGGCGGTGTGATGAACCAATCCGGGCCGGAAATCCTCCCCATGCCAGCCCGGACGGCCGCCGGGAAAGCGCCTGTCCTCGCCGTCAACGGCATCGACAAGCGCTTTCCCGGCGTTCACGCGCTCAAGCAGGTTTCGTTTGATGTGGTTGAAGGGGAAATCCACGCGCTTGTGGGCGAAAACGGGGCTGGCAAATCGACGTTGATGCGCATCCTTGCCGGGGTCCACCCGCCGGATGCCGGCCAGATCGAAATCGATGGCAGGCCGGTCAGCCTGCGCGATCCCGCCGATGCGCTCGCCGCCGGGATCGCGATGGTCTATCAGGACACCCGCCTTGCCCCGACGCTGGATGTTGCCTGGAACATCGCGCTTGGGCATGAGCCGGGCGGCGCATTGTTCGTTGACCGTGCGGCCATGGACGCCGAAGCGGCCGCCGTGCTCACGCGCCTTGGCAGCACTGTGGATCTGCGCGCCGAGGCCGGGCGGCTCAACCGCGCCGAACGACAACAGGTTGAAATCGCGCGCGCGCTGGCACGCAAGGCGCGTGTCCTGATACTTGACGAGCCGACTTCGGCGCTGACCGGACCGGAATGCGACGCGCTGCATTCCCTAATGAATCGCCTTCGCGACGAAGGCGTCGCGATCATCTTCATCTCGCACCGGCTGGGCGAGGTCTTGAGCCTCGCCGACCGCATCACGGTTTTGAAGGACGGCGAAGTGTCCGGCGCGCTGCCCGGTGACGCCGCCGACGAGCAGAGCCTTGTGGCGCTGATGGTGGGGCGCGCGATGGGCACCGGTTTTCCACCGCGCGCAGCGGCACCCGGCCGCGAGGTGCTGCTGGTTCCGGCCGACCGTGAAGGGTCTATCCCGGTCAGGGTCCGGGCCGGCGAAATCGTCGGGTTTGGCGGCATCCAGGGCGCGGGCCAGCAGGACATGGCGCGCCGCCTGTTCGGTCTTGGTGCGGCGGCAAATGACAAAGCAGGCTTTTCGTTTCTGGGCGAGACAGTCAGGCCCGACGGCCCCGCCGATGCGCTGAAGTGCGGCATCATCTATGTTCCCGCCGACCGCCGCCGCGAAAGCCTGTTCATGGTGCACGACATCGCGTCCAACATCGCGCTGCCGCATGTGTCCGGCTGGTCGCGACTGGGCGTGGTCGATCAGGCGCGGACGGCACAGGCGGTGGATGCCGAAGCACGGCGGCTTGCCGTGCGCGCTCCCGACTGGGAAACCGGCGTTTCAACACTGTCCGGCGGCAACCAGCAGAAGGTGGTGTTTGCGCGCTGGTTCATCGCCGAGGCACGCCTCTATGTGTTCGACGAACCGACGCAGGGTGTCGATGTCGCGACCAAGGCCGAACTCTACCGGCTGATCCGCGCGCGGGCCGAAGCGGGCGCGGCTGTCATCGTGATCTCGTCCGATCTGGTCGAACTGATCGGGCTGACGGACCGGATCATCGTGTTCAATGACGGCCAGCCGGTGGCCGACCTGGAATCGGCTGATGCAACCGAGGCGGGCGTGATCGCGGCCGCCGTTGCCGCCCGGTCGGACGCGCCCGGTGCCCTGACGCCGGCCGCGCTGTCAGCCAGAGCATCAGGATGGGCAAGCCTGCTCGCCGGCCGTCATGCCCCGGCGCTGATACTCGCGGCAATCATTCTCATGCTCGCATCCGCCGCCGCGCTTCTGACGCCGTTCTTTTTGACACCGCGCAATTTCGCGTCGATGGCGGGTCAGATCGCTCCGCTGGCGATTGCCTCGCTTGGCCAGATGGCCGTCATCTTGCTGGGCGGCATCGATCTCACGACAGGCCCCGTGATCAGCCTTGTGACCACCATCGCCTCGCACCTGATCACGCCCGGCTCCGTCTGGCCGCCGGTGCTGGCAGCCGCCTTGTGCATCGCCTGCGGGGCGGCGGTCGGCCTGTTCAACGCGCTGCTGATTGTCCGGCTGCGCATCCCGGACCTTGTGGCGACGCTTGGCACGTTCTCGGTCGTGCAAGGGCTCGCCTTGATCGTGCGGCCATCCCCCGGCGGGACATTGGACCCGGCATTTGCGGGCGCGGTGCTTTACCGGATCTGGATGGTGCCGGTGGCTTTCATTGCCGCCGTGGCGCTGTTCATCCTGTTTGAAGCGCTGCTGGCGCGCGGGCGCATCGGCGCACGGCTCTATGCCACGGGCTCAAGTGCCGACGCCGCCATGGTGACCGGCATCAGGACGGGCCGCGTCAAGGCGCTCGCCTATGTGTTTTCCGGCACCATGGCCGCTCTGGCCGGGTTGATCATCGCTGCCCGTATCGGCTCAGGCGACCCGCAGGCGGGCGCGACCTTCACGCTTGCCTCTGTGACGGCGGTCGTTGCCGGCGGGACGTCGGTGTTCGGCGGAAGCGGCACGGCGGGCGGAACCGTTCTTGGCGCGACGCTGATCATCCTGGTGCAGAACGTGCTCAACCAGTTCCAGGTGTCTGCCTACTGGCAATATGTCTGGACGGGTGTGCTGACGCTCATCGCGGTCGGCTTCCACGGCCTGCGTTCGCCCGGTCAGCGCGCACGCATGATGCTGCATTTGCGACGATTGTTCCAAGGCTGACAGACGGGGAGCCAACCATGCCGCAATCGACGTCCGACCCTTTGATCGTCGAACCGAACAGCCTGACGGAGATCGCGCGTTGCGGCAACATTCTGGGCGAGGTGCCCGTCTGGGATGTGGCCGAACAGGCGCTCTACTGGGTGGATATCGAGGGCAAGCGACTGCAACGCTGGCACCAGCCGACCGGGGCGCTCACCGACTGGCGCTTCGAGGAACGCATCGGCTCGTTTGCCCTGCGCGAAGCGGGCGGGCTTGTGTGCGCCTTCGCATCGGGCTTTGCCTTTTTCGACCCGCCAGGCGGCCGCATCGACTGGATCGCCAGGCCCGACGCACATGACCCGGGCAACCGGTTCAATGACGGCAAATGCGACCGCGACGGCCGCTTCTGGGCAGGCACCATGGATGATGGACTGACGCGCCATTCCGGCGCGCTCTACCGGCTTGACCCTGATCTGAGCATTCATCGCATGGAAACCGGCATCGGCATTTCCAACGCGCTGTGCTGGAGCCCGGATGACAGGACATTTTATTTCGCCGACACGCTCGACCGCGAAATCCGCGCCTATGACTATGATGCTGCAACCGGTTCGGTTTCCAACCGGCGCCTGTTTGCCTCCACGCATGGTGATCCAGGCGTGCCGGATGGTTCCACGATTGATGCCGAAGGCTTCATGTGGAACGCGCAATGGGATGGCTGGCGGCTTGTGCGCTATGCGCCGGATGGCCGTGTTGACCGCATCGTGCCGCTGCCGGTTCAGAAGCCGACAAGCTGCATGTTCGGCGGGCCGGACTTGGCGACGCTGTTCGTGACCTCCGCCATTTGGGATCTGGCCGGCGGGGCGCTGGCCGTGCAACCGATGGCCGGTTCGCTTTTGGCTTTGGATGTCGGTGTCGGCGGCTTGCCGGAAACGCGGTTTCGCGGCTAGGGTCAGGACCTATTGATTTCATTGAAATGGTCGGAGGGAATTTTGTTTGATACGAGGAGAGAAGGCGTAGGAAATGCCAGCATTTTCAAGCCTTTTCGACACTGTAGCAGACAAAATTCACCCGATCCGAAGGGCAGCCAAATGGCCTCGAACTCCATCGTCAAAAGCTTTGATCGGGGCCAATGGCCCGCTCTTCAGCTTTTTCCTTGTATTTCTTTGCCCTTTGGCTGCCATTTCAACGA
>JALOTE010000049.1 GCA_025458045.1 Rhizobiaceae bacterium
TGCGCGTGTTCCGCCGTTCCAAGATGCAGACCCTGTCCTGCACGCCATTCTGCGAGGGCGCCTACAAGAGCCCGGCCGAAGCCGCGTCCGAAGCTGAAATCGGCGCGAACGAGTGATCGGCGCACCGCGCCCGGCATTTCATTCGCCTTGCATGGGCCAATGAAACCACCCTTGCGGCGGGGCGCGCGGCATGCTTCCTGCCACCCCTGAAATGCAGGGAGGGCGCGCATGTTTCGCTGGGGCATTCTTTCAACCGCCAAGATCGGCCGGGATCATGTGATCCCGGCCATTGCCGAATCCGAGAACGGGGTCGTCGCAGCCATTGCCAGCCGCGACTTGGATAAAGCGCAGGCGCTGGCCGGCCGCTTCGGCGCGCCGCACGCCTTCGGTTCCTATGAGGCGATGCTGGAAAGCGACGCCATCGACGGCGTCTACATTCCGCTCGTGACATCCGAGCATGTGCGCTGGGCCGTTGCCGCCGCCGAGGCGGGCAAGCATGTGCTGGTGGAAAAGCCGCTTGCCTTGAACGCTGCTGACATTGAACCGCTGGTTGAGGCGGAAGCAAAGGCCGGCGTCCTTGTCTCCGAGGCGTTCATGGTGACCTACCACCCGCAATGGGAGAAGGTGCGCGATCTCGTTCGGGGCGGAGCCATCGGCACGCTGATGCATGTGCAGGGGGCCTTCACCTACAACAATGGCGACCAGCCGGACAACATGCGCAATCTTGCCGAACTGGGCGGCGGCGCTTTGCCCGACATCGGCGTCTACCCCACTGTGACGACGCGCTTTGTCACGGGCCATGAGCCGCAGCGCGTTTCGGCGTGCGTGCGGTTTGAAAACGGGGTGGATGTCTATTCCAGCGTGCGCAATGATTTCGGTGGCTTCGAGTTGAGCTATTATCTCTCCATGCGCATGGCGGCCCGGCAGATCATGGTGTTCCACGGCGATGCCGGGTTCATCGAGGTGGCGGAGCCGTTCAACGCCGGGCTCTATGGCGACCCGGCGGTGACGTTGTGGGACAAGGGCCACAAGCGCGGCGAAACGTTCCGGTTCGGCGGGGCGAAACACTACCGCGAGATGGTCGAAGCCTTCGTCAAACATGTCAGGGGCAAGCCCGGCAAGCCGGTGTTCCGCCTTGCCGATTCCATCGCCAACCAGCGCGCGATCGACGCCGTGTTCCGTGCCGGGCGGCGCAATGACGGCGGCTGGGAAACCGTCTGAGTTGCACCGCGGCGACACACGCCTATATGGCGGGCGATGGACACGCAGACGATGGACCGGCCCTTTGCTGAAGCGCTCACGGCAAGGCTGCGTGCGGCCCCGCTGACCGGCGAAGGTTTTGCCGCGCGCGTGCGCAGTGACATGGGCGGGGCCGCGCCCCGGCTCATCCATGCTTCTCCCGATGTCGCGCGGCTGATCGGCATCAGCCCGTCGGCCCTGCCCACGTCCGCTTTCGCCGATGTCTTTTCCGGCAGGACGCCGCCGCCGCACCTGACGGCGACAGTCTATTCCGGCCACCAGTTCGGCCAATATGTGCCACGCCTGGGCGACGGCCGCGCGCTTTCCTATGGCGTGCTGGACGGCCCGGACGGGCCGCAGGAAATCCAGTTGAAGGGGGCGGGCCGCACGCCCTTTTCGCGCTTTGCCGATGGCCGCGCCGTCATGCGCTCGTCAATCCGCGAGCATCTGTGTTCGGAAGCGATGGCGGCGCTTGGTGTCCCGACTACGCGCTCGCTCTGCGTGATCGGCACGGGCGAAGAGATCCAGCGTGAAACGATGGAGCCCGGCGCGGTTGTGACGCGCGTTGCGCCCGCCTTCACCCGTTTCGGTCATTTCGAGTATTTCGCCCATACGGGCCAACCGGACAAACTCCGCGAACTGACTGACACGGTCATGGCGCTGCATTTTCCGGTGCAGGCGGCAGGCGATTTTGCAGGCTTTTTCCGCGAGGTCTGCGAGCGCACGGCGCGCCTGATGGCGCAATGGCAGTCGGTCGGCTTTTCGCATGGCGTGATGAACACCGACAACATGTCGATCCTCGGCCTGACAATCGACTATGGACCCTTCGGCTTCATGGACGCCTATGAGCCGATGTTCATCTGCAACCACTCCGACCATGGCGGCCGCTATGCCTTCGCGCGCCAGCCGTCCATCGGCTTGTGGAACTGCCAGGCGCTCGCCGCCGCGCTGTCGGGTCTTGTTGCCAGCGAAGATCTGGATGCGGGCCTCAAGGCCTATGAGCCCGCCTATCATGGCGAAATCCTGCGGCTGATGCGCCGCAAGCTCGGCCTTGTCGATCCATTGCCGGATGATGCCGTCTTGGTGCAGGGGCTGCTCGGCCTGATGACGAAGGCGCGCGCCGATTACACGCTCGCCTTCCGCCGCCTTGCCAATCTCGACTGCGATGGCGAGGCGTTCTTTCTGGCGCCGTTCGGGCCGCTCGCCGCCGAGGCGCGGGGGTGGCTTGCCCGATGGCGCGAACGCGTCGGGCTGGATGGCCGTGCCGGTGAAGCGCACGCGTTGATGCGCGCAACCAACCCGGCCTTCGTCCTGCGCAACTGGGTGGCGGAAAGCGCCATCCGCGCAGTGGAGGACGAGGGGGACACGGACCTCATCGCCGGGATCTTTGCCTGCGTCACCAACCCGTTCAGCGATGCGCCGGCATCAGGCCGCGCCGATGACATCCGCTTTGCCGACCCGCCGCCGGAAACGATGCGGCATCTGGAGGTCAGCTGTTCGAGTTGAGGCTCACACTTGGTGCCGCGAGCGGCGCGGCGTCCAGAGTTCCGAGCGCTGGCGTGCCTTCCGGCTATTCGAAGCCGATCGCCTGCAATTTCGCGCCATTGCGCTTGAGCCAGGCGCGACACTCATCGGTATCGGGGCACAGCGCGTGGCAGAGCGCCCAGAAACGCGGGCCGTGGTTCATCTCGCTGAGATGCGCCACCTCATGGGCGACAAGGTAGGCGATGACTTTCGGCGGCGCCATCATGATGCGCCACGAAAAGGCGAGCGTGCCATCGGATGCGCAGGAGCCCCAGCGGCTGGCGGTGTCCTTGTAGCGGATCGCTTTCACCTTGCGGCCCGTGCGCTCCGCAAGCGCCAACGCCATCGGCTCGATCACGCGCCTGGCTTCCCGCTTCAAATGGTCGGCGACACGGCGGCCGACAGCGTCGGGCAGGCAAAACACATGCAGTTCAGGCCCGTCGTCGCCCGTCGTTCTTGCGGTCACGCCGCGCCCGCCATGGCGGATGATCCGGTGCGGCACGCCGGCCAGCGGCACCTTCACGCGTTCGCGCAGAACCGGCTTGTCGGGGTAGGCGGCAAGCTTCGTTTCCAGCCAGCCCATGTGCCGGGCAAGGAAGGCGCTCACCTCCGCGTTGCGCACATTCGGCGGTGCGGTGACGCGGGCGGCCTTGCCATCGCGCGCAATGCGCAAGGTCAGCCGGCGCGCGCGCGGGTTGCGCGTGATTTCAAGCGCGATGTCACGCCCCGCAACGCGCAGCGCTTCGGGCAAGGGCGGTTCAGCCAGACGGGGCAGGCGGGCTTTCAGCGCTGCGAACATGGGCCGGGATTAGGTGATTCGAGGCCGTGGCGGAAATCAGCCCCTGACCCGCACATTGCCCGCATCGAACAGCGGCCCGAGATGAAGCTGCGCCGCCACATGCTGCATCGCAACCACAAGTTCATAGGTGCCGCCGGTCAGGAACGCGTCAGTCACACCCGCCTCATGTCGGACATATCCAAGGCCAATGCCTTTGCCGACAGTGTAGCCAAACCCGCCTGACGACAGATAGCCGACAGGCTCGCCGTCCCGCAGGATGGTCTCGCGGCCCAGCAGCACGACATCCGGGTCATCGACGGTGAAAGTCGCAAGCCGCTTGGCGAGCGGGCTGTTGGCACGGCGTTCGAGCGCGGCGCGGCCCATGAAGTCGATGTCCGACTTCAGTTTCACCGCCCAGCCAAGCCCGGCCTCCAACGGCGTGTCATTTGGCGTGATGTCCGCGCCCCAGGCGCGATAGCCTTTCTCCAGCCGCAGCGACTCGATGGCGCGATAGCCTGCCGGGCGGATCATTTCGGGAGCGCCCGCTTCCATCAGCGCATCGTAGACGGCACCGATGCGGGCGATCGGAACATGCAGTTCCCAGCCGAGTTCGCCCACATAGGTGACCCGCAACGCGCGCACCACCGCACCCGCAATGGCGATCTCGCGGGCATGGCCGAACGGAAACGCGGCATTGGAGACATCGGCCGTGGTGATCCGCTCCAGCACCCGGCGCGCTTTCGGCCCCATCAGCGACAGGGTGCCCCAGCCTTCCGTGACATCGGCCAGCGTGGCATCGCACCCATCGGGGATGTGATCCCGGATCCAGCCGAAATCATGGGTGCGGAACCCGGTTCCGGTGACAATGTAGAATTTGTCATCCGCCAGACGCGCCACCGTCAAATCGGCCTCGATGCCGCCGCGCGTGTTGAGCAGTTGCGTATAGGTGAGGCGGCCCGGTTCGCGCGCCACGCGGTTGGCGCAAATCCATTCCAGTGCCTCGGCGGCATCCGGCCCGGCCATCTCGAATTTGGCGAAGGAGGATTGGTCGAACACGCCGACATGGGTACGCACATGGGCGTGCTCGGCACCCACATGGGCAAACCAGTTCTGCCTGCCCATGGCATAGGCGTCCCTTGGCTCGACACCGTCAGGCGCAAACCAGTTGGGCCTTTCCCATCCCAGTTTCGCGCCGAACACCGCGCCTTGCTCCTTCAGCCGGCCATAAAGCTGGGAGGTGATGGCACCGCGTCCGCTTTCATATTCCTCATGCGGGAATGCGACGGTGTAGTGCTTGCCATAGGCTTCCAACGTGCGGTCCAGCACCCAGCGCCGGTCCCGGTGCAAGCCGGAAAAACGCCGGATGTCCACCACCCAAAGATCCATCGGCGCCTCGCCATCGACGGCCCACTGGGCAAGCGCCCAGCCCGCGCCGCCGCCCGACGCGATGCCGAACGCGTTGAAGCCCGCGCCGACAAACATGTTGGCGCATTCCGGCGCGGCACCGAGGATGAAATTGCCGTCCGGCGTGAAGCTCTCCGGCCCGTTGATCATCTGCTTGATGCCGACTTCGCCCAGCGCCGGAATGCGCGCCATCGCCTGCACCATGTGCTGCTCGAAATGATCGTAATCATCATCAAACAGCCGGAACTCCCACTCGTCGGGCACGTCGCCCGGCGCGCCCCTGTCGGTCAGCCAGGCTTGCGGGTTCGCCTCATAGCCGCCGAACACCAGCCCGCCGACCTCCTCCTTAAAATAGGTGCGCCGGTCGGGGTCGCGGATGGTGGTGGCATCCGGCGACAGGCCGGGGATCGGTTCGGTGATCACATATTGGTGCTTCACCGGTTGCAGCGGCACGGAAATCCCGGCCATCGCTCCGATCTGGCGCGCCCACTGGCCGCCGCAATTGATGACCTTGTCACAGGACATCACGCCCGCCGTGGTGCGCACCGCCGTGATGCGGTTCGCGCCCGTTTGTTCCACCGCCATGTCGAAGCCGGTGACGCGCACACCCTCGATCAGCTTCGCGCCATGCATGCGCGCGCCCTTGGCAAGCGACTGCGTGATGTCGGAGGGCGACGCCTGGCCGTCGGTCGGCAGGAAAGTCGCGCCGACGAGATCATGCACGTCCATCAGCGGGAACATCGCCTTGGCTTCCGCCGGTGACAGGAGATGCATGTCCATGCCGAACGACTTGGCCGTGGTCGCCGTGCGGCGGAACTCCGTCCAGCGGTCGGCATTGGTGGCCAGCCGCAAGCATCCCGACATTTTCCAGCCGGTTTCCAGCCCTGTCTCGGCATCGAGCCGCTTGTAGAGATCGACCGAATATTTGAGCAGCCTTGTGATCGAGGCTGATGACCGCAATTGCCCGACAAGCCCCGCCGCATGCCATGTTGAGCCGGACGTGAGGCGGCCCTGTTCAATGAGCACGACATTCGCCTTGTGGTCGCGCGCCAGATGATAGGCCGTGGAGCAGCCAATGATGCCGCCGCCGATCACCACAAAATCCGCGTGTGTTGGAAGAAGGGGTGCGGGCTCGGTCATGCTCATACTCCGTCGAGCGCGTCGAAGGCGGCTTCAAACCGTTCCATGTTTTTCAGCGTGTAGGCGGCAAAGTCAAAGTCGATGCCGGAATGGAGTTCCGACGTCATCGACCAGACGGTCTCACGCAGCAGGGATTGCGCCTGCGAAATGGCGATGGCGCGCAGGTCCTCATCCGTCGGCGCGCGGCCCAACCCATGTTCGAGCAAGGCGGAGGTTTCATCCGAATCCATGCCCGCATTGGACGCCGCGCCGCCGAGATCGAAGAACACTGTGTTGATGCCGGAATACTCCCAGTCGATCAGCCACAGGCGTTGGCCTTCATCAATGAAATTGGCCGGCAAAAGATCATTGTGGCCGAAGGCCAGCGGCGCCGGGCGTGACGCCTGTTGCAAGCGGATGTTGGCGGCATCCAGCTTCTCGACGAGGGTCCCGTGCGGGCTGCCATCCCGTTTCAGCCGCGCAATGTAGTCGGCGTTAATCTGGTAGGGGTGGAAGGCGAGGACCGGCCCGCGCATCGCGCCCAGCATCTCCTGATGCACACGCGCGATGAGAGCGGCGATGCGCGGGATGTTGGCCGGGGCACGCGCATCCTCTTCGCTGAAGGCGTGTCCGTCGATGAAGGCGAGCACAAGGACGCCATCGCCCTCAAAATGGATCGACGGCGAAATGCCAAGGGCCGCCGCCGCGCGGCTCGCCGCCTTCTCATGCCAGCGCAGAATGCCGTGATGAGGATTGTCGCCGCCGAAACGCACGACATAAGCGCCGGTCGCGTCGCGCACCTTCCAGCTCTCATTCGACATGCCGCCTTTCAGCGGCTCCAACGCCAGAGGTCCGCGCCAGCAAGGCAGCCGGGCGATGCGGTCCTCTGACGATGGTCCGCCGATCATCCTGCCTGTCATGCAGGAAGCACCAGCGCGCTGTCGGGCGCGAAATGAAGCGTCATGGTGTCGCCTGGCTGCGGCGGCGGCAGCGCCGGATCATTGAAGGCGTCGAAAGCCAGCATCTCGCCTGCCGCCTCGACACGGGTCCGCATCACCGAACCGAGGAAATCCACCGACCGCACGATGCCCGACAGGCTCGCGTCACCCGGCCGCCCCTGGCGGCGCAGCGATTCCGGGCGGAGCGCCAGTGACACCGCCGCGCCCGTGTGCGCCGCGGGCGGAAGCGCGAGCCCGCTGACCGCGGTGCCCGCAACCGAAACCGTGCCGGCCGCAACATCGGTCACGGTTGCCGGCAGCAGGCTGAGGGTGCCGACGAACTGGGCAACGAACCGCGTCGCCGGCCGGTTGTAGACGTCGAACGGAGAGCCCGCCTGTTCGGCGATGCCGCCATTCATGACGACGATGCGATCCGACATCGAGAGCGCCTCTTCCTGATCATGCGTCACGAAGATGGTGGTGATGCCGAGCGAGCGCTGGATGTCGCGGATTTCCTGGCGCAGCGACACGCGGATCTTGGCGTCCAGCGCCGAAAGCGGTTCATCCAGCAGCAGCAATTGCGGGCGCGGAGCCAATGCGCGGGCCAGCGCCACGCGCTGCTGCTGGCCGCCGGACAATTGGAACGGATAGCGGCCGCCCAGTTGCGGCAGACCGATCATTGCCAGCATCTCGGCCACACGGGCTTCCGCCTCCTGTTTGCCGACGCCCTTCACCTTGAGGCCGAAGCCGACATTCTGTGCGACCGTCAAATTCGGGAACAGCGCATAGGCCTGGAACACCATGCCGACATTGCGCTGGTTGGGGCGCAGGCCCGTGACATCCTTGCCGTCGACGATCACCGCGCCCGAGGACGGCGTCTCGAAACCGGCGATCATGCGCAACACCGTCGTCTTGCCGCAACCCGAAGGCCCGAGCAATGACACGAACTCGCCCTTGGCGATGCCGAGGTTGAAATCCTTCACGACGCGCGTTTCGCCGAAGGATTTCTCCAGATGCTGCAAATCAAGGAAGGCGGTCACGGGTGGACATTCCTTTCAGCCATCTCAGGCTTTCGCGCGTTCATGGCCGGCAAAACGGGTGACAAGCTGGATGAGCCCCATGCAGGCCCAGGTGATGGCAAAAGCGATGACGGCAAGCGCCGGCGGCTCATAGGCGCGGTTGGCGCCAAGGATCTGCATGTAGGGTCCGAAGGCCGGGCGGTTCAAAAGCGCGGCCATGGTGAACTCGCCGATGACGATCGCAAATGTGAGGAACGCGCCAGACAGGACCGCGACCAGCACGTTGGGCAGGATGACACGGCCAAGGATCGTCACCCAGCCCGCGCCCAAGGACTGCGCGGCCTCCGTCAGGGTGCCGACATCGATGGTGCGCAGGCCGGTATCCACCGAGCGGTACATGTAGGGCAGCGCCAAAGTCACATAGCCCATGGTGAGAAGGATATCGGTGCCGAAGGCCGAGCCCGTCAGCGGCAGCACGCTCGACGTGTTGTACATGCGGATGTAGCCGAACACGATGACGATGGCCGGGATGACCAGCGGCAGCAGCGTGATGAACTCGACGAGCGGCCGGGCTTCCGGCACTTTGAGGCGCACCCAATAGGCCGTCGGCACCACGATCAGCACGCCGATGAGGATGGTGGCGAGCGCGAGCATGATCGAATAGGTGAATGTCGCCTGGAATTGCGGGTCGGCCAGCACCTTGAAATAGGCGTCGAAGGAATAGACGCCGCGGCGCATCTTCAGCGAGAATTCCGTCATGCCAATGAGCGGCAGGACGAAATAGACCACGCCGAAAATGAAGATGGCCCAGGCGGCGAACTTCTTCATTTGAGCCAGCGCTCCGAGCGCGTGCGCAGCCAGATGTAGACCCCGTTGGCGATGCCGGTGATGACGATCATGCCGAAGGCCAGCGCATAGCCGAGATTGGGGTTGCCGAGCACGTCACCCCTGATCTGCGCGAAAAGCTTGATCGGCACGATGTTCAATTGCGGGCCGGTCAGTGCATAAGCCGTCGCGACCGCGCCGAACGCATTGGCAAAAAGAAGCGCGAATGTGCCGAGCAGCGCGGGAAACAGGATGGGCAGCGCGACCATGCGCCAATACTGCCATGCTGTCGCCCCCAGCACCTCGGCCGCTTCGCGCCATTCGCGTTTCAGGCCATCCAAAGCCGGCGTGATGATCAGGATCATCAGCGGGATCTGGAAGAACAGATAGGTGGCGACAAGGCCCCAGTAGGAGAGGATGTTGATGCCATAGGCGCGCAGGTTGATGCCATATTCTGTGCGCAGCCACACCGCGATCATGCCCGCCGGGCCGAAGGTGGCGATGAAGGCGAAGGCGAGCGGCACGCCGGCGAAATTCGACGCGACACCGGAAAATGTCATCAGCGGCCCACGCAGGCGCTTCGGCAGGTTGCCGAACACGATGGCCCACGCCATGCCGAAGCCGATGAGCCCGCCCAGCAGCGCGGTGGTGACCGACAATTCAATCGACACCCAATAGGCCGAACGGATCGAATCCGTGTTGAGGTCGAGGATGTTCTGGAAGGTGAAGCCGCCGCCTTGCGCCTCGAACGCGCCGATGACGATGCGCATCGTCGGCAAAATGAGGAACAGCAGCGCAAACAGGAAGAAGGGCGCAAGGCCAAGCCACCGCCAGGGCAGGGCCACCCCGCTTCCGGTGCGGGCCTTGAGGCTTGGTGCTGCGGTCGTGCTGTTCGCCATGCGCCCCCCGGCCGACTTTACACATGTCAGACTAAAGAAAAGCCCGCCGCGGACGCAAGCCCGCGGCGGGCATTTGGTTGAACGCGCGCGCTTACTTCACGTCGGCGCCCACGGTCGCGTCCCACCCGGCGGTGACAGCTTCCTTGTTGGCGTTCACTTCGTCGAGCGTCGGGAAATAGGCGTTCTTGTAGCTGTCGGCCGGCGGCAGGGCCGCAAGCACATCAGCCGGAACCTTGCCGCCCGCGACCATCGTGTTGAAGCGCGCGGTCTGGCAGAAGCCCTTGTTGTAGCCGATCTGGCCCTGGTCGGAGAAGATGTGCTCCATCCACAGCTTTGCAGCATTCGGGTTCGGGGCGAAGGCGTTGATCGCCTGGACATAGACACCGGCGACAACAGCCGATTTCGGGATAACAACTTCGACCGGCGGGTTCTCGGCCAGCGTCTTGTCCCATGACAGGCCGTTATAGTCCCACGCGATGACGATGGGCGTCGTGCCCTGCGCCAGCGTGCCGGCCTTGCCGATGACCGGCACGAAATTGCCTGCGGCATTGAGCTGTTTGAAGAATTCCAGTCCGGCCTTGCCTGCGTCTGCGCCTGCGGCGGCCCCCGTCGACATGCCGGCGGCGAGCACGGCCATGATGGCCTGGTTTGACGCGCGCGGATCACCGGCGAGCGCGACCTGGCCTGCATATTCGGGCTTCAGGAGATCGGCCCAATCCTGCGGCGGGTTCGGCACGAGGTCCTTGTTGACCACGAAGGACAGCACGCCGAAATACGCGCCGTACCAGTGGCCTTCGGGGTCCTTGATGTTTTCCGGGATCTCGTCCCATGTCGCAACCTTGTGCGGCTGGAGCAGGCCTTCGGCCTTGGCGGACGGACCGAAGGCGAGACCGACGTCAAGCACGTCCGGGTTCTGCGGGCCCTTGTTGTCCTTGTTGGCCTTGACGGCTTCGATCTCGTCGGCCGAACCGGCATCCGGGTTCAGTTCGGTCACGGTGATTTCCGGATATTTCGCCTTGAAGTCGGCGATGATCTGGCCGTAGCCGCACCAATCATGCGGCAGCGCGATGGTGGACAGTTTGCCTTCCGCTTTCGCCGCCGCCTCGATGGCGGCCATGTCGGCGTAAGCGTAGCCGGTGAGGCTGGTGGCCGCGACCGCGGAAGCGGCCAGCACGGCGGACAGTTTTTTCAGTGCGGACATGTTTTCGATCTCCTGTTTGGTTCCCTGCACGGTCTCCGGCAAACTTACCGTTTGCCGTGTCGGACGGTGGCGATAGACGCCGCTGATGACGGTCATGTGACAGGTGGAAGGGCCGCGCCCACATGCGCGGAACACGGCCATTTCCAGACTGTCATGACGTTCTGCTTGCGGCCTCTCCCCACGCCTCCCGCCAAGGAAGGCATGTTTTTGTTAGCCGCGCAACCGGCTTTGCGACATGGCGCTGATTTGGCTAAGCATGATACGGAGCCCCGCTTGGATCGCGTCGAAATGCCGGAATTGTCGCAGGTGAAGGGCGTGCTGTTCGACAAGGACGGCACGCTGGTGGATTTCGAGGCGACGTGGGGCCCGATCAACCGCGCCATCGGGCTGATGGCGGCCGAAGGTGATGCCGCACGTGCAACCCGGATCCTGGACGCATGCGGGGTTGACCCCGCCACCGGCCACACGCGCGCCGAAAGCCCGCTGGCGATTGCCGGGGCCGAGGAAATCGCCGATGCACTGATAGCAGGCGGAAGCACGCTTCAGCATGCGGTGCTGATGCAAGGCCTGCACCGGTTGTTTGCCGAGGGCGGGCGCAAAGCGGTGCCGCTGGGCGATGTGGCGGGGATGCTTTTGGCCTTGCGCGCCATGGGCCTCAAGACCGGCGTCGCCTCCTCTGACAGCGCCGAGGCGGTGGCCGCATCCCTGGATGCGCTTGGGATTGAAGGCCTTCTCGACTTCCATTGCGGCTATGACAGCGGCTTTGGCCCGAAGCCGCAGCCCGGCATGGTGCGCGCGTTTTGCGACGCGACGGGTCTCGCGCCGGATGCGGTGATGATGGTGGGCGATTCGACCCATGATCTCGCCATGGGACGCGCGGCGGCATGCGGCCTTGTCGTCGGTGTGTTGTCGGGGACAGGCACGCGCGACACGCTTGCACCGCTCGCCGACATGTTGATCGGCTCTGTCGCGGAGTTGCCGCCGCTTCTGGCACGGTGAGGCGCGCGCCTGCATGCGGCGCACGAAACGCGACAGGACGGCGGAGATTCCGTCGCAATCCGGCTTGACCGCCTCGACCTTTGACTAAAGGATGCAAGCCTCCAGACAGGGTGCATCATGGCTTTTGAGATCGCGTCCGGACCAACCGGACCGAGTGCCTGCGCAGGCGTAGAGACACGGAGTGAACAGGCGTGACGGCGGTGCTGACCGCCTTTGTCACGCGGGTGGACGCGCTCAACTACCGCGTCGGTCGCTTTGCGATGTATCTGCTCTATGTGCTGATGGCGGTGCTGGTCTGGTCGTCGCTGACCAAGACCTTCGCCAACCCGTCGCTGTGGACGCTGGAAATGGCGCAATTCGTCATGGTCGCCTATTACGTGCTGGGCGGCCCCTACGCGATGCAGATGGGCAGCCATGTGCGGATGGATTTGTTCTACGCGAAGAAATCGCCCGTCGAGAAAGCATGGTGGGACGCGTTCACCGTTCTCGCCGTGATCATTTACCTTGGCGTGCTGCTGTGGGGCGCGGTCGAGAGCGGCGTCTATTCGCTGGCCTACAACGAACGCTCGCCGACGGCATGGCGCCCCTATCTCTGGCCGATCAAGCTCATCATGGTGGCGGGCTTCGCGTTGATGCTGCTTCAGGCCCTGTCGGCCCTGGCGCGCGACATCCTTCTCATCAAGGGCGTATCGCTCTCAACCGCCGCCGACCGGGCGGAACAGGAAGGGCGAGTCCACGCATGAGCTATGAGCTGATCGCGCTTTTGATGTTCTCGTCGATGCTGTTGATGATGATGACGGGGCAGCGCGTTTTCGGCGTACTCGGCTTTGTCGCGGTTGTCGCGGCACTGGCATTGTGGGGCACAGGCGGCCATTCAATGCCGTTCGCCCAAGCGATGAAGCTGATGAAGTGGTTTCCGCTGCTCACGCTGCCGATGTTCGTGTTCATGGGCTACGTCATGAGCGAGACGCGGCTCGCCGATGATCTCTACCGCATGTTCCATGTCTGGTTCGGGCCGATGCCCGGCGGGCTTGCCATCGGCACGATCCTGCTGATGGTGCTGATTTCGGCAATGAACGGCCTGTCGGTCGCAGGCATGGCGATCGGCGCGACAATCGCACTGCCGGAATTGCTCAGGCGCAACTATGACAAGCTGATGGTGACGGGCGTCATCCAGGCCGGGTCGTCGCTTGGCATCCTCATACCGCCATCCGTGGTGCTGGTGCTTTACGCGATGATCGCGCGCGCGCCTGTCAGCGAGTTGTGGCTCGCCGGATTGGTGCCGGGCCTGCTCATGGCCGCCTTGTTCATTCTCTACATTGCCATCCGATCCGGCCTCAACCCGGCGCTCGCCCCGGCCATGAGCGCCGAGGAACGCGCGGCGATCACGCCTTCTGAAAAATGGGGCTCGCTGCGCGCGGGCGCGCTGCCCTTCGTCATTTTTGCCGCCATGATGATCCCCTTCGTCAATGGTTGGACAAGCCTTGTCGAAAGCTCGGTCATCGGCGTCATCGCCACGGTTGCGGGCGCCGTGCTCAAAGGTCGTTTCACCCGGACGGTGTTCGAGAGCGCGACGCGCAACACGCTCGCCATCACCTGCATGTTCATGTGGATCATTCTGGCGGCACTCGCCTTCGGCGCGGTGTTTGACGGGCTCGGCGCGGTGAAGGCCATCGAGGGCCTGTTCGTCCAGCAACTCGGCCTGTCACCCTGGACGATCCTGATCCTGATGCAGCTGTCGTTTCTGGTGATGGGGATGTTCCTTGACGACACGGCGATGCTCGTCATCGTCGCGCCGCTTTACGTGCCGCTCGTCGCAAAGCTCGATCTCGGCGTGCCGGACGTGCTGGTCTGGTATGGTGTGCTTTACACGATCACCTGCCAGATCGCCTATCTGACGCCGCCCTTCGGCTACAATCTGTTCCTGATGCGCGCATTCGCGCCCGACGGCATCACGATGGGCGACATCTACCGCTCGGTCGTGCCGTTTGTCGGCGTCATGGCTGTCACGCTCGGCCTGGTGATGGCGTTTCCCGAAATCGCTTTGTGGCTCCCGCAAAGCGTCTATCCCGATTGATCAACCCCAACGACGAAGGAGTGCCTGCCATGACATCCAGACGTTCATTCCTGACCAAGGGCGCGCTTGCCGGCGCCGCCACGCTCGCCGCACCGTCTATCGTGCGGGCGCAAGAGGTGATCAAATGGCGCATGCAAACCTATGCCGGGGCCGCGCTCGGCGAACAGGTGGTGAAGCCCGCTGTCGACGCCTTCAACCGCATCGCCAAGGGCCAGATGGAAATCGAACTGTTCTTTGCCGACCAGCTGGTGCCGACGGCGGAACTCTTCCGCGCCATGCAGTCCGGCACGATCGACTGCGTGCAGTCGGATGATGATTCCATGGCTTCGCCGACGGAAGTGACGGTGTTTGGCGGCTATTTCCCGCTTGGCCTGCGCTACTCGCTCGATGTGCCGGCGCTGTTCACCAAATATGGCCTGAAGGCGATCTGGGAAGAGGAATATGCCAAGGTCGGCGTCAAGCACATTTCGGCTGGCGCATGGGACCCGTGTCATTTCTCGACCAAAGACCCGATCAACACGCTGGCCGATCTGCAGGGCAAGCGCGTGTTCACCTTCCCGACGGCAGGCCGCTTCCTCACGCAGTTCGGCGTCGTGCCCGTCACGCTGCCGTGGGAGGATATCGAGGTTGCCATGCAGACGGGTGAACTCGATGGCATCGCATGGTCGGGCATCACCGAGGTCTACACGGTCGGCTGGTCGAATGTGACGAACTATTTCCTGACCAACAACATTTCCGGCGCGTGGATCGGCCATTTCTTCGCCAACATGGACCGCTGGAACGCGCTGCCTGCGCATTTGCAGGAAATGCTGTCGATCTGCTTCGAGCAGAGCCATTATTACCGTCAGCATTGGTACTGGGCCGGCGAGGCCGATCTGCGCGTGAACGGGCCGAAGCTGAAGCTCACCACCATCCCGGACGCCGAATGGGCGACGGTTGAAACCGCCGCAGCCAAGTTCTGGGACGAGATTGCAGCTGAATCCGAGGTGAAAGCCAAGGTCGTGGCGATCATCAAGCAGTACAATGACGTGATGGTGAAGGCCGGCCGGCCGTATCGCTACACGTGAGGCTATGACATTCGCGGCTCCGGTGCACCGTCGCCGGGGCCGCGTCGCGTTCTGGGACAAGAGGGAGGGGCACATGGCCGCCACAGGGATGCTGACTTTCGACGGACTGAAATCGCTGATCGCGGCCGGCGAAATCGACACGGTGCTCGTCGCGATCACCGACATGCAGGGTCGGCTCATCGGCAAGCGCTTCCTCGCCTCGTTCTTTGCGGAAAGCGCGCATGACGAGACGCATGGCTGCAACTACCTGCTTGCCAATGACATCGACATGGAGCCGGTGCCGGGCTACGCCGCCGCTTCATGGTCGAAGGGCTATGGCGATTTCGTCATGAAGCCCGACATGGCGACGCTGCGCCGCATCCCGTGGCTGGAAAAGACCGCGCTGGTTCTGGCCGATGTGCAGGATCACCATCATCATGAGGACCTGCCGCACAGCCCGCGCGCCCTGTTGCGCAAACAGGTGGCGCGGCTGAAAGAGCGCGGCTGGATGGCCTATTTCGCCTCGGAACTCGAATTTTTCCTGTTTGAGGAAAGCTATGAGTCGTCACGCGACAAGAAGTGGGCCGACCTCAAGACGGCCTCCCCTTACATCGGCGACTATGTGATCGGCATCACCTCGAAAGAAGAACCCTACATGCGGGCGATCCGCAACGGGTTGAACGCGGCGGGCATTCCGGTTGAAAACTCCAAGGGCGAATGGGGGCCGGGGCAGGAAGAAATCAATGTGCGCTATGCCGAAGCGCTCGCCATGGCCGACAACCATGTGATCCTGAAGAATGGCTGCAAGGAAATTGCCCACCAGATGGGCAAGGCCATCACCTTCATGGCGAAGTATAATTACAACCTTGCCGGCAATTCCTCCCACATCCACAATTCGCTGTGGACCGCCGACGGAAAAACCCCCCTGTTCCTCGACAAGGGCAAGGAACACGGCATGAGCGACCTGATGCGGCACTGGGTCGCCGGGCAGATGAAATATGCCAAGGATTACACCTATTTCCTCGCGCCCTACATCAACTCCTACAAGCGCTTCCAGGTTGGCACATTCGCGCCGACCAAGCTCATCTGGTCGGATGACAACCGCACGGCCGGGTTCAGATTGTGCGGCGGCGGCACCAAGGGCATCCGCATGGAATGCCGCATCGGCGGCGCCGACCTCAACCCCTATCTCGCCTTCGCGGCGCTGATCGCATCGGGGCTGGCGGGCATCGACGAGAAGCTCGAATTGCAGAAGCCGTTCGAGGGCGACGCCTATGCGGGCGCGAAACTGCCCGAAATCCCCAAGACCTTGCGCGATGCCATCGCCGCGCTTGAAAAATCCAAGATGATGCGGGCGGCCTTCGGCGATTTCGCCATCGATCATTATCTGCATACGGCGCGCTGGGAGCAATTCGAGTATGACCGCCGCATCACCGATTGGGAGCTGCACCGCGGCTTCGAGCGCTATTGATTGACCGGGTTTGGAACCATCATGACAACAACATTGAAATGCATCTCGCCGATTGACGGCTCGGTCTATGCCGAGCGGCCGGTGGCAAGCCATGAGGCCGCGCTTGCGGCGGTCGCGCGTGCCAAGTCCGCGCAAAAAGCTTGGGCGGCAACGCCGCTCGAACACCGCATCGCGCTGGTGAAGGCAGGCGTTGCCGCGCTCAACGCCATGAAGGATGACGTGGTGCCGGAACTCGCCTGGCAGATGGGCCGTCCGGTGCGCTATGGCGGCGAGTTTGGCGGCGTCAATGAACGCACGGCCTATATGGCCGAGATCGCGGCCTCGGCGCTGGCGCCCATCGAGATCGAGGAAAGCGACCGGTTCCACCGCGTGATCAAGCAGGAGCCGCATGGCATCGTGTTTGTGATCGCGCCGTGGAACTACCCCTATCTGACATCCATCAACACCATCGTTCCCGCGCTGATCGCGGGCAACGCTGTCATCATCAAGCATGCGACGCAGACGCTGCTGGTGGGCGAGCGCATCGTCCGCGCATTTGTGTCCGCCGGTGTGCCGGAAGACGTGTTCCAGAACCTGTTCCTCGACCATGCGACGACGGAAGCGCTGATCAAGGCGCGCTCTTTCGGCTTCATCAATTTCACCGGTTCGGTTGCAGGTGGCGCGGCCATCGAGCGCGCGGCGGCGGGTACTTTCACCGGGCTGGGGCTTGAACTTGGCGGCAAGGACCCCGGCTATGTGATGGAGGACGCCAACCTTGATTGGGCGGTCGACGTGCTGATGGACGGCGCGCTCTACAATGCCGGACAGTGCTGCTGCGGCATTGAGCGCATCTATGTCGCCGCGCCGCTCTATGACGCCTTTGTCGAAAAGGCCGCCCATTGGGCAAAAGGGCTGAAGCTCGGCAATCCGCTCGATGCCGCAACCACGCTTGGGCCGATGGCGAATGTGCGCTTCGCCAAGGAAGTGCGCGCGCAGACGGCGGAGGCGCTGGCCGCCGGAGCGACGGCGCTTATCAACCCGAAGGATTTCCCCGAGGATGATGGCGGCGCTTACCTGATGCCGCAGGTGCTGGTGAACGTCGATCACTCCATGCGGGTGATGCGCGACGAAAGCTTCGGCCCCGTCGTCGGCATCATGAAGGTGAAGGACGACGCCGAGGCGCTGGCCCTGATGAATGATTGCCAGTATGGCCTGACGGCTTCGCTGTGGACCGGGGATGCCGCGCGCGCCGAGGCGCTGGGCGCGCAAGTCGAAACCGGCACCGTGTTCATGAACCGCGCCGATTATCTCGACCCGGCGCTGTGCTGGACGGGCTGCAAGGACACGGGCCGCGGCGGCTCGCTCTCCGTCATCGGCTACCGCAACCTGACCCGTCCGAAATCCTATCACATGAGAAAAGTGAAGCCATGAGTGTGACCCTCCACGGAACCTCGCCGCGTGCCAACTGGTCCTACCCGACAGCCGTGAAATTCGGCGCGGGCCGCATTTCAGAGCTGGCGGACCATGCGAAAGCCGTCGGCATGAAGCGGCCC
>JALOTE010000050.1 GCA_025458045.1 Rhizobiaceae bacterium
GAACTCGGCATCGACCTGATCTGGTTCGGCGTGCTTCTGGGTGTGAACCTGCAGACCTCGTTCTTGACGCCGCCTTTCGGTTTCGCGCTCTTCTATCTGCGCTCGGTCGCACCGGCGAAAGCGTGGTTCGACAAGGTGTCCAACCGCACCATCGAGCCGATCACCACGAAGGCGATCTATACGGGCACCCTGCCCTTCATCATCATCCAGGTCATCATGCTCGGCCTGCTGATCGCGTTCCCCGGTCTGGTGACCCACTACAAGGGTGACCCGGTGGTGATCCAGCCGCAGACCCAGCAAACACTGCCGGGTGACAATGGCGGCGGCCTCGGCCTGCCCCCGCTGCAGCTGTCGCCTCCGGGTGCTGCACCTGCCGACAATGGCGGCGGCATCGGCCTGCCGCCGCTGAACGGGCTTGAGCCGCCCGCGAATGCCGACGGCGCGGCACAGCCCGCGGCCCCTGTCCCGGCGCCGGGCGGATTGCCCGCGCTCGACGGCGCACCCAAGTTCTGACAGCGCGAAACAAAAAAGGCCGCCTTTCAGCGGCCTTTTTCAATTTCAAGTCGGGAAGCAAATCAGTGGATCAACCGCGGCTGGCCGCTTGTCGTCAGCACCGCCCGGTCCACGGCAGCAAGGAAATCATCCCGGTTGTTGATGCCGAAATACTGGCCCGTCGAGGCGCAGCGCTCCAGATAGGGAGCCGCTGCGGCATTGCCGAGAACGTGAAAAACGCCAATGGAAACGCCGGCATCTTTCATGCGGGCGCATTGCGCCTCGATCATTTCCCACATCTGCGTGGAGCCATTGTTCCAACCGAGGTTTGAGCGGGTGGAACCCATCTCATGCTCATTGGCGGTCGAGTGACCATCCGTGAACAGGAACACCTGCTTGTTGGTTTCGCCGGCACGCGCCGGCCATGCCGCCTCGCCATATTCGCCGCGCCAGTTTTCCGACACCATGCGCCAACCCCATGCCAGCGCGTCATCGAATCGGCCCGTACCGGGCGCGGGCGAAAAGCCAGAAACGGCGCTTTCGATGGCCGCGATATTTGTTGTCGGCGTGATGACGGGCGGCGGGCATTGCGATCCGGTCGCGGCAATCAACGGGCCTTGCAGCCCGGGAATGGTCGGCAGGAACTGCTCCTCGTCCGGCGGGCGGTCGGTCAGCGCATGAGGGTTGCCCGCGACGGTTTCTTCGCGCGGTTCAAGGCACCCGCGCCACGGTTGCAGCAACGGGTAGGCTGATGCCGCCAAGAGGCCATGGGCGGGCGCGCCGCCCGGCATGCAGATCACGTGATCCGGCAGGCCGTCATTATCATCATCGTCGTCGCCATCGTCATCATCATCATTCACATGGCCGGGCGGAATGCGCGGCGTGCGGCCCGGCGGGCAAGGATTGCCGATCAGAACCTCATCCTCAAGCCAATCCAGTGCAATCGGACCCAGGTTGACACGGTCGTTGAAGGGCACCAGCGACACACGGAAACGCGCGCTCGGCCCCGCTGCGCGCAGACGGTCCAGCAGATCGCCGACCGCATCCGCGACATGCGGCCAGGACATGCCGAACCCCATGGATCCGGTCAGGTCGATGACGATCGAAACCTCCGAACCCAGCCCGACTTTGCCCGCCTTGGCAAGCACGTTCACGCTGTTGCCTTCACTGAAGCCGGGAAGCCGGAATGTGGGCGCAAGGTGCGCCGTCGCCTGAACCTCGACATACACTTGTCGCTCCGTCAGCCGCACTTCCGTGCGGCGCGACAATTCGGCATTTGCGCCATTCGAGGCAAAGAAGGAATCGACCAGCCGCTGCAACACATCTTCGGACGTGTCGTGCGGCATCGCGGCGGCGGCGAGGGCGGCGGCGTCGGCCGCGTTCTGGATTTGCGAGCGCACATTGATGGTGCGGCCCATGTCCACTGCAACCGCCACTCCCGCCAAAAGGGGGATGGCCATGACCACGCTGACAGCGGCGAAATTTCCGCGCCTGTCGCGGATGAGGCGGGCGCTTTCCGCCCGCAAATGACGATAGAGCTTCTTCATGCCGCCAAGCATGGCAGAAACGTCTGATGAAACCTTAAAGCAGGAAGTTCGAATTCAACAAAAAACCCCGGCCGCGCGCGGCCGGGGTCTGCAACTGTGGCGATCCGGTCAGATCAGATTTTGCCGGCGCGCTGCTGGATCATCATGAAGGTGTCGTTGGTGTATTCCGACAGCTGGAACCAGAGATAGCCGTCGCCGCGATAGCCCATGTAGCTGTCATGGATCTTCTTGAACGCGGCGTTCTCGGTTGCGATCTGGCCATAAACCTTGGTGGCGGCATCAAACGCAGCCGACAGGATTTCCTGGCTGTAGGGGCGCAGGACGGTGCCTGCGGCGACGAGATCGCGCAGCGCCTTGGGGTTCAGCGAGTCATAGCGGGCCATCATCACGCCGTTGGCGACAGCCGAAGCGGCTTTGACCACGCCCTTGTAGGCTGAGGGCAGTTCGTTCCATTTGTTGATGTTGATCATGTTCAGCAGCGTGACGCCGCCTTCCCACCAACCCGGATAATAATAGAACGGGGCAACCTTGTTGAAGCCGAGCTTCTGGTCATCATAGGGGCCGACGAATTCGGCCGCGTCGATGGTGCCTTTTTCCAGCGCCGGATAGATGTCACCGCCGGGAATGTTCTGCGGCACGACGCCGATTTCGGAAATGATGCGGCCGCCGAAGCCGCCAATGCGCATTTTCAGGCCCTGAAGGTCGGCAACAGTGTTGATTTCCTTGCGGAACCAGCCGCCCATCTGCGCGCCGGTATTGCCGGCCGGGAAGGCGATCATGCCCTGCGTGGCGTAGAATTCGTTCAGGAGATCGAGACCGCCGCCCTCGTAAAGCCAGCCATTGGTCATGCGCTGGTTGAGGCCGAACGGGACACCGGTGCCGAATGCGTAGGTCGGGTCTTTGCCCCAGAAATAGTAGGACGCCGTGTGCGCCATTTCGATGGTTCCATCGCGGACGGCGTCGGCGCCTTCAAGCGCGCCAACGATTTCGCCGGCACCGAACACCTGGATTTCAAAATTGCCGTCCGTCGCTTCGGCAACGGCTTTGGAGAAGACTTCGGCCGCGCCATAGATGGTGTCGAGGGATTTGGGGAAGCCGGAAGAGCAACGCCAGGTCACTTTCGGCATTGATTGCGCGATGGCAGGCATTGCAACCGCGGTTGCGGCGGCGGCGCCCACGGCCGTTGTGCCGGACTTCTTGATAAACGAACGACGATCCATTGGATGCAATTCCTCCCTGATGATGCTGTGCCGGGCGGGCTCCCGCCGCCGGGCCTGAACTGGACGTAAGGCGTGCCGCATCCGCCGAAAGGCGAAAGCGCGGTGTCCGCAACTAGCACAGCCAGTGGTAAAGTGAATGAACCACCGTCAATAAAATCGATTTAGCCGGAGAAAATCTCACTGGCTCTGCTGCGCCTCGAACGACGGAATGCAAAGTGGGACAAGGCCGACAGTTCCGCATGTTTGACGGTCCGGCGTGAAATATGCGACGAACGGCGGACAGGGCGCACACTCCTGCCGCAGGATCAGCATCACGGGCCTATCATGGTTGTCGAACACCGCTCCGTTTCGCGCAGGCCGCTGGTCGCGGTCGTCTCGGACATACGGACCTTCGAGAATTACACTTGGCATGCGGCGCCGCATCAATATCTCGACGCGGCGATCCGCGGCGCGGGTGTGATGCCGTTGATCGTGCCGTCATTTGGCGATGCGCTTGATTTGGATGCCATCCTTGATGCGGTGCATGGCGTGCTGGTGACCGGGTCACGGTCAAATGTGCATCCAGGCCTTTACGGGGTCGAGGCGACGGTTGCGCATGAACCGTTTGACACGGGCCGTGATGCGACGTCCATTCCGCTGATCCGGGCCGCCTTGGCGCGCGGCGTTCCGCTCCTTGCAATCTGCCGCGGCATCCAGGAACTGAACGTCGCGCTTGGCGGCTCGCTGGCAACCGAAATCCAGGAGCAGCCGGGCCGCATGGACCATCGCGCCCCCGTTTCCGATGTGCAGGCCGAGCGCTTCGCCATCCGCCACCCCGTGCATGTGGCGGAAGGCTCTTGCCTTGCAGCCATTGTCGGGGCCGGGCCGGTGCAGGTCAACTCCGTTCATCGCCAAGGCATTGACCGCCTTGCGAACGGCTTGCAGGTTGAAGCAGTCGCCGATGATGGCACGGTGGAGGCCGTTTCGGTCGTCGGTGCCAAAGCGTTCGCGGTCGGCGTGCAATGGCATCCGGAATACTGGTTTGCCTCCGATTCGCCGTCACGCCGGATTTTCGAGGGATTCGGCGACGCCGTGCGCAGCCATGGGGCAGGTCGTGCAAGCAGGCTTCAGGCCGCCGAATAACCTGCTGACCCCTCATGCCCTCAATGCGAAATGCTGGCATTCGGGGACGGGGGTCAGAACGCGGCCATCGGTGAAATAGCGTGTGAGATTGTCCGCAACCAGATCACCCATGGCGGTGCGGGTATCGATGGAGGCCGACGCCACATGAGGCAGCAGGCAGGCATTGGGCAGATCAAGCAGTGCCCGCGGCACATGCGGTTCATCCTCGAACACATCGAGCCCGGCGGCCGCAATCGTGCCATCGGCGAGGCTCAGCGCCAGATCGGCTTCATTCACCGTTGAACCCCGCCCGACATTGATGAAGACGCCGCGCGGCCCAAGCGCCTCGAACACCGCGCGGTCGCAGATGCGCAGCGTCTCCGCCGTTGCCGGCAACACCGAAATCAGCGTGTCGACCGCCCCAGCAAGGTCCACTATGCTGTCGTGGTAGGGATAGGCCAGTGCCGGATCGGGCCGACGGTTGTGATAGGCGATCGGCACGCAAAATCCCTCAAGCCGCCGCGCGATCGCCTTGCCGATGCGGCCCATGCCGAGAATGCCGATGCTCCGCCGCCGCAATGACAGAGGCGTCAGCCTGTATGGCCCTTCCGCCGCCCAGCGCCCGGCGCGCAGCCATGCTTCCGCCTTGGGCAATTCACGCAGCGTATTGAGCAGCAAGCCGATGGCCGTGTCTGCCACCTCGTCATTCAGCACATCGGGCGTGTGGGTGACGACGATGCCCTTGGAAGCGGCATGCGCCGCATCCACAGCGTCGTAGCCGACACCGAAGTTTGCGATGATGCGCAAATGCGGCAAGGCATCGATAAACGCGGCGTCGATGCGCGTCATCGCCGCGATGCCCTGAACCCGCGCCCGCATCTCATCGGTCAACAGGGCCGTATCCGCCCGCGCGGTGTCGATGCAATCAAATGCATCCCTCACGCGGGCATGGGCATGCGGATTGAGGCGGCCCGGCACGAGGATGACAGCGCGGCTGTGCATCGCTCACAGCCCCGCAGGCGGCACGCCGGTCGATTCGCGCACGCGCAGCACCGGGCGGATCATTTCGGCCGGTTTGGCGCTTTCAAGCCCGCGCAAGCGGCTGACAAGCGCTTTTGCCGCCCGCTCGCCCACCACCGACTGACCGTTCCACACTGTCGTCAGCGGCGGCATGGCGATTTCGGCTTCTGAAAGATCATCATAGCCCGTCACCGATATCTCCACGCCGGGCGTGCGCCCGGTATGGGCAAGCCCGTTCATCAGGCCGATCGCGACGAGGTCGTTCCAGCAAACAGCAGCAGTGGGCCTGTCTGGCAAGGCAAGGAAGGCTTCCGTAGCGTCATAGCCGGCGCGCTTGGTTCGCGGGCCTTCGATGCGCCAATCCGCGCGGTCTGGCAGGCCGCCGCTCTTCATCGCCACACGGTAGCCGCGATAGCGTTCGCGTCCGGTGGAGGTCTCGTCCGTGCCACCGATGAAGGCGATTCGCGAATGGCCAAGAGAGATCAGATGGTTGGTCGCAAGTCCGATGCCGAACGCGTCGTCTCCGCGCAAGGACGGCACCTTCACGCCGTCCACCGTGCGCGCGACCAGCACCACCGGCATGCCGTTCTTCTCGCACATCTCGATTTCGGAGGCAGGCGTCCCGATGGCCGGCGAGATGATCACACCGTCGGCGCCCAATTGCAGCAGGGTTTCCAGCCCGCGGCGCTGCTTTTCGAGATCGTCATTGTGATTGGACAGCAGGAACGTATGGCCTGAACGGTCCAGTTCCAGTTCGATGGCATGCAGCACTTCGGCGTAGAACGGGTTGATGATGTCCTGCACCAAAACGCCGACAAGCCCGGATTTCGAGGTGCGAAGGCTGGCCGCGCGGCGGTTGTAGATATAGCCGATCTCGCGGGCGAAATCCTTGATGCGGTCGCGCGTCGTGGCCGCCACCAATCCCGAATCACGCAAGGCCAGCGACACGGTGGCCGTCGAGACGCCCAGCGCCTCGGCAATGTCCGACAATTTGATCTTGCGAGCCAAGGATGCGTCACGCCCCAAAACGCTTTTAAACGTTTTAGGTCGCCGCTTTCGGCAACGCAAGCCTGCATCGGACGGAGGATGGACGTCCGGTCAATCGAGCGGCGCAAGCTTGGCGAGCAGGCGGGCCAATTCCTTGCGGTCGCCCTTTTTCAGGACGCCGAACACTTCGGCTTCCGCCTCGGCGATGCTCTGGCGCGCGCCGGCCAAGGCTGTGCGTCCTTCCGGCGTCAGAGCGATGATGACGGAGCGCGCGTCCGTTTCCGATGCCGACCGCGCAAGAAACTTCTGCGCTTCCATGCGCGCCACGGTCTTGGTGATGGTGGGGGCGCGAACGCCCAGAGCCTCGGCCAGATCTCCCAAGGATTGCGGCCCGCCCTCGTCGAGCGCAAGCAGCACCTGCTCCTGCCCGGCATAAAGCCCGTGGGCGAGCAGGCGTGTGGCAAGTGCGGTCCGTGCTTGGCGTGCAGCCGATTGCAGGGCACTGCCCAGACCGCTCATTGCAGGCAAGCGGGACACTGTCCCTGCATCGGCGTCTTCGACAGCATCGGCGTCTGCCGCATCGTTGTCGGGCGCAAATTCCGGATCACTCTGGCGATCGGCCTTGCGCGCCGCTTTCTTGGCGTCCTTCAACGCCTTCTTGGCTTCCTTCAGCGCTCTCTTGGCCGCTTTTCGCGCCTTTTTGTCCGCTTCGGTCTCGCCAATGGGTTCTTCAGTCGACAATGCTCAGGCTCCGCCATTCAGCCGGGGAGAGCCCGGCGGCGCGAAGCTGACAGAAAGCATTGTCACAAAAAAGCGGGTCGCCTGTCATAATTGCAGGCTGGATGGCGCGGCGGGCGCTTTAGGCGTCTCAAGCGCGGCCAAAAATGCCGGTATATGCTCCTTGAAGCCGAAAAACCCGGCGCGCGCCTTTGGCCATGCGAGCCGGTCGAGCGCGCGGACGGTGAAACGCAGGGTCATCCCCTCGCCCGAAAGCGCGGGCGCAAGGACCCGAAGCGCATCCGCAACCGGCCCGACAGGCGCATGCGGCGTGATGATTTCGCGGACCCCGGCCCGCCTTGCCGCATCGGCCATCGCAGGGCCGGCCAGCGCCGCATCGGCGGGAATGACGCCCGTGTCACCGAGACCGGCCGCCTTAAGCCGCGCCCGGGCATCGGCCAGCGCACCGGCAGCGAAGGCGTCCGCCCGGTCGCCTGAGCCAAGCGGCGAACGGGCCTGCGTCAGTTGCCATGTCAGGAACCCCGCCACCCCGGCGGGAACCGCAGGGGCGCAATCCTCCTCCGTCACCAACAATAGCGACGGCGCGCCGGAGGGTGGCGGCCCGAACACCACCGGTTGCGGCGAGGGCGGCTCATCCCATGGCAAAGGCGCGGCGAAAGGTGCGAGGTTTTCGGGCCGGAAGCGCCCGCGCGTGAACTCGGCAATGTTCGATGCGCGCGCCAGATAAGTCTTGTCTCGCGTGTGCAGCCCGGCGACCCAGCGCCAGGACAAGGTGTTGGAGGCCGGATCGCCGTCAATCAGATGGCGCAGGAAGAAATCGGCACCCAGCTGCCAGGGCAGTTTCAGCGTGAAGATCCAGATCGAGGCAAACCACATGCGGGCGTGGTTGTGCAGCCAGCCTGTCTCGACCAGTTCGCGCGCCCAGTCATCGAAACCGTCAATGCCGGTGCGGCCCTCCACCGCCTCGGCAAGCCCGGTGCGCAGGCCGGCGTTGCGCGCGGCTGCCGCGTGCAGCCGGTCAACATCGGCCCGGTAGCGCTGCCACACGCCAGGCCGCATTTCGAGCCAGCCCTTCCAATAGGTGCGCCAGAACACTTCCTGGATGAATTTCTCGGCCGTGGACGGCGCAAAGCGCTCCAGCACCGCGCGGATGATCTCGTCCTCCTTGATCAGCCCGTGCCGCACATGGGCCGACAAGGCGGACACATTGGACCTGTCATCCGGGCCGAAATCGAAATTGCGCGTGTCGCGGTAGCGCGCGCCTGCATGCGGGAGGAACGCGGCCAGCCGCCGCAAGGCGGCTGCGCGCGTAGGCGTGAAATCGGCGCTGCGGGTGAGGAAGTCCATGCGGCGCGACATAGGTCGGTTTTGCCGCTTGAAAAGTCAGGCTTGCCCGATGCAAAGCGGGAAGCGAGCCGCTATATGCGATGTAACGATATCACATCCGTACCGGACACGCAGACCAATGGAGGCCAGCCATGGCTGAAGCATCATCCGCCATCCCCGTCACCGTGCTGACGGGCTATCTCGGCGCGGGCAAGACAACGCTTCTCAACCGCATCCTGTCAGAGGATCACGGCAAGAAATATGCCGTCATCGTCAATGAGTTCGGCGAGATCGGCATCGACAACGACCTGATCGTCGAGTCGGACGAGGAAATTTACGAGATGAACAATGGCTGCGTCTGCTGCACGGTGCGCGGCGACCTGATCCGCGTGGTCGAAGGGCTGATGCGCCGCCCCGGCCGCTTCGACGCAATTCTTGTGGAGACGACAGGCCTCGCCGACCCCGCCCCCGTGGCGCAGACCTTCTTCATGGATGACGAGGTGCGCGCCAAGACGAAGCTCGACGCCGTTGTGACGGTCGCGGACGCCAAGCATTTGCCGCTGCGCCTGAAGGATTCAAAGGAAGCCGCAGAACAATTGGCCTTCGCCGATGTGGTGCTTCTCAACAAGACCGACCTCGTGTCGCCGGGCGAACTTGCCGCGCTGGAGCGGACCATTCGCGCCATCAACCCGACGGCGAAAATCCACCGCACGGAGCGCTCGAAGATCGAACTCGAGAAGATCCTCGACCGCGGCGCCTTCGACCTCACGCGCGTTCTGGAGAACGACCCGCATTTCCTCGATGCGGACGATCATGACCATCACCATCATGACCATCACCACCACGATCATGATCACGACCATGAGCATGAATGCGGCCCCGGCTGCACGCATGATCATCATGATCATGACCATGACCATCACCATCATCACGACGAGAACGGCGTCTCGGACATCCACGACCTGTCGGTGAAGTCGATCTCGCTGCGCGCAGGCGAACTCGATGCCGAAAAGTTCCTGTCCTGGATCGGCGACATCACCCAGACCGACGGCGCGGACATCCTTCGGCTGAAGGGCATCATCGCATTCGCCAACGACAATGACCGCTATGTCGTCCAAGGCGTCCACATGATTGTCGAAGGGGATCACCAGCGCGCCTGGCGGGACGGTGAAAAACGCGAAAGCCGCCTTGTGTTCATCGGCCGCAACCTTGATACCGACCGCATCAAGGCCGGGTTCGAGGCCTGCGCCGCCTGAAGCCGTGTTGACGGCACGGTGCTGATGGTGGGTCGCCTGCCCGCCACACTGCATGACGGCATGACGGTGGCGGTGAAGGCCGGGCCGCACACGCTCATCACCGGTGGCGAGGATGGCCGGGTAATGCGTCTCGATGCGTCCGGCAACGCAACCGAACTGAAGCAAAAAGGCAATCGCTGGATCACGCAGCTTGCAGCCGGCCCGAAAGGCGTGGTTGCGTGGGGGACCGGACGGGACGTGACCGTGCGGTTCGAGGATGGCACGACGCGTGACCTGAAGCATGAGCGCACGGTCGAGGGCCTTGCCTTTTTCCCCAAAGGCATCCGCCTTGCCTGCGCCCATTACGATGGCGTCACGCTGCACTTCCCGACGGAGGTGAAATCCTCACCCCAGCGGCTCGATTGGAAAGGCGCGCATCTCGGCGTCACCGTCTCGCCCGACGCCGCCTATGTCGTCACCGCCATGCAGGAAAACGCGCTGCATGGCTGGCGGCTTTCCGACAAGCGCGACATGCGCATGAGCGGCTACCCGGCCAAGACCAAATCGATGTCATGGAGCGCCAAGGGCAAGTATCTGGCGACTTCAGGCGCGCCCGCGGCAATCGTCTGGCCGTTCCTCGCCAAGGACGGCCCGATGGGCAAGGCGCCGCTTGAACTCGGCACGCGCGGCGACGCCATGGTGACGGAAGTCGCCTGCCACCCCGAACAGGATGTGGTGGCGATCGGCTTTTCCGACGGCCTCATCTTCCTGGTGCGTTTTTCCGATGCGCGCGAAGTGCTGCTGCGCCGCCCCGGCGCGGCGGCGATCACGTCGCTTGGCTGGGACACGCATGGCGCACGTCTCGCTTTCGGCAGCGAAAACGGCGATTGCGGTGTGATCGATCTGAGGGCGTGAACGCCGTCAACTGCCCCGATAGGTCGAATAGCCATAGGGCGAGATGAGCAGCGGCACATGGTAATGCGCCTTTGGATCGCTGATGCCGAAGCGGATGGGGATGATGTCAAGGAACGGGATTTCGGGCAAGTCCGCGCCGCTGGCGCGCAGATAAGCCCCGGCGTGAAATTCCAGTTCATAGGTGCCTTCCTTCAGCGCCGCGCCTTCCAGCACCGGGCCATCCACCCGCCCATCGGCATTGGTGACAACCTCTTTCAGAAAATCGATCCGGTCATCCCCATGGCGATAGAGCACGATGCGCAAACCCTTGGCCGGCAGGCCGCGCGCGGTGTCGAGAACATGGGTTGTCAGTTTGCCGACCATCGCAATCTCCCGCTGCAGGTGGAAACCATGGCACGGATTGGCGCTTTTCTTCAATCGGAAGGGGGCGCTATGGTGGTACATCAACTGGGGCGACGCCGATGACCGATTACCCGCGCGACATGACCGGATATGGCGCCACGCCACCCGACGCCGATTGGCCCGACATCGACGGCTCCGGTCCGGCGCGGATCGCCGTGCAGTTTGTGCTCAACTATGAGGAGGGCGGAGAGAACAATATTCTGCACGGCGATGCCGCTTCCGAAGCCTTCCTGTCGGAAATTGTCGGCGCGCAAGCCTGGCCTGGCCAGCGCCACTGGAACATGGAATCGATCTATGAATATGGCGCGCGCGCCGGTTTCTGGCGTCTGCACCGCCTGTTCACCGGGCTCGGCATCCCGCTCACCGTCTATGGCGTGACAACCGCGCTGGAGCGGGCGCCAGAACAAACCCGCGCGATGATCGATGCAGGCTGGGAGATCGCCAGCCACGGGCTCAAATGGATCGAGCACAAGGACATGGGCGAAGAGGAGGAGCGCGCGCAGATTTGCGCGTCCATCGCCCGTCATGAAGCCCTGACGGGCGAGCGGCCGCGCGGCTGGTACACCGGGCGCTGCTCCATGAACACGATGCGGCTGGTGGCCGGGGAAGGCGGCTTTGCCTGGCTGTCGGATTCCTACGCCGATGATCTGCCCTATTGGGTGACACTCTCGGGCGCCCCGCAACTGGTGATCCCCTACACGCTCGACTGCAACGACATGCGTTTTGCCACGCCGCAAGGCTTCAATTGCGGCGATCAGTTCTTCTCCTATCTGAAGGACACTTTCGACGTGCTCTATGCCGAGGGTGAGGCAGGCGCGGCCAAGATGATGTCGGTTGGGCTGCATTGCCGCCTTGTCGGGAGGCCGGGCCGGGCCGCCGCACTCCAGCGCTTCATCGATTACGCGCAAAGCCACCCCGGCGTGTGGTTTGCGCGCCGCATCGACATTGCCGAGCACTGGCGCAAGAGGCATCCGTTCATGGATGTCAGCTTGACCGGTGAAACCGATTTCGGCGGTGAGGTTGGCATTCTGCCAACCGATGGGTTGGCAGGCGCTTTTGCCAACGACAACCCGGCGGACGGTCCGGAAGCCGACCCCGAGATCGACCCCGAAATCGACCCGGAATCGGAGACGGCGGCGCTGCCTTATGCCGAATTCATGATGCGCTATGCCGGTGTGTTTGAACATTCGCCCTGGGTGGCCGAGCGCGCGTTTGCCACCGGCGCCGCCGGTGCTGCAAGCGCCGATGAGCTACACAGGCTGATGGTGGAGGCGTTTCGCGCCGGAACCGACGACGAGCGGCTGGATGTGCTGAACGCGCACCCGGATCTCGCAGGAAAGCTCGCCGCCGCCAAGAGGTTGACCGCCGATTCCACCGCCGAGCAGGCGTCGGCCGGGCTGGATGCGCTGACGGATGACGAGCGCGCCTATTTCGAGACGTTGAACGACGCCTACAAGGCGAGCTTCGGCTTTCCGTTCATCATGGCGGTGAAAGGGCGCAGCAAGGCCGACATCCTCAACGCGTTCGAGGCCCGTCTGCAAAACACGATGGCCGCCGAGCGCGCTACGGCTGAAGCGCAAGTCGAGCGTATCGCGCTTCTGCGTCTCCAATCCTTGTTCGGGGAGAAGTGACATGACATCGCGTTATGTCGCGCCGGAGGGCGGCCTGCCGCCACAGACACAACTGCTGACCGGACGCGCGATTTTCACTGAAGCCTACGCCGTCATCCCCAAGGGCGTGATGAGCGACATCGTCACGTCATTTTTCCCCGGCTGGGAGAAGACGCGGGGTTGGGTGCTGGCGCGGCCTCTTTCAGGCTTTGCCGAAACGTTCAGCCAGATCATCATGGAACTGTCGCCAGGCGGCGGGTCGGACACGCCGGAACCTGACACGCAAGCCGAATGCGTGGTCTTCGTCGTCGAGGGCGCGCTGGAACTGTCCTATGACGGGATGACGCATTTGCTGTCGGAAGGTGGCTATGCCTATCTCCCGCCCGGTCTTGCCTACAGCGTCAGGAACCGTCATCCGAAGCCAGCGAAATTTCACTGGGTGCGCAAGCGCTATGAGCCGGCGCCCGGGCTCAATGCGCCACCCGCCTTCGTCACCTCCGACCGCGATCACATTCCCAACGCCATGCCGGACACCAATGGCGTCTGGGCGACGACGCGCTTTGTCGACCCGCATGATCTGCGCCATGACATGCATGTCAACATCGTCACTTTCCAGCCGGGCGGTGTCATCCCGTTCGCCGAAACCCATGTGATGGAGCACGGGCTCTATGTGCTGGAAGGCAAGGCCGTCTACCGCCTGAACAATGACTGGGTGGAAGTTGAGGCGGGCGATTTCATGTGGCTGCGTGCCTTTTGCCCGCAGGCCTGCTATGCGGGCGGCCCGGGGCCGTTCCGCTATCTGCTCTACAAGGACGTCAACCGTTTGCCGGCATTGGGTGCCATGCGGCCATGAAAGCACAGATGAACCCGATCATCGCCAAGCCGCTCACCCGCGCCGCCTTCGCCCCTTATGGCGAGGTGATCGAGATGGATGGCGCGCATCACTACCCGATCAATGGCGGCATGGCGGAGCGGTTCCACGATCTGGCGCGGGTGGAGGCTGCCGGGCCGGGCGGTCGCGTGCTGGTCTCGCTGTTTCGCGGCCAGCCCTACGCGTTGCCTCTCGCTCTCAGGCTTGTGGAGCGCCACCCTTTCGGCAGCCAGGCCTTTTTCCCGTTGCAGGACCGGCCCTGGCTGGTGATCGTGGCCCGTGACGGCGAAGACGGGCCTGGCGTGCCCGAGGCGTTCGTCGCGCAAGGCAACCAAGGCGTGAACTATCCGCGCAACCAATGGCACGGCGTGCTGACGCCGTTTGGAGCGGCACAGGATTTCATCGTCATCGACCGCGGCGGCGAAGGCGCGAACCTTGAAGAATTCACCTACCCCTCCCCCTTCCCCATCGCAGTGCGGGATTGACCATGCCCGACACGCCCGTCACGTCTGCATACCCCGCGACAGAGTTGACAGCCATAGCTGACCGCGCGCTCGATGTGATCGAAAATGACGTGCTGCCGCTCACCCGATTGGGCGTCGTCATGGGCAACAAGGTGTTCGGCGCGGCGCTGCTGCGCAAATCCGACCTGACGCTGGTGCTGGCCGAAACCAACAACGAGATGGAAAGCCCGCTGCACCATGGCGAAATGCACCTGCTGAAGCGCTATCACGAGCTTCCGGCCGCCCGCCGCCCAAGCCCGAAGGACATGTGGTTCATCTCCACACACGAACCCTGCTCCATGTGCATGTCGGCGATCACTTGGGCGGGGTTTGACAATTTCTGGTACTTTTTCAGCCATGAGGACAGCCGCGACGCCTTTGCCATCCCCCATGACTTGAAGATCTTCCACGAGGTGTTCCGGCTGGAGCCCGGCGGCTATGCGCGGAAGAACAGCTTCTGGATCGCACGATCAATCCGCGACCACGCATCTGAGGCACGCGGGCAGCAGGTCAAGCGACTGGCTCTGATCTATGATGAGTTGTCGGCTTTGTATCAATCGGGCAAGGCGGCCAACGCCATTCCGCTTCGTTGATCATTTCTGCGCCGCGGTCCGTCGTCCTGAAATCAAATCCGCCCGAACACATGATCGGCGGCCTTTTCGCCCGTCATGATCGACGGCGCGTTGAGATTGCCATAGGTGACGCGCGGAAAAATAGATGAATCCGCGACACGCAGCCCCTCGACGCCGATGACCTTGCAGGTCGGATCGACAACGGCTGACGGGTCATCCGCCGCGCCCATCCGGCAAGTCCCGCACGGGTGATAGGCGCTTTCGGCGTGTTCGCGGATGAAATCATCCAGCGCCGCGTCCTCCATCTGGCGCGGCAAGGGCTGGATCATGCCGCCGAAGAATGGCGTCATCGCCGGCTGATGCAACACATTGACGGCGGCGCGGATGGCGGCACGGAATTCCGGAAAATCATCCGGATGGCTCATATAATTGAACTGGATCAACGGCTTGGCTTCCGGATCGGGTGAGGCAAGCGCAACCGCGCCGCGCGCCTTGGAGCGCATGGGGCCGGTATGGATCTGATATCCATGGCCGCCTGCCGCCGCCTTGCCGTCGTAACGCACGGCAAACGGGATGAAATGGAACTGGATGTCCGGATAGTCCGCCTGCGGCGATGACTTGATGAAGGCGCCGGTCTCGAAATGATTGGTGCCGCCAAGCCCCTGCTTGAGAAACAGCCATTCGGCGCCGATCAACCCTTTGGAGATGAGGTTCCAATGCTTGTAGAGCGTGACGGGCTGCAGGCTTTTGGCCTGCACATAGACCTCCAGATGGTCCTGCAGGTTGCGGCCGACGCCCGGGCGGTCGGCAACCACCTGAATGCCCAACGCCTGCAACTCTGCGGCGGGGCCGATGCCAGAGGCGAGCAGCAGCTTTGGCGAATTGATGGAAGATGCGGCCAGAATGATATCACGCCGTGCCCGCATGATCTCGATTGCGCCGCCGCGCCGCACCTCGACGCCGATAGCCTTGCGCCCCTCAAACACCACGCGGCGCGCCAATGCCTTCACCACACGGCAATTGCCGCGTTTCAATGCCGGCTTCAGAAAGGCACTGGCCGCTGACCAACGCCGCCCGTTCCAGACTGTCATCTCCAGCGCGCCGAACCCTTCCTGCGAGAGGCCGTTGTAATCCTGCGTCAAAGGATAGCCGGCTTCCTGTCCGGCTTGAAGAAAAGCGGCATAAAGCGGATTGGCCCTCCGCCCGCGCGTCACATGAAGCGGACCGTCCGTGCCGCGCAGCGCGCGCGAGGCCTTGTCTTCAACCTCATCGCCGCCGTGCCAATGCTCCATCCGCTTGAAATAGGGCTGCACGCCTGCCGCATCCCAGCCGGTCGCGCCCTGTTCGGCCCAATGGTCGAAATCCTTGGCATGGCCGCGCACATAGACCATGCCGTTGATCGACGATGAACCGCCGATCACCTTGCCGCGCGGCGTTGCCAGAACGCGCCCGCCCAGCCCCGGCTCGGGTTGTGTTGAAAAACCCCAGTCATAAAGGCCCATGTTCATCGGATAGGACAGTGCGGCAGGCATCTGGATGAACGGTCCGGCGTCCGTGCCGCCGGCCTCGATGACGACAACCGAACGCCGTCCATCCTCGCTGAGGCGATAGGCGAGCGCGGCACCGGCGGAACCCGACCCGACAATGATGTAATCGGCTTCGATCATGCCTGATGGGTAACGGCTCAACCGACGCGCCAATGGCCTCAAAGCGGCATCGGCTTGTTTGCCCTGCAAGACAAGGCGCGCTACACGCCATGAGGGTGTTCGGGAGGACCAGTGATGAGACTTGCACGCATCGGCGCAAAGGGAAAAGAAAAGACAGCCATCATGGCATCGGATGGGACATGGCGGGACCTTTCGGCCCATGTGCCGCTGCTCGCCGGCGAGGCGGTCAGCCTCAAGGCGCTGGAGAAACTGCGCAAGCTTCGTCCTGAGCGCCTCGACATCATCGAGCCCGTGCGGCGCTTCGGCCCTTGCGTGGCGTCTGTCCCGAATTTCTGGTGCATCGGGCTGAACTACGCCAAGCACGCCGCCGAAACCGGCGCGACGCCGCCCTCGGAACCGGTCTTGTTCAACAAGGCGGCGGGCGTGGTGCACGGCCCGAATGACGACATCATCATCCCGAAGGACTCCGTCAAGACGGACTGGGAGGTCGAACTTGGCGTGATCATCGGCGCGCCCTGCGAGCATGTGGCCGAGAAAGACGCGCTCGCCCATGTGGCCGGCTATTGTGTCGTCAATGACCTCTCCGAGCGCACCTTCCAGATCGAGAAGGGCGGCCAGTGGGTGAAGGGTAAATCCGCCCCCACCTTCGGCCCCATCGGCCCCTGGCTGGTGACAGCCGACGAGGTGCCCGATCCGCAGAATCTTGCGCTGTCCCTCTCGGTGAATGGCGAGCGGGTTCAGAATTCATCCACGTCCGACATGATCTTTTCGGTCGCCGAGATCATCTCCTACATGAGCCGCTTCATGCGCCTGGTGCCGGGAGACATCATCACCACGGGCACACCGGAAGGCGTGGGCATGGGCATGAAGCCGCAACGCTTCCTGAAGCCTGGCGATGTGATGGAATTGACGGTGGAAGGCTTGGGCCACCAGCGCCAGAAGGCGCTTGCCTATCCCGGCTGAAATTCCTCAAGGAACAGCACCGAGCGCGGCGGCATGGTTGCGCCGCGCCTGAACGGCGTTCCTGTCAGCCCGTCGCGCCAGCGCCAGCCCCTGCGGGCGGGCGGCCAAAGGGCGGGCGCTTCGCGTGAACGGTTGAACACCACGGCGAGACGCGCGGCTCCGGCGTCGTCCATGTCAGCCAGAACCATCATCAAGCTGGACGCAGACGCATCATCCCAGTCGGGCGCTTGCATCGGCGCACCATCCAGCCGCTGCCAGTCCACATCTGGATAACCACCAATGTGTTTTTCGCCAGTTAAAAACCGGTCATCTCGCAACGCGGCATGGCGGGCCCGCAAAGAAGCCAGCGATGCCGTATGGCGTTCAATCTCAATGTCGCGTGCCGCCCAATCCACCCAGAACGCCGCATTGTCCTGGCAATAGGCGTTGTTGTTGCCATGCTGGGTGCGGGCGAACTCATCGCCCGCCGTCAGCATGATCGCGCCACGCATGGCAAACAGCGTGGACAGCAGGGCCTTCACATCGGCGCGCCGCGCGGCACGGGTGGCGGCATCCTCCGTCTCGCCTTCGATGCCATTGTTCCAGGAATGGTTTTCATTGTGACCGTCGCGATTATCCTCGCCATTGGCCGCATTGTGCTTTGCCGAATAAGCAACAAGATCGGCAAGCGTGAAGCCGTCATGGGCGGCGATGAAATTGACCGTGCGCGTAGCTGGCGCGTGGTTGTGGTTGAAAATGTCGGCTGAACCGGCCAACCGGGTCGCCAGCGCGCCCAGCGTCCAATCATCGCCGCGCCAGAAGCGGCGAATGTCATCGCGCGCACGGTCATTCCATTCGAGAAAATCATGCGGAAAATTGCCCAACTGATAGCCGCCCGGGCCGATGTCCCATGGTTCGGCGACCAGCACGCGATCCTTGAGCACGGGATCCTCCCCTATCTCCGAAAGCAGAACCGCATCGCGGCGGAACCCATGGGCATCGCGCCCCATGATGGGGGCGAGATCAAAACGGAACCCGTCAACCCCGGCTGCAAGGACGAAATGGCGAAGCGAGGCGAGGATCAGCCGCCGCATCGCCGGATGGTCGCATTGGACCGTGTTGCCGCAACCCGTGTCATTGACCAGATGGCCGGGCTGGCCATCATGCATCCGGTAGGGTGAGCGCCCGCACAGACCGCGCAGAGAAATCACCGGCCCGAACCGGTCACTTTCGCCGCTATGGTTGAACACGAGGTCGAGGATCATGCCGATCCCGGCTTTGTGCAGCGCGTCGGTCGCCTTGCGCAAATCCGCAATTCCGCTGGGACAGAGGCGCGGATCGACCGCCATGAAAGTGACCGGGTTGTAGCCCCACGCATTGCTGAGCCCGAGCGGCGGCAGATGGCGCTCGTCGATCCATGCCGTCACCGGCATGAGTTCCACCGCGGAAACACCGATACGCTGCAAATGCGCGATGACACACGGGTGGGCCAGCGCCTTCACTGTACCGCGGTCGGCTTCCGGCACGTCGGGATGCAGCATGGTGAATGCACGGACATTCACCTCATAAATGAGCCCGCCGCGTTTGAAAACGGCAGGCTTCATATCCCTGTAAGCCGGCTTTTCAATGATCGCCTTGGGCACGAGGGGTGCGGTGTCGATCAGCTCGTTGCGGGCGGCGGAAAGCCGGGCATCAAAAATCCATGGCCGGTCGAAACGCGTGGCATAGGGATCGGCAAGCAGCTTGGCCGGGTCATGGAACAGGCCCTGATCGGGGTTCCAGTCCCCATCGGTGCGGAAGCCATAGCGCTGCCCGGCCGTCACGCCGGGCGCATGGCACTCAAACCCGGTTTCCGTCCGCGCCATCGGCAAACGGGCGGCTTCCCGGCCAGCTTTGTCGAACAGGCAGAGCCACGCCGCACATGCGGTTTCACTGTAGATGACAGCGTGGAGACCGTCTGCCGTCAGGCAGGTGCCTTCGCGTGGCGAAGCGGTGTCCTGCCGGTTCACGCGCTCAGCCGTTGCGGATCAGGTTGCGCCAGCGACCGGTAAAGCTGCGCGTAGAGCGCGGCGCTCTGGTCCCAGCTGACATCGCTCGCCATGGCCCTCTTCTGCATGGCGAACCACATTGGCCGGTTTGCGTGCGCCTCGACGGCACGGCGCAGCGCCCGGGCGAAGGGTTCGCGGGCCACTGGCGCAAACTGGAAGCCTGTCGCCACCTTCGCCGTCTGCGTCGCGTGGGTGGTGTCGATCACCGTGTCTGCAAGCCCGCCGGTGCGCGCCACAAGCGGAATGGCACCATAACGCAGCGCGCACAGCTGCGTCAGCCCGCACGGCTCAAAGCGCGACGGCACCAGCAGAATGTCGGCGCCGCCCTGAACCAGGTGGGACAACGGCTCGTCATAGCCGGTGATCAGGCTGATCCGCCCCGGATGGCGCTGAACCGCGGCGCCGATGTCGGCCTCTATGGTCGCATCGCCGGATCCGAGCACGACAAGGCTGCCGCCAAGCTGGATGATCTGGTCGGCCAGCGCTGCGACAAGGTCGATGCCTTTCTGCCAGGTCAGGCGGCTGACAATGGCAAGCAGTGGCCCGCTGCCGGCATTGATCCCGAAACGCTGCTCCAAAGCCGCACGGTTGGCGGCTCGCCGTTCCAGCGTGGCGGAAGTGAAGGTGGCGGCCAGATGCGGGTCCGTCGCCGGGTTCCACACGGCCGTGTCGATGCCGTTGACGATGCCATGCAACTGGTCACGCCGGGCGCGGATGAGACCGTCCAGCCCCATGCCGAATTCCGGCGTCATGATCTCTTCCGCATAGCTGGGCGAGACGGTGGTGATCGCCTCGGCATATTGCAAGCCGGCTTTCAAATAGCCGACATCGCCGTAATATTCCACACCGTCGACGCTCATGGCTTCCGGCGGGAGACCGAGCGCAGGGAAAATCGCAGGCGAAAACTGGCCCTGGAACGCCATGTTGTGGATGGTGGTCACCACGGGCGGCCGGTTGCCGCGGCCATGCGCCACATAGGCAGCGGTCAAACCGGCCTGCCAATCATGCAGATGGATGAGGTCGAATGCCGGCCCGCCGGCCTTGCCTGTCCCGTGGGCCGCCGCCGCCGCGGAAAACGCGGCGAAGCGTGTCCAATTGTCGGCCCAGTCACGCCCCGTGGCGTCGCCATAGGGTCCGCCTTCCCGGTCAAACAGCGCCGGGCAATCCAGCACAACCAGATCAAGGCCGGAATGTTCAGCGGCAAGCAGCCGCGCCGCCGATCCGAACAGATCTCCGAAATTATGGATGACACGCGCAGCCCCGATCTTGCCCATCACGGCGCGATAGCCCGGCAGGAAGCAGGTGACGGTCACACCATGGCGCGCCAGCGCGCCCGGGAGCGCGCCGGCCACATCGGCGAGGCCGCCGGTCTTGACCAGTGGAAACACTTCGGAGGCAACCGAAAGCACGCGCATGTGGTGCTTGCCTTTCTGGCCGTCAGCCGTCAGCGAGGCCCGCCGCAATCAACATATCCTGCGTGATCAACGTGACACCGGATGCCGTGCGGCGGAAGCGTTTGGCGTCGAGGTCATGATCCTCGCCGACAATCAGGCCGGGCGGGATCTTCACACCGCGATCCACAACCACTTTGCGCAACCTCGCGCCACGCCCGATGATGCAGTCGGGAAGCACCACTGCCTCGTCGAGCGAGGAGTAGGAGCAACACAACACGCCGGTGAACAAGAGCGAGCGATGCACATTCGAGCCGGAAATGATGCAGTCGCCCGACACAAGCGATGAAACCGCCGAGCCACGCCGGCCGTCTTCATTGTGCACGAATTTCGCCGGCGGCTTGATCTCGGCATAGGTCCAGATCGGCCATGACCGATCATAGAGATCGAGTTCGGGAAGCACATCCGTCAGGTCGATATTGGCCTGCCAGTAGGCATCCACGGTGCCGACATCGCGCCAATAGGCTTCGTTCTCAATGGAAGCGCGCACGCAGCTTTCGGCAAAACGGTGCGCCACGGCTTTGCCGTTCTTGACGATATGCGGGATGATGTCCTTGCCGAAATCACGGCTGGAACCGGGTTCGGCCGCATCGCGTTTCAGCTGGTCGATGAGGAATTTCGTCGTAAAAACATAAATGCCCATCGACGCCAGCGCCATGTCCGGATTGCCGGGGATGGCAGGCGGGTCTTTGGGCTTCTCGACGAAATCAATGATGCGCCCCTCGCCATCCACATGCATGACGCCGAAACCTGTCGCTTCCATGCGCGGCACTTCGAGGCAGCCGACAGTCACGTCTGCACCCTGGTTGACGTGCTGCTGCAGCATCAACTCATAGTCCATCTTGTAGATGTGATCCCCGGCGAGGATCACCATATACTGGACGCCGTAGCTGTCGATGATGTCGATGTTCTGGTACACGGCGTCCGCCGTGCCCTCATACCATTGCGTTTCCGACACACGCTGCGAGGCGGGCAGCACGTCGAAGCTCTCGTTTCGCTCGGGCCGCAGGAAGTTCCAGCCGCGCTGCAAATGGCGGATCAGCGAATGCGCCTTGTACTGCGTCGCGACGCCAATGCGGCGGATGCCGGAATTGAGCGCATTCGACAGGGCGAAATCGATGATGCGCGTCTTGCCGCCGAAATAGACCGCGGGCTTGGCACGCCGGTCTGTCAGTTCCATCAGGCGGCTGCCCCGCCCCCCCGCCAGCACATAGGCCATGGCATCGCGTGCAAGCGGCTGGTTGCGGTGCTCCATGCTCAGTCCCTCCCTTGCGCCTTCGTGCCGGTTGCCGGAGGCGTCTCGTATTGAAGCATGATGGTGGCGAGCGGCGGCAGCGTCAACAGGGCCGCACCCTGTCCACCGCTTTCGGTGGCGATCACCGCACCCATGTTGCCGCGCCCGCCGCCGCCGTAAACCGGTGCATCGGTATTGATGACTTCACGCCAGCGCCCGGCAAGAGGCAGGGGCACGCTATAGCCCGTGCGTTCAACGGGGGTGAAATTGGTGATGACGGCGACAGGCGGCTCGCCCGGCGCTTTGCGCAGCCAGGCATAGACGGAGTTCTGCGCGTCATCGGCGATGAGCCATTCAAAACCTTCGCCCTCATTGTCACGCTGATGCAGCGCCGGCGTGTCGCGATAGGCATGGTTCAGATCCCGCACAAGGCGCTGCATGCCGCCGTGCAGGTGGCTGTCCGTCAGGTGCCAGTCCAGCGCGCGCGCCTCGCTCCACTCCTCCCAAGGCGCAAACTCCTGCCCCATGAACAGGAGCTTCTTGCCCGGGTAACCCCACATGAAGCCGTAATAGGCGCGCAGCGTCGCGAATTTTTCAAGGTCGCTGCCCGCCATCTTCTTCAACAGCGAGCCCTTGCCATGCACCACCTCATCATGGCTGAGCGGCAGCACATAGTTTTCACCAAACGCATAAAGCAGGCCGAAGGTCAGTTCATTGTGGTGATGGCGGCGGTGGATCGGGTCACGCGCCAGATATTGCAGCGTGTCATGCATGAAACCCATGTTCCACTTGAAGCCGAAACCGAGCCCGCCCTCATGCACGGGTGCTGAAACCTTCGGCCAGGCGGTCGATTCCTCCGCCACAGTGAATGCACCGGGATGCACGCCATAGACGGCCTTGTTCATCGCCCGCAGGAAATCGACGGCCTCAAGGTTTTCGCGTCCGCCATGCTTGTTGGGAATCCATTCACCGTCCTTGCGGCTGTAATCGAGGTAGAGCATGGATGCGACCGCATCGACCCTGAGCGCATCGACATGGTAGCGCTCGCACCAGAACAGCGCATTGTTGACGAGGAAGCTCATCACTTCCCTCCGGCCGAAATTGTAGATCGCGGTGTTCCAATCCGGGTGGAAGCCTTGGCGCGGGTCTTCATGTTCATAAAGCGCCGTGCCGTCGAAGCGGGCGAGGCCGTGGGCGTCCGTCGGGAAATGGGCGGGGACCCAGTCAAGGATGACGCCCAGCCCGGCACGGTGCGCACCGTCGACGAAACGGGCAAAGCCCTCCGGTTCGCCGAACCGCGCCGACGGCGTGTAAAGCCCGGTCGTCTGGTAGCCCCATGACGGGTCGTAAGGGTGTTCGGAGACAGGCAGAAACTCGATATGGGTGAAGCCCATGTCGACGCAATAGGGGATCAGGTCATCGGCGAGTTCATCCCAGGTGAGGAACCGGCCTTCCGGCCCGCGCTTCCATGACCCGGCATGAACCTCGTAGATAGAGACAGGCACGCGGCGCTGGTCATTGCCTTTCCAGCTCTTGCGGTGTGCGGCATCGCCCCAATGATGGGCGAAAGGCCGCGCCACGATGGACGCGTTCTTCGGCCGCATCTCCGACTGGAATGCGAATGGATCGGCCTTCAAGGGCTGCGTCACGCCGTTGGACGACACAATTTCATATTTGTAGATCGCGCCGGGCGTGATGTCGGGAACGAAGATTTCCCAGATGCCGGTGTCGCGCCGCAGGCGCATGGCGTGGCGGCGGCCGTCCCACGCGTTGAAATCCCCCACGACCGAGACGCGCCGGGCATTGGGGGCCCAGACAGCGAAGTGCACGCCGTCCGCGCCTTGATGATGCATCACATGCGCGCCCATCTTGTCGAACAGGCGCTGATGCGTGCCTTCGGCAATCAGGTAATCATCCATCGGGCCAAGAACGGGGCCGAAGGAATAGGCGTCGGTGACAATCCACTCATCATTGCCGCGCTTGGCCCGCAATCGCACGGGCTGGCGTTTCGTCAGCGTCAGCGCGCCTTCAAAGAAGCCGGCGTGATGCCGCCGCGCAAGGGTGCCGCAAGGCTGGCCATCAAGAGTGACCGCATCGACCGTTTCGGCGCCTTCGACAAAGGCGCGGGAAAAAATGATACCGCCCGCCTGATGCACGCCCAGCACGCCGAACGGGTCGGAATGGTGGCCTGAAACGATTGACTCGATCCCGGCTGCATCGAGCGCCGGAAACGCCTTCGCTTCAGGCGCATCGCTTTTTGTCTTGCGCGCCATGGAACTCCCCCCATGGCGCGGACTGTGCGCGAAACGCGATCAGGTTTCCAGTGCTTTCACGCCCCAAATGTCACGTGCATATTCGCGGATCGTGCGGTCGGACGAGAACCAGCCCACACGCGCCGTGTTGAGGATCGCCTTTTCGGCCCAGCCGGACGGATCGTTCCATTGGGCATCGACATCACGCTGCGCCCGGTCATAGTCGGCATAATCGGCGGCGACCATGAACCAGTCATGGTCATACAGGCCGCCGACGAGTCCGGCATAGCGGCCCGGATCTTCCGGCGAGAACACGCCTGACCCGATCGCATTCAGCGCCTGGCGCAGTTCCTTGTGCGCGTCGATCAAGCCGCGCGGGTTGTGGCCCTTGGCGCGCGCTTCCTCGACCTCATGCGTTTCCATGCCGAAGATGAATATGTTGTCAGCGCCCACATGCTCACGGATCTCGACGTTCGCCCCATCGAGCGTGCCGATGGTGAGCGCGCCATTGAGCGCGAATTTCATGTTGCCCGTGCCCGAAGCTTCCATGCCGGCGGTCGAGATCTGTTCCGACAGGTCTGCGGCTGGAATCATGACTTCGGCAAGCGACACGTTGTAGTTCGGGATGAATGCGACCTTGAGCAGCCCGCGCACCGCCGGATCGGAATTGACCGTGCGTGCCACGTCATTGGCGAGTTTGATCACCATCTTGGCATTGTGGTAGCTGGACGCCGCTTTGCCGGCAAACAGCTTCACCCTCGGCGCCCAGTCGATCTCCGGATGCGAGCGCATCTGGTCATAGAGCACGACGGTGTGCAGCACATTGAGAAGCTGGCGCTTATATTCGTGGATGCGCTTGATCTGCACATCGAACAGCGCATCCGGGTCGATCTTCAGGCCGAGACGGCGCTGCACGAGCTGTTGCAGGCGCACCTTGTTGTCGCGTTTGACGGCCATGAACGCCTTTTGGAAGTTCTTGTCCTTGGCGAACGGCTCCAGCGCCTTCAGCTTCTCGGCGTCATCCATGAAGGCGTCGCCGATCGTCTCACGCAGGAGCGCTGTCAGGCCGGGGTTGCACTGCTGGAGCCAGCGGCGCGGCGTGATGCCGTTCGTCTTGTTGTTGATGCGGCCCGGATACAGCGCATGCAGATCCTTGAAGACTGTGATCTTCATCAGATCTGTGTGCAGCGCCGAAACGCCGTTGATCGAATGCGAGCCGACAAAAGCGAGATTGCCCATGCGCACACGACGTTCGCCGCCCTCGTCGATCAGCGAGATTGATCGGATCTGCTCGTCGCCCATGCCCTTGTCCTTGCGCGCCTCGCGCAGGATCTTGGCGTTGATCGCATAGATCAGCTGCATGTGACGCGGCAGCAGCCGCTCCATCAACGGAACCGGCCAGCTTTCCAGCGCTTCCGGCAGCAGCGTGTGGTTGGTGTAGCTCACCGTCTCACGCGTCAGATCCCATGCGAGATCGAAGTCAAGCCGGTGCACATCGACGAGCAGGCGCATCAGCTCGGCGACCGAAATCGCCGGGTGCGTGTCGTTGAGCTGGATGGCAACCTTTTGCGGCAAGGACCGCAGATCACCGAACTGCATGAGATGACGGCGCAGAATGTCCTGGAGCGACGCCGACGAGAAGAAATACTCCTGCCGCAGCCGCAATTCCTGCCCGGCGGGTGTCGAGTCTGCCGGATAAAGGACGCGCGTCAGCGTTTCGGCTCGTGTGAAATCACGCAGCGCGCCGACATGGTCGCCGGCATTGAAAGCATCCAGCCGGATCGGATCAACCGGCGAGGCGGACCACAGACGCAGCGTGTTGACGCGGTGCGCCTTCCAGCCGACGATCGGCGTGTCAAACGCAGTCGCGATCACCTTGTCATGCGGCCGCCAGACACACCGTGCCATTCCGTCCTTGTCTTCGCCGACCATGTCAACCGCACCGCCGAAACCGATCTCATAAGCCGATTCCTGCCGCTCGAACTCCCACGGATTGCCGTGGTTCAGCCAGGTTTCCGGATACTCGACCTGCCAGCCATCAGTGATCTGCTGGCGGAACAACCCGTGCACATAGCGGATGCCGTAGCCATAGGCCGGCACATCGACCGTCGCCATCGATTCCATGAAGCAGGCGGCAAGGCGCCCAAGACCGCCATTGCCGAGCGCGGCATCCGGCTCAAGCGCCGAGATCGCGTCGAGATTGACTTCGAGCGCCGATAGCGCCGACTTCAATTCGTCCATCAGGCCAAGGTTTGACACGGCATCGCGCATCAAGCGGCCGATCAGGAACTCCAGGCTCAGGTAATAGACCCGCTTGCCCTTTTCCTCATAGGTGCGGTGCGTCGATTCCATCCAGGCTTCGACGACACGGTCGCGCACCGCCAGCACCGAAGCCTCCAGCCAATCATGCGCCTTGGCGACCGAAGGCTCCTTGCCGATGTCATATTTGAGTCGTGCGAGGATCTGCTCCTGCAGCGGCGAAGCCGACGATGCGGCTTCCAACTTCGGCGCGGGTTTTGCTTTGACTGCCACGTTCATGTCCAATCCCGGTCATTGAATGAAAGGATGCGTTGGGGCGAGGCATAATGGCGAAGAGTTAAACTTCCGCCAAAGTGCCGACGCCCGCGCGCCGCTTTGCGGCATACGGAAACGAAGACTGAAACGCATTGTTGAGATAAATCGATTTAAGTCAACCCCAAAGCGCTTTGAACGCCAGCGCCGCTCGCGTTGTGACGACGAGCGGTCACGCCCGCACCACAGTGATCGGAAACGCGCGCACGATGCACCCGTTGATCCACAGGACGGACCCGAGCCCAGTAAGCGTCCGGCCTGACCTCTATCCGTTCCATCGCCATGGAAGCAAGTCATCGACCTTGGTGATCTTGTATTCGGGGATACGGGCGAGGGTGTCGGCGAGCCAGGCGTGGGGATCGACGGCGTTGAGTTTGGCCGTTCGATCAGGGTGTAGGCGATGGCGGCGGCCTTGCCGCCCGCCTCGGAGCCGACGAAGAGGTAGTTTTTCCGTCCCAGGGCGACGGCGCGCATGCTGCGTTCGGCAGCGTTGTTGTCGAGTTCAAGGATGCCGTGGTCGAGGTAGGGGCGCAGACGTTCCATCCGTGTGAGGGCGTATCGGATTGCTCCGGCCAGCGGGGATTTGCCTGAGATCGTGGTGAGTTGCATGTCCAGCCATCGTTCCAGGTCGTCGAAGGCCGGGGCGGCATGGGCGCGGCGCAGCTCAGTGCGGCGATCTGGCGGCGGGCCGCGGGCCTCCTTCTCGACGGCGTAGAGTTTGGCGATCCGACCGATGGCTTCTTCCGCGATGGGCGAGCCCTGTGATCGGTGGATGTCGACGAACTTGCGCCGCACATGGGCCATGCAGGCGACCTCGCGGATGGTGCCGGAACGGTAGAGGTCCTCGAACCCGGCATAGCC
>JALOTE010000144.1 GCA_025458045.1 Rhizobiaceae bacterium
TGTGAATAGGGGTCGAGCAGGCGGCCCGTGGTTGCGGCCGTGACAACGATGCCTGCAATCATCATGATCCAGACGATGGTGGCCGCGGCAGGGCGGCGTGCCGGCGCGGTGCGGCTGGCGAGCAGGGCCAGAAGCGATGTGCCGGACGCGCCGATGCCGATGCCGATGAGCAGATAAGCGAGGATCGCTGCCGCCAATCCGGCAGCGAAGCTTTGCTCGAAAAGCAGGGTTGTTGCTGCGGCTCCTGTGCCGGCCAGCGCCAGCAGCGCCATGCCGCCGATGATCCACGCCGTGCGGCCGACGCGGCTGACATCCGAGCCATGGCCGAACAGAGGCCGCGACATCTGGATGGCAATGACCCGGTTGAGCGTGGAGGTCGTCAGCACCACGACAGCGCCAAGCGATGCCTGAACGAGGCCAAGGCGGATGATCGACAGCCAGCCGAAACCGGGTGTCGCGCGGCCAAAAAGGAGGTTTCCGGAGGTGCGCATCGTGTCCTCTCAGCCCGCGATCACGGTTGGCAGCGCGGTGGCGGTGATCATCATGCCTGTCACATACATCAGCACGCCAAAGGCGCTGACGCCGAAGGCGCGCGACACGGGATCAGCGATGAAGCGCCACAGCAGAACCGCCTGTCCGACGCAGAGCAAAGTGACAGAAACCGCCTGCCAATCCTTGCCCCAGATCAACAGGAGCGCGACCACGCCCGCCTGCGCGCCCAGCATCGAAAACGCGGTCCAGAAGGCTGCACCCCTTGCGCCAAGGCGCACCGGCAGAGTGCGCACGCCCATTTCGAGGTCGCCTTTGATGGCCTTGAAATCATTGAGTGTGAGTATGCCGTGCGCGCCGAAACCGTAAAGCAGCGCCACCAGCATCAGGCGGCCATCGGGCAGGGTGCCGAGGGCGGCGGCGGCGGCCGTCAGCCATGGCAGCGTTTCATAGGAGAAGCCGACCGCGCCGTTGCCGAGCCAGCCATTGAGTTTGAGGCGCAACGGTGGCGCGCTGTAAGCCCAGGCGGCAGCAAGGCCAATCACTGTCGCCACAAACACCCAAAGGCCGAAGAGGACGGCAAAGGCGGCAGACAGGCCGGTGCCTGCCACCGCGACCCACAACCCCCAGCGGCCCGGCATGCGGCCCGACGGGATCACACGGTCCGGTTCGTTGATGGCGTCAACATGACGGTCAAACCAATCATTCACCGCCTGGCTGGTGCCGCACACCATGGGCCCGGCCAGAATCACGCCACCGAGGACATAAGGAAGGCGTTCCATGCCGCCATCGGTGACAAAAAGACCAGCTGACACCGTGCCGCACAGATAGGCCCACATCGGCGGAAACCACGTCACGGGTTTCAGCAACTCCAGCACGGCGGACGGTGCTGGAACCGCAGGCAGGCCGGGAACGGGGACAGGTGCGCTCGTCATGGCCCGAGCGTAAAGCCGCGTCTGGCCAAGTGTCAATTCGACTTGACGCAACAAGGCGTCAATCGCGATCCATCAAATGGAGAAATCCTCCAGCCCGTACCGGCGCAATTTCATGTAGAGGCTTTGGCGCGACAAGCCGAGCAGATCGGCTGCGGAGGCGCGGTTGTTGCCTGTCTGGCGCAATGCGGCTTCGATGCACATTTTCTCGATGATGTCGGCGGCGTCCCGGATCAGCTCCTTCAGTGGCACGCGGCCGATCAGTTCGGAGAAATCGGAAGCGGCCGAGATGTCACCTGATGGCTGCAAGCGGAAATGGCCGTCCGTGCGGCTGTTCTCGCTGATCGAGATTGCAATGCGCTGGCGCCCGCCACTGTCATAGCCGGAGGCGGACAGGACGACAGGGCGCGCCGAGCCCTGGCTGTCATTGAGGATGCTTGAGAACCGTCGGACAAGCCCAAGTTTTTTGAGCCGCGTGACCAGCACGTTCATGTCGACCGGGGAAGCGCCCAGCCAATCAGAAATGTTGCGGTCAATGACCTGCGATTTGCCTGCCAGCCCGGCCAATTCGATGAAATGGGCGTTGACATCGATGACCGTGCCATCCTCATCGACGATGACGCAGGCCTCCGGCAGCAGGGCCAGCGCCTGCGCCTCAAGCCGACGGTCGGACACAGCGGGCGCTGCCGTGCCCTGGCCGTTCACCGTCACGATGAGATTGACGGCGCTTGTTTCCCGGAACGGGCGAACGCTGATCTCCGCATGCTGGCCTGACGCCAAAGGGCAGGCGAGCGTCACATGATCGCCCGAAAAGCGCGCCGCCGTCATCTGCTCCAACACGCCTGCACGAACGGAAGCTTCGATCAACGCGCCGAAATTGGACCCCTCGAGCTTCTTTTCGGTTGTCTGGAAGTATGTCGCGGCCGCGCCGTTGGCGTCGGCGATCCGCAGGTCCGAGCCGCCGACAACCATGGTCGGCGCTTCCGACAGCTTGAACTGTGCACGGTATCGCGCAGCCTTCTCCGTGACTTCGCGGTTGCGACGCTCAAGGTCGATCTGGGTGTTAATCAATTGCTGTTGAAGCTCAAGCTGGCGGCGCAACTCGGTGCCGAGCGCAATCGAACCATCCAGGCCTTCGGCGGTAACCAGCACATAATCGACAGGCAAATCCTCCATGCCGGAGGCGTCATGGTTGACCTGCCTGCGGCGCGAAATGCCTTTTGCCGCCACTTCGGCCAGCATGTCGGCAATCTTTTGCGCGCTCTCAGGCGTGACGATCTCGACAAAGGACCTGCCGATCCATTGGTCCGCTTTCAACAACGCCAGATCCTGGCTCTTGTAGGACACATCGCGGATGGTGCCGTCACGCGACAGAACCAGCGCAATCCCGGCACTGGCCGCGACCAGTTCACCCATTGCGCCCGGCGTCAGGCGGCCAAACACGTCTTCAGCCCTGTTGAACGCCCTCTGGCTCGCACGGGTCACTTGGATATCCATGTCTATGCGCGCCCGTAAAGCCTGAAAACCAACACCGAGCCCCACCGCATCCGCAATGAACACCCTCTCCCCGATGTGCCAGTTTATCAGAGACTTAGGGCGCTGCAATCGGAACTGCACACGAAGAACGCGTCGCGCTGTTCCGTTTCGCTTTGGAAAGGGTTCGCCAAAGGCTTCACCTCCCCGTTGCGAGTTGCCGGGAAATGACGGCAAAAGCCGACAGCGTCATTGGGGTGATTGGGAGTTTCAAGCCTTTCCGAACAGTCAGCGTTGCGAGAACCGATTTTATCCGAAACGGAAAAACCGCCGTGCATTTGTTGATGACGCCCCGGAGCCCGACTCTCACCCCGCCCGGCAATTGTCGAACCGGTGCGCCGTCAAGGGGGGACGCTACTGTAAAAAGTATTAAACGTCAAAAGAAATTGACACTTTTGGATATGGCGCTAATCTGACCCTTGCCCTCGTCACGCTCAGCGACGGGGCGACGGAGCAGGCATGGCGGACACTTCAATCAAGGTCGGGATCATCGCTGCGGCAGGTGGCAACGCCGCGCGGCACAAGGCGCCCGCGGGGCTGTACACGCCTGACGAGCGCCGCCGCCGCGATGCGTCGAAATGGACGCTGGTGCAGGGCCTGCTCGCGCCGTTCCAGTTTCTCGTGTTTCTGATCAGCCTCGGGCTGATCGTCCGGTTTCTGCTGACGGGCGAGGGGCTTGGCGCAGCCAATGTCTCGGTGATCGCAAAGACTTTGACGCTCTACACGATCATGGTGACCGGAGCGGTCTGGGAGAAAGACGTTTTCGGCCAGTATCTCTTCGCGCCCGCATTCTTCTGGGAGGATGTGGTGTCGATGGGCGTCATCGCTCTGCACACAGCCTATCTCTGGTTTCTCCTCATGGGCGGGCTTGCGCCGGTCCAGATGATGCTGCTCGCGCTTGCCGCCTATGCGATCTATGTCGTCAATGCCGCGCAATTCCTGTGGAAGCTGCGTCTGGCGCGCCTGCAAGCACAAGAAGCTGCGCCGAAGGGCGGTGCGGCATGACAACCCAGCCCCGCGCCATAACCGCCGATGCCGCCGCGTGCGGCCCCCAAGCCGTCCTGCGTGAGCGCGGCCAGCACGAAGTTTTCTGCGGTCTCACCTCCATCATCTGGCTGCACCGCAAGGTGCAAGATGCCTTCTTCCTCGTCGTCGGTTCGCGCACCTGCGCGCATCTCATCCAGTCGGCGGCCGGCGTGATGATCTTTGCCGAACCGCGCTTCGCGACCGCCGTGATGGAGGAAAAAGACCTCGCCGGCCTCGCCGACATGAATGACGAGTTGGATGCCGTCGTCAGCCGCCTGCTGTCGCGCCGGCCTGACATCAAGATGCTGGTGCTCGTCGGCTCCTGCCCGTCGGAAGTCATCAAGCTGGATCTGGCGCGCGCGGCCAAGCGGCTTGATGCCGTCCACAAGGGCCGCACGCGGGTGATGGCCTATTCGGGTTCCGGCATCGAGACGACATTCACGCAGGGCGAGGACAATTTCCTCGCCGCGCTTGCCGCCGACCTGCCTGCCGAACCTGCCGCAGCCGCCCCGTCGCTGATTGTGGCCGGGACACTCGCCGACGCGGTCGAGGACCAGTTCCGCCGGACCTTGGCCGCGCTCGGCATCGAGCGCGTCTCGTTCCTGCCCGGCCGCAATGCGTCAGCACTGCCTGCCATCGGGGCGAACACGCGCGTGCTTTTGGCGCAACCCTATCTCGGGACTGCCGCCGCCGCACTGGAGCGGCGGGGGGCTACGGTGCTCTCCGCGCCTTTCCCGCTCGGCGAAGAAGGGACGACCGCCTGGCTGCGGACCGCCGCTGACGCGTTCGGCGTTCCAGCCGATCAATTTGAAGCAGTGACGGCGGCGGGCCGCGCGCGCGCCGTGAAGGCCGTCTCGCTGTACAAGCCGATGCTTGCGGGCCGCTCGGCTTTCTTCTTCCCGGATTCGCAGATGGAACCTTCGCTTGCGCGTTTCCTGGTGCGGGAAGCCGGCATGCATGTCCTCGAAGTTGGCTCGCCCTTCCTGCACAAGACGCATCTCGCGCCTGAAATGGCTTTGCTGCCAGCCCATGTGCTGATGTCGGAAGGGCAGGATGTCGACACGCAGCTTGACCGCGTGCGCGCGCAGCGGCCCGACATCACCATTTGCGGCATGGGTCTCGGCAATCCGCTGGAGGCCGAGGGACTGACGACCAAATGGTCGATCGAGTTCGCATTCACGCCGATCCAGGGTTATGAACAGGCGGGTGACCTTGCCGAACTTTTCGCGCGCCCGCTGAACCGCAAAAAGGCGCTTGGCCTTCTCGACGAGAGGGGGGCCGCCTGATGCAGCTGACCG
>JALOTE010000145.1 GCA_025458045.1 Rhizobiaceae bacterium
TTCTAGGTTGAAGCATTTTGCCAGCCCGGCCTTTTGGAGACACTACAACCTGCTCCCGGCTGACATTCAAAGGCATTCAAACGAGGCTTTTCGCAAGTTGGTCAGGGATCCGAAAAACCCGTCGCTGCATTTCAAGCGCGTCGGGTCGCTCTGGTCGGCAAGGGTCACACGCTCAGTCCGAGCACTTGCAGTCGAAGCGGAAGATGATTGGTGTGGTTCTGGATTGGCGACCATCAAGAATATGACCGTTTGGTCAAGTGACACCGCTCACAGCTTCGCCAGCCTCGCCCGCACCTTCTCCAGATAGTCCGCCCGGCTTTCAGGCGTGGAGACGTCCATCAAATAATGCGCGAGAAAGAAGCTCTTCGCCTTCACATTGATGAGCTGGCGCACGCCGCGCGTGATCGTGCGCTTGCCGGGATGGCCCACCGCATAGCTCCACCACATCGGCGCGCCGCACATCGTCACCACGCCGAGCCGCTTGATGTGGCGCAGGTTCGAGGTGATCACGCCGCCATCCGGGTTGATGTTGAAGGCGGCACCCGGCGTCCACACGCGGTCGAACCAGCCTTTCAGCATGGCCGGAAAGCCGTACCACCATGTCGGGTAGACGAAGATGAGACCTTCCACCGCCATCAGCCGCGCGACGTGATCCGGATAGGCGCACTCCTCGGGCTTCTTCATGTCGTTGTAGATGCGGCGTTCCTCGGCCGGCATCACCGGGTTGAAGTTCTCGGCGTAAAGATCGAGCAGGTCCACCTCGTGACCGGCCTTCTCAAGCGTTTCCACGACAACATTCTTCACCGAGCCGCAGAAGCTTTCCGGGACGGGGTGGCAATAGACGACCAAAACTTTCATGGTGGACGCGCCTCGACCGGCCCCTTCAGAACCGGTCCATCAATTCGCCGGCCCGGGATAGGAAGCGGCGTCGTTTCTCTTCGCTGACCCGATTCATGTCGTAAAGCGCAAGATAGGAAAATGCGGCACCCGGCTTCACCAGATAGCGCAATGTCCGTTTGGCAAAACGCTTCGGCGGATCACCCGCCAAGAACGCGCGCAGCGGGTCGGCACCATAGGTCGTCACGACCGCCACCTTGCTGATGTGGCGCAGGTTCGGCCGCACCTTGCCATCGACGATCTTGAAGGAGATGCCGGGCAGGAACACCCGGTCAAGATAGCCTTTCAGAATGGCGGGCATGCCGAAATTCCACACCGGATGGCTGAGCACGAGTGCTTCCGCCCGCATCAACCGCTGCACATGCGCATCCACATTGGCGGTGTTCTTGTCGGGCGCGTGGTAATCCAGCCGCTCCTGCCGCGTCAGCACCGGGTCGAAGCCTTCGGCATAGAGGTCGCAGGCATCGACATCGTGCCCGGCTTTGGCAAGCCGCGTGCAAATCTCGCGGTAAAGCGCGCCGTTGAAGCTTTCGGCCACCGGATGGGCATGGAGCACCAGAACGCGCATCAAGACGCCTGCTGCAGGCCCTTGAACAGCCAGACCCCGCCCGCGTTGTAGTCATAGGACGGGTCATCCCATGCGATCATCTTGCCGGGATTGAGCAGGCCTTTGGGATCAGCCTCTTTCTTGAAGGCAAGCTGCACCTCGTCGGTCTGTTTCATGCCGCCCTCTTCCAGCGTGTAACGATGCGGATTGAAAATCGGCGCGCCCGTCTTGTTGTGGATGTCCATGATCTCTTCGAGGCGCTCCTCGGTCGTGTATCGGATCATCGGCAGGCCGAAGCATGTCACATCGCCGTCAAAGCGGACAAACTCCAAATGGCTGATCATCTCGCCTGGAAACATCTCATCCAGCTTGCAGGCGAGTTCGATCTGGTTCGGGAACGGGTAGAGCACCTGCAAATAGGTGATCTTCGGATCAAGCCGCAGCGCGCGCAGCGTGGTGTGGTTCCAGGACAGTTCATAGGCGGGCGGCAGGCCCTGCTTGTCCTCTGCCGACACGGATGTCTCGTCGAACACGATCCGCCCGCCATTGCGGCGCGCGAAGGTGAGGAAGGCGTCATGGCTTTGCGCCGCCACCATCACCAGCACGATATGGTCGTTCTCGGTGACGAATTTCTGGTGCCTCTTGAAATAGGCATGCGCCGTGGGTGCGGCGAGAACCGAATTGAGTTTCAGCAGGATGCCATCCGAACGGCCAAGCGCATTGGCGAATGTGACGGCGTCGCGGAACGTGTCGAAAGCCACCATCGCGTCCACCCATTCATAATGGGCCGTCAGCGGCATTTCGATTTCGGTGATGATACCATTGGTGCCATAGGCATGGATCGCCTTGTGCAGGTCCTCGCCCGTCAGTTCGAGCGCGCGCGGCTCGGCCTCCATCGTCACGACGCGCAGGCGGATGACATTGCCCCAATCGCGCAGGCCGCCCCAGCGAGCCGAACCGATGCCGCCCGAACCGCCGGCGATGAAACCGCCGATCGTCGCCGTGTGGGTGGTCGACGGGTGCATGCGGAGTTCCTGTCCCGTCGCGATCGCCGCCTTGTCGATGTCGCCGACGATGCATCCAGGCTCGCAGATGACACGGCCCGGCTTGATGGCGATGATGCGGTTCATTTCGGCAAGGCTCAGCACCACACCGCCGGAAAGCGGCATCGCCTGCCCGTAATTGCCCGTGCCGGTTCCGCGCGGCGTGACCGGCACATCATGCTTGAAACAGGTTTTCAGCACGCGGATGAGTTCTGCCTCGGTCTTGGGCGAAACGATGAGATCGCCGGTCACATGGTCCAGACGGGACTTAAGGACTGGCGAATACCAATAGAAATCGCGGCTCTTTTGCAGGACGATCTTGTCATTGTCTTCGATTGCGATGCCGGCAAGCTCTGCCTTCAGGCTTGCGAGTGTTTCAGCGGCCATGCCCATGTGTCACACCATCAGATGATCGAGTTCGGAATAATCGGGCATCTCCGCCGCAATGGGCATGCCGTCCCGGATGACGATGCGGCCGCTTTCAGGCCGCGACAGAAGCTCGGTCCATGACCGGCCCTTGAACAGTACCATATCGGCGGGTTTGCCCACGCTGATTTGACCTGCATCAAGCCGCATCGCGGCAGCCGGGTTGGCACCCACGGTTCTGGGCCAATCGGCGACCGGATGGTCGAAATGGATGATCCGCGTCGCCTGCCGGTAGACCTCATGCATGTCGAGATCGCCATAGGCGTAGAACGGGTCGCGTGCGTTGTCGGAGGCGACCGCGACTGTGATCCCGCGCGCCTTCATCTCGTGCAGCAGCGTGACGCCGCGCCAGCGGGGCGTCGTGCCGTCACCGCGCCGGTCCTGGAGATACATGTTGCACATCGGCAGCGAGACGATGGAGATGTCACGCGCGGCAACTGCGTCCAGCGTGCGCTTCACCTCGTCGGAGGGCTGGCGGGCAAGCGCGCAGCAATGGCCGACAAGGATTTTGCCCTGAAAATCATTCCGGGCGGCCGCCTCGGCAATGTGACGCAGAGACACGGCTTCGATCGCGTCGGTTTCATCGGCGTGAAAGTCAAGGTCGAGGCCTCGCTCGGCGGCGAGCCGGAAGATCAGGTCCAAAAGGTCATCGAGGTCCGGCACCATGTAGGTGACGGTGCCGAGGATGCCGCCATGCTCCCGCACGATGTCAGCCAACCGCGTGAACCAGCGCGTATCGCGCAATTGCTCAACGCCGGTCAGCGCCGAACCTTGCAGATCAACCCTGCCCTGCCAGCGCGCGCGCAATTCGGACAGCACTGGCCAGGAAATGTCTTCCTGCGGCGCGACACAATCGAGATGCGTCCGGATTGCTTTGGTGCCGTGGGCGTAGGCGCATTTCAGCGCGAACTCCATGCGGGCTTCCAAATCCCGCGCGTTCCAATTGGCGGCGCGGTCTTCCCCGGCCGCGTTCAGCGCGCCCATGAAAGTGCCGTCCGGATTGGGCTTGCGCGGCCAGATGTGGCCCTTGTCAAGATGGGTGTGGCAATCAACGAAGGCAGGCAGGACAATGCGGCCGCCCAGATCGCCAGCCTCCGGCGTGCCTGCGGCGGAAATGGATGCGATCACGCCCGCCTTGACCGCGATGTCGGCCAAGGCCCAGCCGTCGGCGTCAAACGCAAGGGCGGCGTCCGTCGAGGAGGAGTGAAGCCGCACGTGCTTCAAAACACCGCCGTCCTTGGTCAAATGCAATGAGCCAGTCACACGCCGTGCCTCAATGATCGCGCTTGATGGCGCTTTCGTGCCATTTCCGCAGCAGAAACCAGGACAGGAAAGACGTGGCGATGAAGATCGCGACGCCCGCAATTGCGATCAGCGCCAGCGCCGCAAAGGAGCGCGGCCGGTTCAGCCGGTAGCTCGCTTCGATGATGACGGAAGCAAGCCCGAACGAATTGCCAGTCGCGCCAGCCACGAACTCGGCGACAATCGCACCGATGAGCGCGAGCCCGCCCGCGATCTTCAGGCCGGAGAGGAAATAGGGAAGCGCCGCCGGCAGTTGCAGATGGATCAAAGTCTGCCACTTGGTCGCGCCGTTCAGCCGGAACAGGTCACGCAGATTGCTGTCAACCGAGCGCAGCCCCATCGTGGTGTTCGAAAGGATCGGGAAAAACGCAACGAGCCAGGTGGCGAGCAGCAGCTTGGTCATCCGGCTGTCGATGTAACCATTGATGATCGGAAAAATCGCGACAATCGGCGTCACCTGCAAGATGACGGCATAGGGGAAGAAGCTCATCTCCGCCCACTTCGACTGGTTGAACAAAATGGCCAGCAGAACGCCGCCGACAACGGCGATGCCGAGCCCGAGAAACGTCGTTGAAAGTGTCGTCTCAAGTGCGGCCAAGAGGAACGGCCAATCCTTCACCAGCTCATCCCACACGCGGTAGGGCCGCGGGACGATGTAATGCGGAACCTCGTTCCAGACGACAAGGCGGTCCCATAGCACGATGGTGAGGATGACGACGATGGTGGGGATGAGCCAGCGGCCGATCTTCTCGCGGCGTTCGGCGGCCACACGGGCCTGCTCCTCGGCATCGATGACAGGCTGCGTCTGGACAATGGCGGCGCTCATAGATGGGCTCCGAAGGAGGCGGGGCCGACATGCATCGC
>JALOTE010000051.1 GCA_025458045.1 Rhizobiaceae bacterium
TTGTCGATGATGCGCGCCAGCAGCGCCTTGTAGCCGCGGATCAAGTCATCTGTCTGGTCACGCGGGCTGACGGCCATGTCAGACCTCCTTCACATCGGCCTGACGGTGGCGACAGGCGGCCAGTGCGTGGCTTGCGGCGGCGAAGGACGCGGGCGCGACAGAAAAGCTGCGGACGCCGGCATCAAACAGTGCCTCGATCTGTGTCGCGTCGCCCGCTGCCTCGCCGCACAGGTTGATCGGCTTGCCCATGGCGGCAGCAGCCCGGACACACATGCCGATCAGGGCCAGCACGGCCGGGTCGTCGGCGCGCAAACGATGGGCGAGATGCGGTTCGTCACGCCCGATGGCGAGCGTGTACTGCGCAAGGTCATTGGTGCCGATCGAGAAGAAGTCGGCGGCAGCGAAGCGCTCCAGTGTCAGCGCCGCCGCCGGCACTTCCACCATGATCCCGAGCGGCGGAACGCGGTGCGCCATGCCTGCTGCGGCAAGCGCGCGCGCCTCGTCGGCGACAAGGCTTGAAACCGCGTCCACCTCGCCTGGATGCGTCACCATCGGCACAAGGATGCGGATATCACCATCGGCGGCGGCGCGCAGCAAAGCGCGCAGTTGCGGGACGATGTCATCGGGCTGCGCGAGAATGCGGCGAATGCCCCGCATGCCAAGCAGCGGGTTCGATGTGCGGTCCATACCGTTTCGCACATCATCGGGCCCGGGCTTGTCGCCGCCGTGATCAAACAGGCGGATGATCACCGGTTGTCCGTTCGCGTGCGCCAGCAGTTTGCGGAAAGCGTTCAGTTGATCCGTCTCGTCGGACGGTTTGCCGGCAAACAGGAACTCCGTGCGGACAAGGCCGACGCCCCGCCATCCGCCGGGCGCGATGCCTGCCAGATCATCGACCGTCGAGACATTGACCATCAGCGTGACGTCGGCGGGCAGGGGCGCAATCGCGGGTGGCGCGGGGCGAGGGAGCGGCGTGTCACGGCGCGTCCGGCTTTTTGTGGCATACGCGACGAACATCTCGCCTGCATCGGCGTCGAGAAGCACCGGCGTGCCCGTCTCCGGCAAATGCAACCGCGCATCCGGCCCGCATTGATCTCCCGCAACCAGACCGGTGAGCATCGGCACGCCGCGCTGGCGCGCCAGCGCCGTCACATGCGCCAGCGGCCCGCCGCCGCCGAGCGCAATGCCGCCGCCCGTCCAGTCATGGGCAAGAAAGGTGCGCGGAGTGATGTCGGCGGCGCAGTAGACGACGCCCGTCGGGATCACCGGCTGGTGCTGCAATCCGGCCAGCGCTTCAAGCACACGGTCGCGCACGTCCTCGAAATCGGCGGCGCGGGCGCGGAACATCGGGTCGGACGCCATGCGATACGATGCGATCTCGGCCTCCAGCATTGTGCGCCAGGCCATGTCCGGTGCAACGCCATCGCGCAATCGCGCCCCGACGGATGCAAGAAGGGTATCATCCGTGAGGATCGCATGTTGTATTGTGAGGATGTCCCGCGCTGTCCCGGACGCAGCCCGCATTTCGGCCTCAGCCTTAGCGGCGGCCTGACGGATCGCATCGGCAAGACGGTGTCTGGCTTCTGCCGCGCTTTCCGGTTCCCGGACGCCATGGTTTGCGACAGGAGCAGGTTGAACCGGTCGCCAGACTGGCGCTTCCACACGTCCGGGGCTGGCGGGGTAGCCGCGCCAGTGCGTTGAGCGGGCGGATGCGGCCGGTTCAGGCATGGGGCTGGCCGGACGGTGAAGGCGTCACATCATCATACGGGGCTGCGGCATCAAGACCATGGGCAACCAATGCCACCAGCGCATCCAGGGCATGGCGGGCATCCGGCCCACAGGCACGCACGTGCAAGAGAGCGCCCTGCGGGGCTTTCAGCCCCATCACCTTCATGATGCTCTTTGCATCCGCCCACGGGCCGGACGATGGATCAAGCGCAACCTCGATTTCGGCCGAGAACCGCTTGGCAACCTGCGTGAACCGCACGGAAGGCCGCGCATGCAGGCCATCGCCATGGGCGATCCGGACGGATGACGATGCCGTCTGGCCATTTGCCGGGGAAAGCGGCCGCTGATGTCGCGGCTCGGCGATGCTCATAGCGGCGACAGCTCCTCCGCCGTGGCAACCACAGCCTCCAGGGATGCGCCACCCGACGCCTCCGTCGCCGCCATGATCGCGCCTTCCACGATGGGCGCATTGCAGATGCGGATGCGGCGCGCACGTTCCACGCCGATCATTTCCAGCGCCATCTCGCTGTTTGTTTCCGCACCGCCGAGATCGACCAGAATGGCGACGCCGCGTTCCGACCATGCACGGTCAATCGCCGCGAGAATGGCGGGAACATGGGTGCCAAGCGTGTTGTCTGCCGTGCCGCCGCACCACGCAAGCGGCACCTCGTCACCCACCATCTGGCGCACCATGTCGGCCGTGCCCTGCGCGATCAAAGGCGAGTGCGACACGATCACCAGACCGACATTGGCAGCGGGGCGATTGCTCATGGCTGTTTGGCCGCCCATTTTGCCCACACTTGCGCCAGAAGCGCGGCTGAGCGCGCGCCGGGGTCGATGTGGCCGATGGAACGCACACCCAAGGCGGCGGCCCGGCCGCGCCGCGCCTGCATGGGCCGCGTCGCCGCACAGGCGGCGTCCGCGATCCGCGCGATCGATGCAGCCGCCGCACCCGTTTCTAAGGCTGCGGCGACGGGGGTCAGCACGTCAATCACCGTCTTGTCACCCGGTGATGCCCGCCCTCGCGCGGCGACAGCGGCAACGGCCTCGCGCCATGCCTCGCTTGCTGGACGGACGGACAGCGCCCGGCCCAAGGCCATCAACAGAGTGGCGGCGAGCGGCCCGGATGCGCCGCCGATGGTCATGAGCAGGATGCGTCCGGCCTCCTGAAGCGCCTCGGCCTGCGGCAGCGCCGCGACGTCTTCGGCTGCCACTTGAAGAGCGGCAAAACCGCGCCGCATGTTGGTTCCGTGATCACCATCGCCAATCGCGGCATCGAGCCGGTCCAGTTCACCCGCGTGATCGGCGATTGCCGCGTGCGCTGCGTGGATGAGGACGGCAAGATCAGGCGCGCCGGGATGCAATGCGGCGATCATCGGCGCAGGGCGGTCGGCGAGTCTCGCATCGGCCATGGCCGGTCCTCCCTGCGTCTGGCGCGTCAGCGCGCGGCGAGCGTTTCAATCAGCCGCGCCACAGCTTCCGCACCAGGATCGGCTATGCCATCAAGGTTCTTGGCCGAAACATAGGCCGAGCGCCCGGCGCGGGCCGCTTGCATCCGTTTGGTCGCCTCAGCGCCCTTGCGCGCAGCGTCGGCTGCAATCTTGAGTGACTTGCCGCCGACGAGCGCGGCGAGCGCCGGTTCCAGCGCGTCAATCATCGTGCGGTCTCCGGTTTTGGCGCCGCCATAGTGCTGCATTCTGGCAAGGCCCGCTTGCAAGGCTTTCGCCCAAGGCATGCCGTCTTTTGCGGCGACACCTGCGGCTGCAAACAGGATCGCCAGCAGCACGCCCGACGAGCCGCCCATCGTGGTGGACAGCGTGGAGGAGATCGCGGCGAAGGCGGCGCCAGTGTCGGCGAGCGGCATCTTGCCGAGCCCGGCTTTCAGCCTGCGCGCCGCGCCCGCCATGGTCGAGCCAGTGTCACCGTCGCCGACCTTGGAGTCGAGTGCGTTCAAATCGGCTTCCGCCGTGATCAACGCATCGCAGGCCGCCTCGATCCAGCCAGCCAGCACGGGGTTTCTGGACGCCTTGACTGCCGCCGGTTTGGCCTCCTTCGGCAGCTTGACGATGGCAGGCTTCTGCACCGGATGCGCGCCAGGCCATGCCGCCGGTGCGACGGGCGAGGACAGCGCCTCCTCCCATTCGTCGGTCAGCGGCAGGAGTGAGGCCGACAGGCCATGCATGTCGAGCGAGGTCATCAGCAATGCCGGGCCGACAACGAGCCTGATCTTCTTGCCCTTCGGGTGCGCCAGCATTTCATTGGCGATGACGCTCATTTCCAGCGGCGTTGTCGAGCCGAGATTGTTGAGCAGCAGCGCATAGGATTTGGCAGGTTTGACGGCTGCAAATAATTTGTCCGTCAGGATCGCGGCGGTCTCGCGCGCGCCCTTGTAGTCGACAAGTTCGACGCCCGGCTCGCCATGGATGCCGAGGCCGAGTTCGGCCTTGCCATCAGGCACGCGGTCCTCGCCCGCCACGCCGGGGATCGAGCATGACGAAAGCGACATGCCAAGCGAGACGACCGCATCGGCAACGGCGCGCGCCGTTTGCGCCACCTTCGCAAGCTTTGCGCCCTTCGCCGCAACATGCCCGGCGATTTTGTGGACGAACAGCGTGCCCGCCACGCCGCGCGGCTGGATGATGTCGGGCAGCGCGATATCATCGCCCACAACAACCATTTCCACCTTGCGGCCAAGCGTGCGCGCCTTTTCCGCGGCAAGCCCGAAGTTGAGCCGGTCACCGGTATAATTCTTCACGATCAGCAAGCAGCCCGCATCGCCCGTGACGGCCAGAATCCCGTTCAGCACGGCATCAACCGAGGGCGAGGCGAACACCTCGCCGCAGACGGCCGCCGCCAGCATCCCCTTGCCGACAAATCCCGCATGGGCTGGCTCATGGCCGGAACCGCCGCCGGAAACGAGCGCCACGCGGTTTGCTTTCGCATCGGTTGCGACCACGACCTTGATCTGCGGATAGCCGTCGAGCCGGGCGAGATTGGCCGCGCCGGCGGTGCGCAGGAAACCATCGACGGCTTCGGTGACGAGGGTTTCCTTGGTGTTGATGAAATGGGCCATGGCCTTCCCCGTGGGCGAGTGTTCAGGATGCGATGCGGTTGCCGGAGGCGTCGAAATAGATGGGCGATTTCAGCGTCAGCTTTACCGGGTCGCCCGGTTGCAACGGCGAAAACGGATCGGCGAGCGCGACCAATTTGCGCCCGCCCGCGATCAAATGCAGGTGCTTCTGGTCACCAAGGTGTTCAATCCAGTCGATGCAGCCATTGCCTTCGGCAGCATCGGCCGCCTCGATCTGAAGATGCTCCGTGCGCGCGCCGATGGAGGCGGCGGCGGACGGCGCGGATTGCACCGGAAGCACATCCATCGGCAGCAGGTTGATGTGGGGCTGGCCCAGACGCTGCGCGACATGGATGTTGGCCGGGCGCTCATAGATCTCGCGCGGCGTGCCCATCTGCACCAGCGTGCCATCAGCGAGGATGCCGATGCGGTCGGCCATGGTCATCGCCTCGATCTGGTCATGCGTGACGTAGAGCAGTGTCGCGCCCAGATCGGATTGGATGCGTTTCAGTTCCAGCCGGAGATCGCCGCGCAGCTTGGCGTCAAGCGATGAGAGCGGTTCATCCATCAGGAAGATCGCCGGATCGCGCACCAGCGCACGGCCGATCGCGACGCGCTGCATTTCACCGCCCGAAAGCTTGGTCGATTTGTTTTCCAGCTTGTGGTCGATGCGCACCATTTTGGCGACGGCACGCACACGCGCATCGATGTCGGCCTGCGCCATCTTGCGGGCCGGCGAGCGCAGCGGGAAGGCGAGGTTTTCGTAGACAGAGAGATGCGGATAAAGCGAATAGGCTTGGAACACGAAGGCGACGTCGCGCTCGGACGGCCCGGCCTCGTTCACCCTCTCGCCATCGATCAGGATGTCGCCACTGTCAGCACGCTCCAATCCGGCGATGAGGCGCAATGTCGTCGTCTTGCCCGCGCCCGTCGGCCCCAGCAGCACGATGAATTCGCCATCCTTGATGTCGAGCGAAACCGACTTGACGGCGGCATTGGTGCCGAAGGATTTCGACACCGCTTTCAGCGACACATCAGCCATGGGCGGTTTTCCTTGCGCGCGGCTCCACCGCAACGGGCTTTTCCCGCATCAGCGCCGTGTCGACGGCGCGGCCCGTCTCCGCGTCAAACAGCGAGAGCCGTTTGGCATCGAAGGTGACGCCCAACTCCTCGCCAAGCGTGAAACTGCGTTCGGCACCAGTGCGGGCGCGCACGATGGAGCCGAGCAATTCGAGCGCGACGATCTGCGTGGTGCCGAGATATTCCGTCTCATAGACCGTGCCCCGCAAGGGCGATGCAGGATCAAAACGCACATGCTCGGGCCTGACACCCAGAACGCGCGGGCCTTTTGTCAGCGTCTCGTGGATTTCAGGCACGGCCACCGGTGCACCACCGATTTGAATGGCCCTGTCGCCCGCCTGCAGCGCGCCCTCAAACCGGATGAAGTTCATGCCCGGCGAGCCGATGAAATCGGCGACGAACAGGGTTGCCGGTCGGTTGTAGACTTCTTCCGGCGTGCCGAATTGCTCCACCACGCCCTTGTTCATGATGGCGATCTTGTCGGCCATTGCCATGGCCTCCAGTTGGTCATGCGTGACATAGACCGTGGTCGCCTTGATGCGATTGTGCAGCTCGCGCAATTCGCGCACCATCACGTCGCGGAATTCGGCGTCGAGCGTGCCGAGCGGCTCATCCATCAGGAAGCATTTCGGCCTCCGCACGATGGCGCGACCAAGCGCAACGCGCTGGCGGTCGCCGCCGGCAAGGCCGGACACCGGCTTGTCGAGAATGTGGTCGATTTGCAGCAGCTTCGCCGTTTCCTCAACCCGGGTGCGGATTTCGGCAGCGGGCACACCTTGTGCGAGAAGCGGAAAGCCAATGTTCTTCCGCACATTCATGTGCGGATAGAGCGCGAACAATTGGAAGACGAAGGCGATGTCGCGGTCACGCGCGCGGTTGAAGGTGACGTTCTCGCCATCGAGCAAAATCGCGCCATCGGTCGGCAGTTCGAGGCCGGCGATCATGCGCAGCGTGGTGGTCTTGCCGCAGCCCGACGGCCCCAGCAGCGCCAGAAACTCGCCGTCATGCACGACGAAGTTCGAGTTCTTCACGGCGACGAAATCACCGAACGCCTTGTGCAGGTTCTCAATGCGGATCTCAGCCATCGGCCATCTCCTGTCCGGCCCGGATCAGATTTCCGTCTTCGTCCACCAACGCCAATTCGCGCATGCCCCACGGCTTGTCTTCCGCCGTTTCCAGCCGCGGGATGCCGACTGAAGGAAGCCCAAGTACCGACCACTCGTCGGAAAGCGCATCAACGTTGGTCGGGCGGAGATAAGCCCCATGATCACACGACCATTTGTCATGACCTGCTTTGATGAAGAAATGGACCTCGGCCATCTCGCGCTTCATCAACAAATACTCAGCGTCTTGATACACCGAGAAAAAGCCAAGCTTGCGATAGAACGCTTCTGTAGAGCGAATATCAGAGGACGGCAGGATCGGGGACAGCTTCTCCAGCATCGCCTACTCCGGAAACTTCGAAACGACGATGAACATTAGCGTGCCGAAAAGCAGCGTGATGAAGGACCAGGTGTAAAGCGCCAGCGCAAACGGCTGGAACATCATCAGGAAGCCCAGCGCGATCAGCGCGGTCGCGGTGTTTTCCATCGGCCCGCGGCGCAGGAAAAAGGGGCGCTTGGGTTTCTCGCTCATTTCCTGACCGCTCCGAATGTGATGCCGCGCAGAAGCTGCTTTCTGAGCAGGATGGTGAAGACGAGGATTGGCACGAGGAAGATCGTGGTGCCAGCGCCCACCGCCGGCCAGTCCATGCCGCCCTCGCCGATGATGGTCGGGATGAAAGGGGGCGCGGTCTGGGCCGTGCCGGAGGTCAGCAACACGGCAAAGGCATATTCGTTCCACGCAAAGATCAGGCAGAAGATCGCGGTTGCGGCAATGCCCGTCGTCGCCTGCGGCAGCACCACGCGGAAGAAGGCCTGCATGCGGGTATAGCCGTCGATGAGGGCCGCCTCCTCATATTCGCGGGGGATCTCGTCGATGAAGCCCTTCAGCAGCCAGACGGCGAGCGATACATTGATCGCGGTGTAGAGCAGGATCATGCCGAGCGCGGTATCGGATAAGCCGAGTTCGCGGTACATCAGGTAGATCGGGATCGCGACGGCAATCGGCGGCATCATGCGTGTCGACAGGATGAAGAACAGCAGATCATCCTTCAGCGGCACACGGAAGCGCGAGAAGCCATAGGCGGCGAGCGTGCCGAGGAACACGGCAAGGAATGTCGAGCCGAAGGCGATGATGATCGAGTTGACGAAACGCGGCCAGTAATTGCTCTCGCCGACAACCACCATCGACCGGTCACGCGCGATCTGGTCGCAGCGCGATGTCGCGGGACCGAGGCTTTCGATGTATTCCTGCGTCTGGCGCGAGCGCGTCGTGAACAGGTTGCAATAGCCCTCGATCGACGGCGTGAAATTGAAGATCTTCGGCGGATAGGAAATCGAATCCGGCGGCGTCTTGATCGAAGTCGTGACGATCCAGAACAGCGGGATCATGGTGATCAGCGCATAGAGCACGACGAGCGTGCCGGCGATGCGTTTGGCCCAGGGGCCGGGTTCGACCACGGAATGGGCGGTGGCGAGGTGCTTGGATGCGCCGCTCATCGCTCTTTGACCTTGTTGAGGGCTTTGACATAGATGTTGGCCAGGCCGAACACCGCGACGAACAGGATGATGGCGAAGGCCGACGAATAGCCCGTGCGCCACGCTTCAAACGCCGCCCGCTTCAGCGTGATGGAGGCAACCTCCGTGACCGAGCCCGGCCCGCCGCCGGTGAGCAACACCACCATGTCGAACATCTTGAAGTTTTCGATGCCGCGAAACAGCACCGCCAGCATGATGAAGGGCAGCGCCATCGGCAAAGTGATCGACCAGAACTGCCGCCAGGGCGAAGCGCGATCCACCTCCGCCGCCTCGTAAATGTAATCCGGGATCGAACGCAGGCCCGCAAGGCAGATCAGCATCACGTAGGGCGTCCACATCCAGGTGTCGACGATGACGATCGCCCAGGGCGCCAGATTGACCGAGCCAAGCATCTCGAACGAGTTCGGTTCGACGCCGGTGAAGAAGGAGATGATGTAGTTGAAGAGGCCGATTTGCGGCTGGTAGAGGAAGCGCCAGAAATTGCCGACGACCGCCGGTGACAGCATCATCGGGATGAGGATGACGGTCGTCCAGAAGGCATGGCCGCGGAATTTGCGGTCGATCAGATAGGCGAGCGCAAAGCCGATCACGGTTTGCAGAATGATCGTCCACAGCACGAATTGCGCCGTGGTCTGCATCGTCATCCAGACATCCGGGTCGGTCAGGATGCGCTCATAATTGCGCAGGCCGACATTCTCGACCTCGGCATTCGGGCGGTTCGCCCGGTAATTCGTGAAGGAAAGCTGGATCGTCCAGATCAACGGGAAAATGTTGATGGCAAGCAGCAACAGCATGGTCGGCCCGATGAACAGCCACGCCATGGCCGTGTCCGACATGCCCTTCACCTTGACGGCGATGCGCTTGGGCGTCGCGGCTGCGGCGCGCCCGATCAAGTCCGCTGGTTGAGCCACGGATGCGTTTCCCGAAATCTGTGACGGCAGCGCATGCGCCGCGCCGGCCTGTTCAGCCGCAAATGCGGCATGGGGAACTCCGGCCCCGCATCAAGCGGAGCCGGAGCATGGACCGGGAGGTCAGAGCTTGCCTTCTTCCTCGAAGACAACCGTCCAGTCGGCGATGAGGCCGTCAAGGGCTTCCTTCGCGGTGCCGTTGCCGGCAACCACATAGTCATGCAGGCGCTTCTGCATGGCCTGCAGCAGCTGCGCATAGGCGGGCTCCTGCCAGAAATCCTGCACCTGGTTCATCGCTTCGAGGAAGGCGCCGGCGAAAGGCTGGCTGTCCTTGAAGCCCGGATCGGTGAGGACGGCGTTGTGCACGGCATAGCCGCCGAGCGCCCACCATTTCTTCTGCACGTCAGGGTTGGCGAACCATTTGATGTAGTTCAGCGCGCCTTCCATGTTGTCGGTGTTGGCGACAACCGAGATGCCCTGCCCGCCCAGCGTGGAAGCCGGGATGTTCTGCGCCGGGTTGACGAAGAAGCCGGTGACCGAACCGACCTTCTCATCCTTGGCCATGCCGGGCATGAAGGCGAACCAGTTCATCATCATGGCCACCTGGCCCGATTTGAACGCGTCGAGGCCTTCGCCCATGTAGCTGTCGGTATAGCCCGGAGGCGTGCAGCAATCATAGATCGCCTTGTACATTTCGAGACCGGCAACCGCTTCCGCGGAATTGACGGCGCCTTCCATGTCATACTTGCCCGGCGTCATTTCGTATTTGAAGCCATAGGGATAGAGCGCTGACGTTGCGCCCATGGTGATGCCTTCCGACGCGCGCTCGGTGAAGATCGCAGCGCCATAAACGGTCTGGCCGTTGATCTGGCGGCCCTGGAAGAATTCGGCGATCTGCTTGAGTTCGGTCCAGGTTTTCGGCGGCGCGAGGTCGGCCCCGGTCTTGGCCTTGTACTCGGCCATGATCTCCGGATTTTCGAACCAGTCCTTGCGGTAGAACCAGCCATTGGCATCGCCCATGGCAGGCAGCGCCCAATAGTTCGGCGTGCCTTTCGGCCAGGTGGCGTAGGCATTCACGGCAGCGGCCGCGAAGTCCTCCATCTTGATGCCTTCCTTGTCGAAGAAGTCATTCAGCTTGACGTAGTAGCCGTTCTCGGCAGAGCCGCCGAGCCATTGCGAGTCACCGATAAGCAGGTCGCAGAGCTTGCCGCCCGCGTTCAGTTCGTTGAGGATGCGGTCGGCAAAGTTCGGCCAGGGCACGAACTCATATTTCATGGTGATGCCCGACTGCGCCTCGAATTCCTTCGACAATTCAACCAGCGCGTTGGCCGGGTCCCACGCAGCCCAACACAGCGTCAGTTCGTTGGCCTGCGCGGCCGTCGACAATGCGGTCGAAAGCGCCATCGCCGAGACAAGGCCGATGCCTGCTTTGCGCGCCGTTTTTCCCAAAAGTCTCATGATCAACCTCCCTTTGCCGGCGGGCACCGCGCCCGACCGCTGCCCGGCCCTCCTCCAAGGACCGACGCCGGGCATGCGCTGACGCATGGTGAACCGGCGATGCACAGGAGTTGCAACAATCACTCAACAAATCAACGGCAAAAAGCATGGTGCGATGCAAAATTCGTCGCTGCGCCGCAAAACAGCGAACCGAGCTTTACTTATATTTTTCAGATACTTAGTTTTCGCCCGCCATGCGGACAGCATTCAAACATCGGTTAGGAAAACAGCGTTTAGCGCACTCAACACGACATGCGGGCAAAGCGAGGCTCACTCGTCCATCCTGATGTTGACCGCCGAGGATTTGCCGCGCTTGGGATCCACCGCGATTTCGTAGGTGACGCGCTGGTTTTCCGGCAAGGTGCGCAAGCCCGAACGCTGCAGCGCGCTGATGTGCACAAACACGTCGGCACCGCCGCCATCCGGCTTGATGAAGCCATAGCCCTTGGTTTCATTGAACCACTTCACAGTACCCTTCAGCATTGACGGCTCTCCATGGCGCGGCGACCCGCATCCAAGCGTCGCGCCGGGCGCTTGGATGGACAAAACGACCTCGGACCATGACGAAGGCGCCAGGGCCGGCAACGGACGGGTTGGAATTGGATTGATGATGAGCCTGCGCCGGGCCGCACGCATTGCGACAACGCCTGAGCCAACAGGCGAGATGGGGGCAGGAAGGAACAGATGGCAAATGCACTTGGCACGCGGCGTTCAATCCATGGCTGTTCGCGCGCGGCTATTACCCCATGCGCAGACCGTGAAAAGGAAGCACAAAACGGGCCTGCCTTCAAACAGAATCGTCGTTACAAAGTAGCATGATCTTGCGTCGGCCTGTGCCAGATCAGGGCAGACCGGGAACCACAACCACCATTTCAGCCTCGTCTTCGATGACACGTCCGGTGAAGGCGAAGCCCAGGCTCTGATAAAGACCCGCAGCCGCAGCGTTGCCGGGAACAACGGATGTGAAAATGCGCGGCAGCCCGCGGGAGCGCGCCCATTCAAACAGGTCCAGCAATGCCGCGCGGCCAAAGCCGCGCCCTTGATGCTCTCTTGCGATCAGAAGCCGCCACAAAAACGCGGAGTTTGGGTCATCGCCCGGGCCGCCAAACTTATAGTCGCGGTTGTCGACAGCTGCCAGCAGCCCGACGCGCGTTTCACCATGCCAAATCCCGAAAACATGCGCGCCGGTTTCATAGGGGGCTTGGGACAGCGTCAAGGCGTTGGAGGCGACAAAGGCTTTCTGGTCCTCCGCCACTTCCATGGCCAGCAACGGGCGCACGTCTTCCCGTTGCACGGGACGCAGCGTGACCGTCAACATGTTCAACTCCCGTGCTCCAGCGGCCCGAGGTTCAGCCAAGGCTGACCCACGCCCCGTTCTTCTTGGAGGATCGCACGCACGCATCGACGAAAGCGACGCCCGCCACACCATCGTTCACGGTCGGGTAGATGACGTCCTTTGGGGCCTTGCCCTTCTTGCCGCGTGCAGCACGGATGGCGGCGGCCGCTTCGGCGTAGATGTTGGCGAAGCCTTCGAGATAGCCCTCCGGGTGGCCGGGCGGCACACGGCTCATGCGCGCGGCCGCCGCGCCTGCGCCAGCGCCGCTGCGCGTGATCAAGCGCTTCGGTTCGCCGTAAGGCGTGAACCACAGATAGTTCGGGTCCTCCTGATGCCACTCAAGGCCGCCTTTGGTGCCATAGACGCGTAGCTTCAGCGCGTTCTCATTGCCGGGCGCGACCTGGCTTGCCCAGATCATGCCCTTGGCCGGACGCTCGGTGCGGTTGCCGCGCACGAGCGGCTTGAAGCGCAGCATGACATGCACATTGTCATCGACGCGACGACCCTCGACAAAGGTGTCGAGATCAGCCGAAAGGCTTTCGGCCTCAAGGCCCGACACGAAACAGGCGAGGTTGTAGGCATGGGTGCCGATGTCGCCGACGCAGCCGCCCGCGCCGGAGCGTGCCGGGTCGGTGCGCCAATCGGCCTGTTTCTGGCCGGACTGCTCCAAAGGCGTCGTCAGCCAGTCCTGCGGGTACTCCGCCTGCACCACGCGGATGGTGCCGAGCTCGCCCTTGGCGACCATCTCGCGGGCCTGACGCACCATCGGATAGCCGGTGTAATTGTGGGTGAGGATGAAGAGTTTGCCGCTTTCGGCCACGAGCGTTGCCAGTTTCCTTGCATCCGCCAAGGTCGAAGTCAGCGGCTTGTCGCAGATGACGTGGATGCCCGCTTTCAGGAATGCCTTCGCCGCCGGGAAATGCACATGGTTGGGAGTGACGATGGCGACCGCCTCAATGCCGTCGGCGCGCTTTGCTTCCGCCTTGGCCATCTCCTCGAATGACCCGTAGCTGCGGTCCGGCGCGAGGCCGAGTTCGGCGGCCGACGCCTTGGCCCTGTCAGGATTGGCCGACAGCGCGCCGGCGACAAGCTGGAAATGCCCGTCCATGCGCGCGGCGATGCGGTGCACCCCACCGATGAATGCGCCCTGCCCGCCACCGACCATGCCGAGCCGGATCGGCGCATTGGCCGCTTCTGACTTTCCCTCAATGGCCATGTGAGGCCCTCCCCTTGATTCCAATGTTCACGTTGCTGCCGAATGGAGGCATTGTCTTTCAGTGAGCCCTTCGTGCTTCGAGGCCCGCAGGAGCGGGCGCCTCAGCATGAAGGGCGGATGCAATGTCCCATCCCTTCATGCTGAGGTGCGACCCCGGACTTGTTCCCGGGGGAGCCTCGAAGCACGAAGGGATGGCAAGCAATATTGATGCGGCCGCTTCATCGTCACGCGCTCCAATGCTTGCGTATGGTCTTGATCGCTTTCTTCACGACATGGCTTTCCGACGGGAAAAACGGCCGCCAGACCTTGGTCGCGGCGGCGAGCGCGGGCAGCGCCTGGCCGAAGGCTTCCACTGTCAGCCAGCCGTCATAGCCACCGTCGTTCAGCGCCTTCAGCGTCTTGCGGAACGGCACATGGCCGTCGCCGGGCGCGCCGCGGTCATTGTCGGAAATGTGGACATGGACGATCTCGTTGATCGTGCGCACCGCGGCATCGACAGGGTTCTTCTCTTCGATGTTGAAGTGAAACGTGTCGTAGAGATAGCCGTAGTTTTTCGCGCCCACCTCCCGCACCAGCCGCGCCGCGTCGTCAGCCGTGTTGAGGAAGTAACATTCGAACCGGTTCAGCGGCTCGACGGCGATTGTAAGCCCGTGCGGCGTGGCGCGCGCCGCCATCGCCTGATGGGACTCCACGCAACGCTTCCACTCATCGGCCGTCGCGCCCTGCCCGGTGAACACGCCGAGCGGCGCATAGAACGGGCCGCACAGCACGTCGGCGCCGAGCGCCGCCGAACAATCCACCAGCCAATCGAGATGCGCCTGCCCGGCCTTGCGGATGGCGGCATCGGGCGAAATCGGGTTGGCCGCCTCGGAGCCGACAACGCCGACGACGGTTGCTTCAAGTTTGCGTTGTTTCAGTTCCCTGGCGAGCCAAAGATAATGTTCGGGCGCGCCCTCGAAGATCGGGATTTCGACGCCGTCATAGCCTGCCGCCGCGATCTCATCGAGGATCGGCAGATGCTGCTCGGTCACATGTGTAGTCCAGAGCAGCAGGTTGAAGCCCGTCTTCATGGCCTTCCCCTATGAAAGGCCAAGAAGGCGGCGGTTGGTCTTGCGGTCGGTTGTGCCGCCGGCAAAATCATCGAAGGCCTTTTCCGTTTGCCGGATGATGTGGCTGGCAATGAAGGGCGCGCCTTCGGCTGCGCCGTCCTCGGGGTGCTTGAGGCAGCATTCCCATTCGAGCACCGCCCAGCGCGTGTAGCCATACTGCGCCATCTTGGAGAAGATGCCTGAAAAATCCACCTGCCCGTCACCCAGCGAGCGGAAGCGCCCGGCGCGCTCCTTCCATGGGGCGTAGCCCGAATAGACGCCCTGGCGCCCTGTCGGGTTGAATTCGGCATCCTTCACGTGGAAGGCTGAAATCCGCTCGTGATAGATGTCGATGAAGGCCAGATAATCGAGTTGCTGCAACACGAAATGCGATGGGTCGTAGTTGATGCAGCAGCGCTTGTGGCCCTTCAGCTTGTCGAGAAACATTTCGAACGTCGTGCCGTCGAACACATCCTCGCCGGGATGGATTTCAAAGCCGACATCGGTGCCCGCATCGTCAAACGCGTTGAGGATCGGCTTCCAGCGCTTGGCAAGTTCGGTGAAAGCCTCATCGATCAGCCCGTCCGGGCGTTGCGGCCACGGATAAAGGAACGGAAAGGCGAGCGCGCCGGGAAACGAGACATGGCCGGTCAGGCCAAGGTTCCTCGACGCCTTGGCGGCGTTCATCATCTGCCCGACCGCCCACGCCTGCCGGGCCTTCGGCTTGCCATGCACGGAGGGTGGGGCGAACGCATCGAACTGCGCATCATAGGCCGGATGCACCGCGACAAGCTGGCCCTGCAGATGCGTCGAAAGCTCGGTGATTTCGACACCCGCATCGGCGCAGACGCCCTTCACCTCGTCGCAATAGGCTTGCGAGTTGGCAGCCTTTTCAAGGTCGAACAGCCGACCGTCCCATGACGGGATCTGAACGCCTTTGTAGCCGAGCGAGGCCGCCCATTTGGTGATTGCCGGAAGAGAGTTGAACGGCGCGGCGTCGCCTGCAAACTGGGCAAGGAAAATGCCCGGCCCCTTCATGGTGTTCGACATGGTTCTGATCCTCCCTGAACCGTGGTTCCTCGTCCATGCCGCGGGGCCTCCCAACCCATGCGACGCGGCCTGCTATTTCGGCTTGCGTGGCGGCCCATCCCTTTCGGCTGAGGCCGCCCACAGATTGATATTGGCGTCACGCGCATGGGTGTCGATGTCGGCCAGTTCCTCGGCCGTGAACTCAAGGTTGGAGGTCGCGGCCACGCATTCGCGCACCTGATCCGGCTTGCTCGCGCCAATCAGCGCCGATGTCACGCGGCCGCCACGCAGCACCCACGCAATCGCCATCTGCGCCAGCGTTTGCCCGCGGCGCGCCGCAATGGCGGACAGGGCGCGGATCGCCTCGATCGTTTCGGGCTTGAGGAAGCCCGGATCAAGCGACTTGCCTTGCGCCGCACGGCTCCCCTGCGGAATGCCCGCAAGATATTTGTCTGTCAGCATTCCTTGAGCGAGCGGCGAAAAAACGATCGAGCCGATGCCGAGATCATCGAGCGTGTCGAGCAGGCCATCCTCCTCCACCCAGCGGTTGATGAGGGAGTAAGACGGCTGGTGAATGATGCAGGGTGTGCCGAGCGATTTCATGATCTCCGCCGCTTCGCGCGTGCGGGCGGAGTTGTAGCTGGAGATCCCGGCGTAGAGCGCCTTGCCCGAACGCACGATCTGGTCGAGCGCGCCCATGGTCTCCTCAAGCGGCGTCGCCGGATCAAACCGGTGCGAATAGAAGATGTCGACGTAATCGAGCCCCATGCGCTTCAGGCTCTGGTCGCAGGATGCGATCAGTGACTTGCGGCTCCCCCATTCGCCGTACGGGCCGGGCCACATCAGATAGCCGGCCTTGGACGAGATGATCATCTCGTCGCGGTGGGCGCGGAAATCGGTCCGCAATATGTCGCCGAAGGCTTCTTCCGCAGTGCCCGGCGGCGGACCATAATTGTTGGCAAGGTCGAAATGGGTGACGCCCAGGTCAAACGCGGTCCGGCAAATGGCGCGCTTGGTGGCATGGGCCGTGTCTTCGCCGAAATTGTGCCAGAGGCCGAGCGACACGGCGGGCAGTTGCAGGCCGGAGCGGCCGCAACGGCGATATGGCATGGCTGAATAGCGGTCTGCGGCTGGCTGGTACATTCGCGCCTGCGTCTTCTTGTCTTGTGTTGCAGCGCGTCCGCGCGCGCCTCACCGGCCGACTATCTTCACCCGCACGCGATGCGGCGCAAGAGGAAAATCGAAACGGAACGTGCTTGATTGCGCAAACGATTCGAGCGCGGAGCAACGGGCGATGGCGAAGATGACGGCACAGGCGAAATCAGCACCGAATGCCGATTGGTGGCGTGGCGCGGTGATCTACCAGATTTACCCGCGCTCCTTCCAGGATTCCAACGGCGATGGCATCGGCGACCTCAAGGGCATCACCGAGCGCCTTGATCATGTGGCGTCGCTTGGCGTCGACGCAATCTGGCTCTCGCCGTTCTTCACCTCGCCGATGAAGGACATGGGCTATGACGTGTCGGATTATTGCGACGTCGATCCGGTGTTCGGAACGCTCGCCGATTTCGATGCGCTGGTCGCCAAGGCGCATGCACTCGGCCTGAAAGTGATGATCGATCAGGTGTTGTCGCATTCCTCCGACCAGCACCCCTGGTTCATCGAGAGCAAATCGTCTCGCACCAACAAGAAGGCCGATTGGTATGTGTGGGCGGATGCGAAGCCCGCCGGCGATCCGCCGACCAACTGGCAATCGGTGTTCGGCGGCTCGGCCTGGACGTGGCACTCCGGGCGGCGGCAATATTACCTGCACAATTTCCTTGCGAGCCAGCCGGACCTGAATTTCCACAATCCGGCGGTGCAGGACGCGCTACTCAAAACCACCGAGTTCTGGCTGAAGCGCGGCGTCGACGGCTTCCGGCTCGATACGGTCAACTTCTATGTCCATGATGCGCGGCTGCGCGACAATCCGGGTGTGGATCTGGCACCCGGCGCGTTGCCCGCCGTCAACCCATACGGGCACCAGACCCATCTGTTCGACAAGACACGGCCGGAAAACATCGCGTTTCTCAAGCGCTTCCGCGCACTGCTCGATCGCTTTGACGCGCGCGCCGCCGTCGGCGAAGTGGGCGACGAGGACCGGTCGCTGAAAACCATGGCGGAATACACGTCCGGCGGCGACCGCCTGCACATGTGCTATTCCTTCGACATGCTGGGGCC
>JALOTE010000052.1 GCA_025458045.1 Rhizobiaceae bacterium
ACCAGCACGCCGATGATAGCGGCGGTGCCCTGCCCTTTCAGTGCGTCTTCGAAGGCGGCCCCCGCCTCCGCATCCATATGGCGCGGGACCATCTCGCAGACCAAGGCCAGCCGGTCAGCGAGGCTTTCAGGCAGGGCGCGCGCCGCAGGCGGGCGCTTTGCGCGCGTTTCGGCCTCGGCTTCCACGGAGCCACTGGCGAAGCCGAGATAGACTTCCGGAACCTGCGCAATGGCGATGCGGCCGGACATGAGCGCCCTGTCCAGAACGCGAGCCTGCATGTCCGCGGTTGCGGGCAGTGTCGAGCCGCCATCAATGCCCCAGCGGCGGATCAGTTGGCCAAGGTTGCATGCCGCGCCCTGCTGACGCACCAGCGCGGATACAACTGCGTGGATCGTCTGCGGTTCACGGATGGTGATGACGGACCGCTTTGCGCCAAAGGCCGATGACGGGCCGATCAGGAAACTGCCCCTCCCGGTGCTGATCGACACGATGTCGCTTCTGGCTTGCATCCCCATCCCCGCACCCGCGGGGCGCATCCGCTCGAGAGCGGGTGAACCGGCGGGCTGTCACGCCAAGCTGTGATGACGTCCGGCAGGCTGTTCCGGCTTTGGCCGGCATGGCGCTGCACGGAATGCGCAGATGTCAACGTCTGCAAGGCTAGCGGGAAGCAAATCGCTCTGCAACATGCCAATGCAGCAAGGGCCAAAACAAAGCGCGCCCCGGCTGGCGGAGATTCTATCGGCGCGACTTGGCTGTCGCCTCCTGATAGGCTTCGGAAAAATAGATCAGGAAAACGTCCAGCATGCCGTTTTCATGCGCTTCTGTCTTGGCTTCCCAACGTTGTACAAACGTGCTCCAGGCGCGCGCCTTGTTGTTGGCCAACACGGATTTCTCTGTCTTGCTTTCAATGGACTCTGGCGACAGGTCTTCCAAAAGCCTCGCCAATGCCTTCTGCATCGCCGCTATGGTGGCGACTTCGTGGGCTTTCAGGTCTTGGAAGGCCTCTTCAAAGGCGCGCCGGCCATCCAGATAGCTTTGCCGGTTCCCGGACAGCATGATGTCGAGCGCTTCCGCCGGGTCGGCGATGAATTTGAGCGGATTGTTGCCTGCTGCCTCGATCGTGGTGCGGCTGCGCGCGCCGATGAATGTCTTGGTGGAGGCGCGCGCCCGCATCAAATGCGTCATCTGTTGGGTGACAAGCAGCATGATCGCGCCAAGTTCACTGGCGAGGCCCGCTGCATCACGGTTGGCCAAGGCGTGCGGCGGCAACCGCGCACCGGCCTTGAAGGCCGCCACCGTGTCCGCTTCGCCATGGGCGGCAGACGCAAAGGATCCCGCGCCCAACTGGGGCGCGGGCGGGAAGGCGGACGGAAAGGCTGGCGGGACGGGAGGTTGGCCATGCGGGAAGGACGCTGCCGGAGCGGGCGCCGCGAACGGATTGGCCGCAGGCGTCTGCCCAGACGCGCCCCACGACGCGGCGGAAGGCTGCGGTTGAGGGGCAACCGGCTGGATGTCGAGATAGGAATCGAGAAACCCGTCATCGGCGCGCGGCAGTTTGCGCGGCTGGAAATCACGCCTGTCGGCGGGTGCGGGTCCGGGCGACGACGCGCCCCACAAATCATCGCCCGAAGATTGTGGCGTGGCCTGCGGGGCAGAGCCGCCCCACGGATCGGCGGCGGGCGTCGCGATGCGCTGCGCCGCTGCGCCAATGGTCACCGACACCTGATAGTTGCCGATCGTCAGGACATCGCCATGCCGCAAGCGATAAGGGCTCTTGACGCGTTGGCGCGCGCCATTGACGTAGGTGCCGTTGCGGGAAACATCGACGAGGATCCAGTCCTGACCGTCAAAAGAGAACTCGCAATGTCGGCCGGAAATGAACAGGTCAGGGTCAGGCAATGTCCAGTCGCGATGCGTGTCACGCCCGATCTCGAATGCGCGACCCGGCGAAACATGGCTGAGCGGCCCGCCATCCGGCAGGCGGTCGACATTGGTGACGGTAAGCGTGATGGGGGTCATTGTTCAGTTCAAGGCAAAGCATCGGCTTATGAAAGCCATACATCAGACGCTTGAATTGGCAACGCGGGGCACCGAAAAAGGATGCCGCAGACTTGGTGCAAGCTGTCAGGCTATCGTCCACTGCCCGGCTTCATGATCGAAGTTGCCCTTCATCCATCTCCAGACCTCATCGGAATTGGTGCGGTCAAGATGATAGCTCACAGTCGTCTTGCCTGTTTGGCCGAGTGCGAGAGCGGCCAACCCTCCAGCGGCAAGGAGCACCTTTTCTGGAGCCATGATGGGAAACGAGAGAGGACTTGAGGCGGCCGCCGACAACATCTTTTCTCCAGCTTTGGTAGCGAGCGTTCCATGCTCTTGTATCAGCGCGTCCGGGTTTTTTCCGTTCCATGGAGTGCCCCCTACACCGCCATGCGTGCAAGCAAATTCCCTCGAGATGACAGTGGTCTTGCGCGGGTTGGCCGCTTTCAGACCTGTATTGGCGAACGACTCTCGCGATTTTGTGCTCGGAGCACGCAGAGCGTGATAGACAATTTTCACATTTTCACTTATTAGACTTTGATCAACAGTGGGCGTCCTATCCACTGCATCAAAAAGAAACATGGCGTCGACTGCTATTTTTCTTTCATTCAGGATCTTTGCTGCATGAATGACGGCCGCCCCTCCACGGCTGTAACCGGTCAAAAACAATTTCGGCTGAGAAATTGGAAAAATATTGCAATTCAAAAAGTTTGTCAGTTCAGATGCAGCCACTTCCCCTCTTTTGCCCGTTGAAAAGCCGTCCAAGGACGGCCCACGTAAATAATGGGCCCTATTCGGGTAGGCAACACCACCAGTCAGACGTTTAACAAAACTGTTTCGAAAGCTTTCTTTATACTCTGTTTCTGAGTACTCACCTGTTCCGTCGACTCCCAATAGCATGTAAATCATCATCATGCTCCAATCTAAGTGATGTCGTACCGATACCTGCCATCGCCATGATCGGCGGTCACGCGTGTGAATGGCGCACCCTCGATCTGGCGTTGCAGGATCAACCGCGCCATGTCGGGCAACAGCGTGTTGGTGATGATGTTGTCGATCATCCGACCGCCGGAATCGGGGTCCGAACACAAGGCGACAATGTGGGCGAGCAGCCCCTCCGAATAGGTGAAGGCCGCGCCATGGTTGTCACGGAAGCGTCGCGCGATGTGGCCGAGTTGCAGGCGGACGATCCCGGCCAGCATGTCCGGTGACAGCGGGAAATAGGGAATGGTGACGATGCGGCCGAGCAGGGCCGGCGGAAACACCCGCGTGAGATGCGGCTTCAGGGCGGCAGACAATTCATCCACACCCGGCCGCGTGCGGCCCTCCTCGGCCATCTGCATGATGGCTTCGGTGCCGACGTTGGATGTGAGGATGATCAACGTGTTCTTGAAATCAATGACGCGGCCGGTGCCATCTTCCATGCGGCCCTTGTCGAAGACCTGGAAGAACAGTTCATGCACATCCGGATGGGCCTTCTCGACCTCGTCAAGCAGGACGACCGAGTAGGGCTTGCGGCGCACGGCTTCGGTGAGGCGGCCGCCTTCGCCATAGCCGACATAGCCGGGAGGCGCGCCCTTGAGCAGTGAAACCGTATGGGCCTCCTGGAACTCGCTCATGTTGATGGTGATGATGTTCTGCTCGCCGCCATAGATGGCTTCTGCAAGCGCCAGCGCCGTCTCTGTCTTGCCGACGCCGGACGGGCCGCACAACATGAACACGCCGATCGGCTTGTTGGGATTGTCGAGTTTGGCGCGGTTGGTCTCGATGCGTCTCGCGATCATCCCGATACCATGGCCCTGACCGATCACGCGCCTGTTCAGCGTGTCGGCGAGCCCCAGCACGGATTGGATTTCATCGCGAACCATGCGGCCGACAGGAATGCCCGTCCACGCCGAGACGATGGCCGCAACGGCCTGCTCATCGACATGGGCGTAGACCATCCGCTTGTCCGGGTCGACGCGGCCAAGTTCGGCATTGAGGCTGGCGATATCGCGGGGCGCGGTGCCGTCGGTTGTGCCCGCAGTTGCAGCCGCATCCGGATCGGGCTCGACCCGTTCCGCCGACAGGGCCGTTCCGTCGGCGCTTCTTGCATTCGCCCGCGCGGCGATGATTTCGTCGACGAGCGCCTTTTCGCGCTCGAATTCGGCCGCGCGCTGTTCCAGTTCGGACGCCCTGGCGGCGATTTCCTGATCCAGTTCGGCGAGGCGGGGGGTTGCGTCGGCCCCCAATTCGGTGTCGGCGCGCAGGGCGTCCGCCTCTTTCCGGCAGGCATCGATGGCGACGCGGATGTCGGCGATGGCGGCGGGAGTCGTGGTTTGGCTGATGGCCACGCGGGCGCAGGCCGTGTCGAGCAGGCTCACCGCCTTGTCAGGCAATTGACGTGCGGGGATGTAGCGGGCCGACAATTCCACGGCCGCCGTGAGCGCGGCATCCGAAATGCGGACGCCGTGGTGTTCCTCCATCTTGGCCAGAATGCCGCGCAGCATGAAACAGCATTGCGGCACGGTCGGCTCATCGACATTGACGGGCTGGAAGCGGCGCGTCAGCGCCGGATCCTTCTCGAAATACTGCCTGTATTCCGACCAGGTCGTCGCTCCGATGGTGCGAAGCGTGCCGCGCGCCAGGGCCGGCTTTAGCAGATTGGCGGCATCGCCGGTGCCTTGCGCACCGCCGGCACCGATCAGCGTATGCGCTTCGTCAATGAACAGGATGATCGGCGTTGGTGACGATTGCACCTCGTCGATCACCGAGCGCAACCGCTGTTCAAATTCGCCCTTCAAGGACGCGCCGGCCTGCATCAGTCCGATGTCCAGCGACAGAAGGCGGACACCGCGCAAGGCGGGCGGGACATCGCCCGCGGCGATGCGTTGCGCAAACCCCTCGACAACGGCTGTCTTGCCGACCCCGGCCTCGCCGGTCAGGATCGGATTGTTCTGCCGCCTGCGGGACAGGACGTCGATCAACTGGCGGATTTCGGCATCCCGCCCGACAATCGGGTCCATCTTGCCTGACGCAGCCTGGGCCGTCATGTCGATGGTGAAACGACCGAGCGCGGTGCGTTCGCGGCCCTGCGCTTCCGCGTCGGGATCGACTGTGTTGGCACCGGCCTTGCCATCCATCGGCCGCAGGCTGGTCTCGTCCGACCCTGCCCAAAGCGCACGGTGCCCGTCGATGACAACGTCGGCGTCAAGTTCAGCCAGCGTGCGGGTTGCAGCAGCCACAGCGCGCTGCAACTCGCGCGATTTCAACAGGGCCACAAGGAGATGCCCGGTCCTGATCTGCAACTCGCCGAACATCAGCGTGGCGAAATGCCAGCCCCGGTCGAGGACGTCGATGATCTGGTTGGAAATCCCCGGCATTTCGGTTTCGTTGCCGCGAAACCCTGCAATCGTCTTGGCCAGTTCGGACGCCACCTTGCCCCTGTCCACTGACAGGTTGGCAAGTGTACGCGACAGGTCCGAGCGATCATTCTGCAAGATGTGGAACAGCCAATGGGCCAGTTCCACATTCCGATTGCCTTCGGATTTCGCGTGCTTGAGCGACCGCATGAAGGCATCATAACCAACGCTGTTCAGTTTGCCGGTTACTGTTTCAAGGCTGATGTCCGTCATACGTCACCTGTCATTCGTCGAGAGTGTCTTGCGGTGTCCGGCGCGGCCCGCCGTCCGATGGCGCATTGCGCGCAACCGGGTCGAAATGCGCGTCCCAGAGCCATGCCAGAGCGTCATCCGGGTGGCGGGCGGCCAGCCACGACGTCAATCCGAGCCGCCCCGACCGGCCAAGCTGCATGGACAGTGCCTGGCTCCTCAAAAGCCCCGGTTCCAGTTCAAAGGCATGGCGGTGGCCGCAGTAATGGAAGATCAAGTCCTCCACTTCGCGCGAAAGTGCGCCCCCGGGAAGCAATGCCTCATACTCGGCCAGCGTGCGGCAGCGGATGCGCAGGCGAAACTTGTCGCTGATCGAGTGGACGCGCGCGCCGACAATGCAATCGCTGCCGAACTGCATGGCCTGAACGCCAAGCGACGAACGCTCGCCCGCAGGCAGGACAAGCCAAAGACCGGTCCATTCACGGACTTCGGCATCGAGGCCGAGGACACCGCGCACCAGTTGTTCAAGCCGGCTCGCACTTTTCACGAAGCCATTGACCAAACCGGCAAACGGCAGCCGGGCGAGATTGCGCCTGAGCGCCGTTTCACTGTCAGGGCCGGTTGCGCGCGTGGCCGGCGTTCCGCTTCCCGCAAAGCTGCCGAGATAAACCTGGAACCGGTCGTCAGCGATGCGGTCAAACTGCGCGATAGGGCGGGCATCGGCCCAGGCCCTGAAAAACAGCTGCAGGAACCGCGTGGAAAAAATGTCGACAAAGCGAACGAATGACGGATCTTGCGGCAGCCACAACAGGGCTTGTTCCGTCATGTGCATCGGCAAAGGACCGTTCGGGCCGAACATGCCAAGGAAGCGCACACCCAGCCGAGGCGTTCCGTCAGCGGCTTGCGACACTTCGACAATGTTGGCGCTGGCGAAGCCGGCATAGGGCACCTGCGACACAAGGACGATGTCCTCCGTTCGCGTGTTGGCATTGCCGATGCGCGGCTTGTCCGGCGTTTCGCGCTCCAGCCGCCGCATGACATCGTAAAAATTGTGCCGGAATGGTTCAGCTTTGAGCGTTTCGAGCGTCACAGCGTTTCCCTCCGGCCGATCTCGGGGGCAAACACGGCAAAGAGGCTGCGCTGGCGTGAGCGCAACGCTGTTTCGATGAAGGAATTGATGGCGGCGTATTGGCCAAGGAAACGGCTCAGGACGAGGCCAAGCTGAAACGCTCCCGTTCCTTCAAAAGCGGACTCATCGATCTCGATCGTGACGCGCAGGCCGCGTGCCGCACTGAAGCCGTGCGGCTGGCGAACCTTGCGCACAACGGGTTCGCTTTCAACGCCGACAATGCCACGGATGCGGCGCTCAATGTCCGGATTGGACGCATCGGCAAAGACAAGCAGCAATTCCCGCAGCGCGGCAGCGCCATCCGCCCCGGAGCGTCCGGACAGGCCAAGATGGTTGAACTGCAGAATGTTGAGAAGCTTCCAGAACATGGCGCCCGAGGGCTCACGCGGATCTGTGCTGCGCGTCCTGTCGAACTGGGTTTCGCGCGGCGGCGTCGGCCCCGCGATGCATTCCAAGCCAACGGCCGTGTTGGCGACCGCGACAAAATCAGCCTGCCCGCGCGAGAGCGGCATCTTGTCCGTCAGATGGCGGTTTGTCACCAGCGCCCGCACATTGAGGGCGCGCACCCGATCAGCCTCGTCGGCGAGCTTCGGCTCCTTGAGGCTGATGAAGGTTTCCGTTCCGAGATAGGTGCTGACAAGGCCGGTGCGCCGTTCGACCTCGGTCCAACGGCGGCGCAGCCGACGGGACGAATAATAGTGCGCGCGTTCGACCGGCATCACACCGGGCGGCACACTGTAAAGCGGATGAACTGCGATGCGCTCTTTTGAGCGGGTCAACTGCGCACTGACATCAAGGATGCGGACAATCTCATGATCGAGCGGACGGCTGCGTTCGACGATCACTGCATGTTCATGATCTTGGGGACGGATCTGGACAGGCGTGCAGGTCGCCTCGAAGAGATTGGCCACCGGTACGGCGTAGAGTGCAAAGCTCTGCGGCTTGATGACCGAAGTGAGCCGCTTGTTGCTTTCGTCAAATTCGAAAAACAGCTCAAACGACGATGCCTCGACATGCTTCAACACCGGCTTGAGCCCGCACAGGCGGAACCCAAGAAACTTGGCCGGAAACGCGAAATACTCCCTCAGGCGCTGGAAGCCGGAAAACACCCTGTCATCATGGCCAAACAGGCTGGTATCCGGTTCAAAGCCAACGGGTTCCAAGGCGCCTGGCGGCAAGGTCGAATGGCGGATCGCGCCAGTCTTGTCCTCATGGCGAATGACGATCCGCTTGAGCCGCGACAACAGCAATTCGTGCAGCTTAGCCCCGTCTGACATCGGCTCGACGACATGGAATGTGAGATGGTCCGGCCTCGCGGCGTTTACCGCCATCGCATATGCGCCAGACGCCGCATCCGCCGATGGCAGTGACAGGCGAATGCGCAAGGCACCGGCAATCTGCGGGCCGGGCTCTATGCCGCGCGCCTGCAAGGGGGCGGTGCTTGAATAGAACTCCGCTTCCTCGATACTGTACGGCCAGATCCAAAGATCATTGACAAGACGATAACGGCAGCCGCCCGACTTGCCGCGCTCATGAAACACAGTGTCGACGTAGTCACCCGCTTTGAGATGAATGCCTTCGGCCAGTGCTGGATCATTCCTGTCCGGCAGCGCGCGCAGCAGGGCAAAAGACGGGACCGGTGCGAGCAGGCCCGGCAGCAGCATATCGAGCAACTCGGTCGTGAATGTCTCGAATTCACCCTTGAGCTTCAATTGCACACGGGCAGCGAGAAATGCCGCGCCTTCGAGGAGACCGGCAACCGCCGGGTCCATCCGGTCTTCGACAAGGCCGCCAAGCCTGCTGGCGACGCCAGGAAACTCTTCGGCAAATTCCTTCGACCGCTCATACAGCGTTTTCAATTCACGTTCGTAATGGTCGAGAAACTCTCGGTTCATACGCCGCCCGCCGCATTGGAGATGGTGACCTTGGACGCCCCCAGATCGATCTCCGCCACAAACTCGATGGGCACGACATGCCTGTGGTGCGTGGCGTTGGCGTGGATCGCGATGCGAAGCTTCTGCACCACATCATTGAACTCGGTCTTGCGCGACACCTGAACCGACGCCCGGTCCAGGCGGGGTTCATATGACATCAGCGCAGCGACGATGTTGCGCTCGATGTCGGCGTAGTTGGCGTCATCGCTCGTCAGATGCGTAATGTCATAGATGCCATGGTTGAGCACTGACCGGCTGACATGCGGCAGGTCCGCCAAATCGATGACACTTTGCAAATCCGTCGTCGTCACGATGTCGTTCAGGTTGGACAAAACGGAACGGCGAAACTCAGCCTCGCTGAGACCACGGCGAGCAAAACGCTTGGCAGCCGAAACCGACGGTTCATCGGGCACCAAGCCATGGCGCAAGGGGCCAGCTTCTGCCCGCTCCGTGCGGGAACCGGACTTTTCCGTCCTCGCATCGGCGTTGAGAAACGCATCTTCGAAGCAGTTCATCAATGGCTGACGAAAACGACCAGCACCTGTCATACCACCACCAACGCATTGGACGGAGGAGCAATAGCGCCGATTTTCGCTTGCTGGATACGATCAGGCGCGCTGAATGTTGCGCCGCACCGAACCCGCGCCGCTGTCACGCGTGGGACCGCCTGGCCACGGATCTGAGCCACGCACCGTGGAGGACAACCGGCACGCGACGCAGGTCTTGCCATGCTGCCCCCCAAACCCTGTTTCAATCGGAACTGGCCGTGATCCCCGCGGGGTTAGGCCGCCGAACGGTTTTCGGCCACGTTCCACCCCTGCGTGGTGCTCGCCCCTGCGGACCCATCCTGCGACTGTTGCGTGTAGGTGATCACATATTCGGCGAAGTTGAGTGACACGTCGATGGCGACAATATCGCTGCCCATGGCACCGGACACCGTGTGGTTGGTGACCAGCACCTGCTTCATCACGATCTTCACATACTCGACCGTGGCGTCACCGCCCGCCTTCTCACAATACAGTGTGACTTCCGGAATGTGTTTGCCGGAGCAGCAATGCTGCATCAATGCGGCGTCGGCCTTGCAGATATTCTTGGTCAGCACGACATCGCGGACAGCGACGCGGCCGGCGCCCGAGCCATGGCCATGGCCGACTGACGCCTGCTGATCCATCCCGAAGGCCCAGCTGGTGATCTCGATCTGGCCCTCATGGCCTTTTTTCCGGGATTCGCCCGGGATCGAGTCGATCTTGAGGTGCATGTTTGTAGGCATTGAAATACTCCTGTCTGACGGTATTGGTTGAGGTGTTCACCAAGGGTCAGCCCGCGCAGAGGGCTATTTCGCCTCCTTCGGCAGCTTGGAGACAAGGCTCATGCCGATGTCCATGCCCTCAAGCTGAAAATGGGGACGCAAATAGAAGCGCGCAGAGTAATAACCGGGGTTTTCCGGGTCTTCAAAGACCTCGACTTTCGCATCGGCGAGCGGTTTCTTGGCCTTGACTTCAGAGGTCGAGTTTCTCGGATCACCGTCGACATAGCGCATGATCCAGGTTTGCAGCCAGCGCTGAAGCTCGGCGCGCTCCTTGGTGTCACCGACCTGATCCCGCACCATGCATTTGAGGTAGTGGGCGAAACGCGAGACAGCAAACATATAGGGAATGCGGGACGACAGATTGTCGGAAGCCGTGTCCTCATCGGTCTTGCGCTTTTGGGGCCTGTAGAGGGACTGTGCGCCAATAAAAGCCGCCCGATCCGTGTTCTTGCGGTGGACAAGCGGGATGAGGCCGGATTTGGACAGTTCTCCCTCGCGCCGGTCACTGATGGCAATCTCTGTCGGGCACTTCATGTCGACGGAACCGTCATCGGTCGGGAAGGTGTGGACCGGCAAGGCAGTGACTTCGCCGCCCGAATTCACTCCGCGGATGCGGACAGTCCAGCCGTATTCCTTGTAGGCGCGATTGATATTGGCGGCCATCGCGTAGGCTGCGTTCATCCAAGCATAGTTCTTGCCGTCATGCCCGTCCGTTTCCTCTTCAAAGTTGAACTCTTCAACCTTGACTGTTTTGGATCCGAACGGTTCGCGCGCCAGCACGCGCGGCATGCACAGCGCCAAATAGCGCGCATTCTCCGATTCACGCAGCGAGCGCCAGCCGGCATAGTCCGGCGCCTCGAATATCTTCGACAGGTCACGCGGATTGACCAGTTCGTTCCAGGAATCCCAACCGAACAGTGTGGCCGATGAGCTCGCGATGAACGGACAATGGGCCGAGGCCGCAATCTTGCCAATGTCGCGCAGCAACGCCACGTCTTGCGCAGTATGATCAAAGTAAAAATCACCAACCAACGCACCGTAAGGCTGACCGCCCAATTGGCCGTATTCGGCCTCATACAGCCGCTTGAAGAGCGGGCTTTGATCCCACTTGGCACCCGGATATGATTTCAGATCGCGGTAGAGTTCGTTCTTGGAGACGTTCATGACACGCAGCTTCAGGCTGGAATCCGTCTCGGAATTGTTGGCGAGATAGCTGAGGCCGCGCCACGCGCTTTCGATCGCCTGAAACTCGGGCGCATGCATCACTTCATTCAGTTGCGCAGACAAGCGCTCATCGATACGGCGGATCATCTCGCTGATTGTGTCCATCACGTCATCTTGGATGACGTTGGCATCCGCCAGCGCGGTTTTCACGAGCGTGGTGATCGCGTTGTCGACTTCCGTCGTCGCGCGTTCGGTCTTTGGCTTGAAAGACTGCTTGAGCAGCGCCGCGAAATTGTCGGCATCAAGCGTTTCCGTTGCCGCCGCGCCGCCCGCCCGCTGTGCATCCAATGTCGACATCATGTCCTCGAATTCAGTTCAAACCGATGTGAGCCGGAGTGGCCGGTCATTCCTCAGTGCCGTCAGATTTTGCGGGCTCCGGCGTCTGCCGCTCGGCCATTGCCTTCAGCAATTCCGGATTGGACAGGAGTTCCTTCAGCTTGTCCTCGGCTGCAACCTTCCCGTCCATGTAACGCTGGAGATTGGCCAGTTGCTCGCGCGCTTCGAGCAGGGCGTTGAGCGCCGGAATCTGCCGAACAACCGCGGCCGGTTCCAGATCAGCCATCTTGCTGAACGTCAACGTGACACCAAGTTTCTCGCCACCAGCCTCTGAACCCAGCCTGTTTTCCACCTTCATGCTCACCGCAGGCTTGATCGAAGCCATGTACGCGTCGAGATTGTCCATGTCGACGTCGGCGAATGTCCTGCTGGCCATCGCAGGCTTCTCAACAGGTGAAGCATTGCCGGACAGATCGGCCATGACACCCATGACAAACGGCAACTCGACGACTTTCTCCGCATCGCCCGGATCTTCATAGGAAATCTGAACTCGCGGCGGACGATTTCTCTTGATGAATTTTTGGCCGTTATCCGAACTCATGATCGATCCCCCTTGCGCTCAAACAACCGCATTCAAAGCTGCAAGTCAAACGCCAATTGTGCACGATGCTCACTAACTACCGGCGTTTGCTGGAAACAATTCTCGCAGCAGCCCGACAAAATCCTTGGCGGACAGCTCTCGTGCTTTGGCAAGCAGCATGGGTACCGCGCTCGCAGGCTCAGCGGCCGCCATGAAGCGTTCGACGGCGGCGATCGCAGCAACCGCCTCGCCGCGACTGGACAGTTCCGGCATGCCTTCCATCGCATCGAAGCCGCCGTTCAAAGGTTCCGCCCTCGCGCTCAATGCACGCATGCGCGGCGCGTCGATGACAAATTGGTTGCCTTTTTCCAAAATGATGCGCGCGGAATCCACCCTGGATGGTGCCAGCATCTCGATCGCTTCGATCATCGGCCGACCAAGCAGCATTCGAGCCTGCCGCACCAGAAGCAGGCATGGTGATGACGGTTCGCGCGTCGCGAAATAGGCTTCGATCGCGGCAAGGTGCCCGCCCGCCTCCGCAACCGACATCACAGGACCCGAGGGCGGATCGACAGGCGACGGCGAACCGGCTCTTGTTCCATCCGGCGCTTCGGAACCGGCAGGCGAGGCCGCCTGTTCGCCGACCGCAACTTCGTCTGAGACAGGCGTTGCCATATCAGGAAAGGCATCGGCCATCCTTGCGGCAAATGTCTCAAAATGATCGATCAACAGCCCGAAGCTTGGCACCTCCTGGTAATCGGTCTTCTCGCGAAACACATCAATGAGCGACTTCAACGCATTGGCGGCGCGGGTGTACAGGGTGAGGCAAGTGCGCGCCGAAGCCTGGTTTTCCGGAGCGCCCAAGGAGGCAAGGAACACGGGCCAGGCGACCACGTGATCCTTGGGCAGGGCCGACTCCGGTTTCAGCGCCACTTCCCATTTTCTAAGGGTCAGCGCCCCGACCTGTTTGTCCTTTGCGAAAGCGGCGTAACGTAGCGGTTGCACCACCTTCGAGCGCTCATCGAGGCCTTCGAGCGTGGCGCGCCGCAGTTGCAGCGACCCTTCATAGGCTTGCGGGTGGACATCGTCCCAACGTGCGACAGTCAGATTGCAGATCGCCTCGACGGTTTGCGCGAACCCGGCAAGATCCTGAGCGCAGGCCTGAAACTGCGCAGCCAGCACCAGGAGGCGCAGATCCCGGGTGCGGCTGAGAAGCGCCTCAATTTCGGCAAGTTCACTGGCAAGCTCGATCTTGCGGTCAAAAACCACTTTCCCGTCAACATCCACATAGGATGTGCCAGGCAGGCGCGATTCCGCTGTCAGGAGGTAGGAGGTGAACGCCGAATCTCCGGCCTCGTCCAGATCCGGGCCGCAGGGCCGTTCGTCACTGACCGGATCGAGGAGCGATGACCAGATCAACTCACGCTCCTCAGACCACTGGAGCATGCTGCGAACAAATTGAAACCGGTTGATCGAAACCGGCATGCCCCACGATAGTGATTTTGACCATTCCGATTCTGTTTTGGTGGTTCCACCAAGACACAGAATGAACGCAAGCAGTATCCCACGAAGTGGGTGCCGGTTCGTGGAAGAAGGTCTCGCTCAATCGCTTTGCCGGAGTGCCGATCCGGTACAAACGAACCGAAAAGCACCCGACCGCACCTTTCTGGACACCGCTCGACCATCAGCCCCGCCCTCACGTCGCGCACCCATTGACCACTCACATGCGCTCTCGCGCTTTGGCCAAACCGAACGCAAAGCGATGGTTGACAGTCATTCAATCGTCAAAGTCAGTTCGACGCGTCGATTGGCCGGGTCATAGGGGTCGTCAACGCGCGGCTTCAATTTGCCGTGCCCGATAGCGATGATGCGCGCTGGGTCAATGTCACGTTCAACAAGAAACTGTGTGACAGCCAAGGCGCGCGCTTCCGACAAATCCATATTGTAGGCTTCAGTGCCCATGGCGTCCGTGTGGCCTTCAACGCGGAACTTGGCCGTGCGGATTCGGTCATCCTTGAGGGCGGCAGCGACCACTTCCAGATTGGCGCGCGCCTCAGGCCGCAACTCCGCAGAATCGAGGTCGAAGGTCAGCATCATGTCGAAGCCTTTCGGCTCTTGCTTGGATGCCGCACATTCGGACTTTGTTCCAACACACAAGGCGCGCGCAGCACCCAAGTCGGCCTGCTCGACCATGAACTCGACCAATTGTTGTGGCGAATAGGACGCCACCATGTTGTCTGCCCGTGCCACCGACGGCAAGACTGTCAGCGCAAGAGAAAACGCAAACGATAGCCTACCGATCATCGGATAACCTCCATCGACACAACAAGAAAATAGGCTGCACGTTCCGGCAAGTCAATCAGAATGAACAACAGTGCGTGGTTCACCCATGCGTGAGCAAGATGTCCTGTGACTTGGAAAAACCTGACAATGACATTTCCAGTTTCAACTGCTCGCCGGTCATGGATGTTGCAACGATCCGCAGGATCGTACCGGCGCGCATGGCCTTGCTTGTCGCGTCATCCATCAGCAGGCGCGCATAGCTGCCGTTTTGATCTGCACTTTCAATCGGCAGCTTGGCGACCGGACCGTCATCGACGGAGACATCCACACCAGCCGACAGACTGACGCCATGCGGCAACTGGATAATCGCAAAGGCCTGCTCGCCATCCTTGCGAATGGTCACTGAAGCAATGCGCTGGCCGGTGTCTTGCATCTGCAGCGACTGCTGCATGATGCAGGCAAAAATTGCCGACGGGTTGGCGTTGGAGCACGTGACAATCCAGGCGGGCAAGGCATTGCCCCCGCCTTGAGCCGCGCCTTGCACTTGCGGGCGTTCGCCCTTTGCATCTTGCGCGACAGACACGGCAAACCCTGCCCAGACCGGAACCAGGAGAGCAGACAGTGCCACCCAGCCTATTTTCAACGCGCGCATGATTGCACCATCATCAGAACTGGAGCCGGAGGGCACCAGTCAAACGCCCGCCAATCATCTTGTCGCTGAACGTCACATCGCCGCGCAGCGACGCGTTGATCTCTTTCAAGCGGCCCTCTCCGTCTCCAACGAGCGAGAAATAAGTCAGACCTACCGAGAGCTCACCGTATGTGCCGACGTTTTCAGTGACGATGGGTGTCGCGTTCCCGCCAGCTGTAACATAGGTGGTGACAGGGTCAGCGGCGAAATCATTATATACTGTCGCTGACACGAACGGCTTCAAGACAGCGGTTTCGCTTGACAGAAGGAAACTACGACCGACATTCACGCTGGCAAAGCCGACAATGCTCTCCGGGTCTTCGAAAATCAGCTGCCCGCCACCGGCGTTGTCCTTGATTTTGAGCGTATCGGCCGTCGTTTTCGAATAGCTCAAGCCAACCACTGGTGTGATGGAGATGTCATCCACAAACGCCGTGTACCCAGCAGACGCGCTGACGGACAACCTACGCGCATCGAATGTCGGTTCTTCGAGGAACTCCGCGCCGTCGACTTTTGAGTCGATCTCGAAATTGACCCAGTCGTGGACAACTTGCATATCCGCAAAAAATGGTCCCGACGTGTAAGTGCCATAAACACCCGCATAAAAGGATTCAAATTCGTTATTAGATTGAACCCTTTTATTCAGACGTTCCAATAATTGATCTTGTGTTGCAGTACCGAAATTGTAGCCTCCAAGCAGGCCAAAATTGAAGGTCGCTCCGGTGCCTCCGATATTGAAACATCCCCAGTCAGCTCCAACTTGAAAACCGCCATATTCAACGCGCACTTCTGCTTCTGCGTCATCGGAGAAACTGCTTGTCGAGAGCGCTGAGGCTTCGGCTACACCGCCCGTCAACCGTGTATAGGTCCCAGGAGAACAGGTGTCTGCTTCCGGCTCCGTCAAACTCGCCTGAGAGCCCGCGCCTGTGCGACTGACAGTTGTGTCAATCAACGATTGCGCTGTCGTCAAGCTGCCGACAATGCCACCGACAGCGCCTAGGTTGAGCGATGTGCGAACAACATAGTCATTACCGTTTGCAACAAACTCGTTGATGATGAACGATCCGGTCGCTTCCTGAGCGGAAATGCATGTCTGCCCTTCCGCGGCATTGGGCAAGCCGCAGATGGTTCCGATCGTGCTGGTCGCAGTCACATCGCCGTCCGTGGTGAAGATGATGGTGTCGCCCGGCGTATCGTAAAGGCCATTGCCGCTCGTTGCAGTGAAAGTGACGTTGATTGTCCCGGTCAGAATTCCGTTGATGTCGACCGTGTCGAACGAGGCTGGCTGTCCGGAGTTGAGATTGGCATCCAGCAGGAAGGTTCCGCTGTTTGCGCCAGTCCCGTTGTTGAAATTTCCATTGACGACAAACTGGTCACCCGTCGCGCCGTCCTGAAGGTCGATCGTGCCGTTGTTGGTGAAACCGGAGCCGCCTGCGGTGGCAACCATCTGGGTTGCAGCCACATTGTTGGCGAGCGCCAGCACACCGCCCGCGCCATTGGTGATGCCGCCGGCATAGTTCAAATGGACCAGGCCCGAGCTTGCCGCCGACAAGGCCGAACTTGCGGTCATCGGAACCGTGCCGCCGATGATGAGCGTGCCATTGTTTGTCAGCGTCTGCGATCCGGTCAGCGTTGCGTTCGCCGCGAGTGTGGCGGTGCCGCCCGTCTGATTGTTGAGGCTGTTGACGATGTTTGTGCTGCTGAACAATGCCGAGCCGGAATTGATCAGGCTCGTTGCTGATGAATTGGTGCTTGTGTAGGTGCCGGAGTTGATGATGGCCGCCGCCACCCCGCCGTTGAGGTTGTTGAAGATGGCACTGTTCGTGACGTTCTCAACAGAACCGCCATTGTTGGTGAGCGATCCGCCAGTAATGGTCGTTCCGCCTTGAACAGTGCCGGTGTTGCTCACGGCACCGCCGGAGATTCCAAGTCCATTCTGGATCTGACCGGAGTTGGCGAAGGTGCCGCCTGTGTTCACAAGCGTTTGAACCGATCCGGCATTGCTGCCTGTGCCGGCATTCGTGACGACGCCCGCATCGCCCGACAGGTTGGAGAAAGTGGCCCCTGCGGCATTGTCCACATTGCCGATGGTGCCGCCATAATTCACCAGCGAACCGCCGGCCAAGTTGATCGCCGAACCGAGCGTGCCCGCATTGATCACCGAGCCGGTGTTGGCGACCAGGCTCCCGGCTGTGGCATTCGACCCGTTGGTGAACGTGCCGGAATTGTCCACATTGCCAAGCGTGCCGGTATTGGTCAGCGTCCCGGCGTTGATTGCGCTGCCGCCAATCCCGGCATTCAACAGTGTGCCGTTCGTGCCGATGGTGATGGCATTCAATGTGCCGGTGTTTGACACCGTTCCGCCGGTGATTGAGGTGCCGGTCGTGACCGTGCCGCTGTTGGCGAAGGTGCCGCCGGTGTTCGTCAGCGAGGCGATGGTGCCCGCGCTTGCGCCTGTGCCGGAGTTGGCGACCGCGCCCGCATTTACACCCAACGCAATCGACAGCAGGTTGCTGTTGTTGATGTTGCC
>JALOTE010000146.1 GCA_025458045.1 Rhizobiaceae bacterium
GTCGAAACCGAGCCCCGCATCCCAGACGAAATGACGGATGCCGCCCAGCATGTGATGCATCAGCGCCCAGGTGTAGCCGAACAGCACGATGCGGCCGATAAGGCTGTCAAAAAACCAGCTGACCCACGAAAACGCTTCCGGCCCCGATGCCGCAGCCAGCAGCCACACGGCAAGCAAGATCGTGCCGACATAAAGCGCCGCCCCCGTGACGCGATGCAGGATCGACATCACCATGGTGGGAATCAGCTTGTAAATCGTCAGATGGGGTGACAGCGGCCGGGGCCGTGCCACGCCCTTCGCGTCCGAACTGTTTGCCGAAGCCATGTTCCCCTCCCCGGTCATCCCGGATTTTGTGCGCCGCACCTTAGAACCGCACTGAACGGCCTGCCACTACCAATTGGTTGACAATCGGTCAGCACTTCTTTGGTGCGGCAAAGCGCGACGACCATGCGGCACGGTGCCGCCCCGCATTGGCGGCAACTGCCCGAAGGCGCGCCGCCCGGAAGCTGCAAAACTTGATCAATACAGTTTATTTCAAAATTTATTGATTTGTTAACCATGAAATTCATGGCATCAACTTTGCAGATGACAAACGTTAACGAATGATTAACATGGCGGCGTCGCCAATGGAGTCCGTCATGCGCCGCACCGTCCGTCCGTTCCTGTTTGCTTTCATTGGCACCGCAACCTTGGCCGGCAGCCTTGCATCCGTTGCCTCGGCCGGCGAGATCCGTTCGGTCACGGCCGACGATTACGGCAATGCCGTGATCCTGACGACGGGCGGCGCGAAGATCATCGCCGTCGGCCAGGCGGATCTCGCGGCCGGATACCAGGGCGTCGCAGCGTCAGCGGATATCGTGGCTGACCCGGTCACGACTTGCCGCGAGGTCGGCATCGTGTTGAAGGGCCGCTCCTTCATGTATGGTGTCGGCGACGGCGACCCCGTGCCGCTTGCGACGCGCGTGATCTGCGATTGATCGGCAACGCGGCATCTTTGCGAAGCATCTGCGATGCGCTAGACGGGACGGCGTGTCCCGGTAGCTCAGCAGGATAGAGCACAGGTTTCCTAAACCTGGGGTCAGGGGTTCGAATCCCTTCCGGGACGCCAAATTCACGCCTTTGATCTTGACGTATGGCGCCATGGCGGCGGAACATGTGACCATGATCCGCGCCACCAAAATCCTTGACCACGTCCACGGCGTCCATGGACGGATCACGCTCACCTCAGATGAGCGGCACCGCCGCCGCTTCGCACTCGTGTCGGATGCCATCGACGGACAACCGGGCATTGAATTCCTGCTCGACTTGCCGGAGGCGACCCTGCTGCGCCATGGCGAGGGCCTGCTTCTGGAGGACGGCCGCGTGATCGAGGTGATCGCCGCGCCGGAGGAACTCCACGCCGTGTTCGGGGCCAATCCGCGCCATTTGCTCGTGATCGCCTGGCACATCGGCAACCGGCATCTGCCGGCTGAAATCATGGGCAACCGCATCCACATCCGCCGTGACCCCGTGATCAAGGCGATGCTGGAGGGGCTGGGCGCGCGCGTCGTCGATACCTTTGCGCCGTTCACGCCGGAAGGCGGTGCCTATGGCGGACGCGCCAACCCGCATGACCACGGCCATGGCAGCGCAACCGACCACTATCACGAGCATGGTCACGGGCACGGGCATTCCCATGAGTGACAGCAGCGACCCTCGCCCGTTTGACTGGCATTATTCGCCGCTTTACAGCCATACGGTGATCGCACCGGACTATCGCAACACGCAGAACGTCCGCCGTTTCTTCAAGTCCGAAATCGGCGAGCGCTTCGCGTTTGACCGCGCCTTCATGGCCTGGATGCAAGCCAATGCCGGCAAGACACTTGGCGACGCGGTGGATGAGTGGCGCAAGCGGCACGGCCATGGTTGATGCAGCCTGACATCACCCTTCTGTCCTGGCTGTCGCCCGCCTTTCCGACCGGAAGTTTTGCCTATTCGGCCGGGCTTGAGGCGGCGGCGCACCAAACCGTCGTCACCGAAAGTGATCTGCAAGCTTGGCTCGCCGGGCACATCGGCAACGGGCCGCTCTGGAATGACGCCGTGATATTGGCGCAAGCCTGGCGCATCGCGCGCGATGACGAAGCCTTGCGATCGCTCGCCGCCCTTACGCGGGCGCTCACATCATCGTCGGAGCGGCTTGCGGAGATAAACGGACAGGGGACATCCTTTGCCGAGGCCACCGTGCCATGGCTGCCTGCTTCCCCGCTGCCGCGTGATCTGCCCTATGCCGTCGCGCTGGGCGCGGCTGCGGGCCGCGCGGGGCTCGGCCTCAACGCCACGCTGTCGGCCTTCATCCACGCCTTTGCCGTCAACCAGGCGCAAGCGGCGATCCGCCTGTCGCTGGTGGGGCAGACGGGGGCGGCGCGCATCCTTGCCGCGCTTGCACCCGTGATCACGCAGGCGGCGGCGCGCTGCGCCGAATCGACGCTTGACGATCTGGGTTCGGCGGGCATGCTGGCCGACATTGCCGCCATGCGGCATGAGACACTGGAAACAAGGTTGTTCCGCTCATGACATCCCACAACGGCCCTCTGCGCGTCGGCATCGGCGGGCCGGTCGGCTCAGGCAAGACAACGCTGACCGAAATGCTGTGCAAGGCGATGCGTGACCAATGGTCGATCGGTGTCGTCACCAATGACATTTACACGCAGGAGGATGCGCTGATCCTCAACCGGTTGCAGGCGCTCCCCGCCGACCGCATCATCGGCGTCGAGACCGGGGGCTGCCCGCATACCGCCATCCGCGAAGACGCGTCCATCAACCTGCGCGCCATCGACGAGATGAATGCACGCCACCCTGGCCTCGACGTGATCTTCATCGAGTCGGGCGGGGACAATTTGGCGGCCACCTTCTCGCCCGATCTCGCCGACATCTCGCTCTATGTGATCTCGGTGTGCCAAGGCGAAAAGATTCCGCGCAAGGGCGGCCCGGCGATCACCCGCTCCGATCTGCTGATCATCAACAAGGCCGACCTCGCGCCGCATGTGGGTGCCGATCTCGATGTGATGCGCGGCGACACCGAACGCCAGCGGGGCCCGCGCCCCTTCGTCTTCACCGACATGCTGCGCCGCAAAGGCTTGGACGAGGTGATCGCCTTCATCGCCAGAGCGGGCGGTCTGCCCGAGCGGCGCGCGGCCTGACCCGTTGAGGACTGCCTGCCTGATCTGCCCGATCCTGCGCCAGATGGTTCGGATTCTGCCCAAAATAAAGTCAGCTTGCGCCGATCAACCGGTTCGACGCGGCCTCTGCGCATGGCACGCGCCTTGCTTGATATCAGACGTGCAGCGCGCCTAGGGTTCCGGTCATTCAGATGCTGGTCCGAGAGGTGCACGCGGGGCGACCCGTGACACGGCGGGGCAAAATCCCGGGAGAACACTGCACAGGCTTGCGTGGCGCAGGCTGTCTCCCGGTGCTGTCTTGTCCGGAAGACCGTTCTCCCGCTTCGGCAAGCCTCCCGTTCCACTGGCCGATCGGCCGACCGATGAGAGAGGCGACACACCATGGTGCACACAGGTTTGAAATCCGCGCTTGCCGCGATGGCAATGGCAGCCGGGCTGTCCGGTTTGGTGATGCCGGCCAGCGCCGCGCCCAAGACCGATTTCAAGGTTTGCTGGTCGATCTATGCAGGCTGGATGCCGTGGGGCCAGATGGCTGAAAACGGCATCATGAAGAAATGGGCCGACAAATACGGCATCACCGTCGAGATCACCCAGATCAATGATTATGTCGAATCGATCAACCAGTACACGGCCGGCGCCTATGACGGCTGCACCATGACAAACATGGACGCGCTGTCGATCCCCGCAGGCTCGGGCGTCGATTCCACCATGCTCATCATCGGAGACTATTCCAACGGCAATGACGGCATCGTGCTGAAGGACAAGGCCGCACTTGCCGACATCAAGGGCCAGACGGTCAACCTCGTGGAGCTGTCGGTCTCGCATTATCTCCTTGCCCGCGCGCTCGACACGGTGGGCTTGAGCGAGAAAGACATCACGCTCGTCAACACGTCGGACGCCGACATGGTTGCAGCCTTCGCCACGCCGGAAGTGACGGCGGCGGTGACGTGGAACCCGCTCCTGTCCGAGATCGCCGCAACGCCGGGTGCCACCAAGGTCTTCGACAGTTCCGGCATTCCCGGCGAGATCATCGATGCCATGGTGGTGAACACGGCCGTGCTTGCTGACAACCCCGCCTTCGGCAAGGCGTTGACGGGCGCGTGGTATGAGATGATGACGCTGATGCAGTCGGCCTCTCCGGAAGGAACGGCGGCGCTTGAGGCGATGGCGGCGGCCTCCGGCACCGACCTCGCAGGCTTCAAGGCGCAACTCGACACCACCAAGATGTTCTACGCGCCGGCCGAGGCCGTGGCGTTTGCGAGCGCGCCCGAACTGCCGAAGACGATGCGTTTCGTCGCCGATTTCCTGTTTGCCAAGGGCATTCTCGGCACCAATGCGCCAAGCGCCGATTTTGTCGGCATCGCATTTGCCGATGGATCGACGCAGGGCGACGCGGCCAACACCAAGCTGCGCTTCGATACGACCTACATGAAAATGGCGGCGGACGGCGCGTTGTAAGGCGGCGCGGCGGAGACCTAAGCCATGCGGCTGATCAACCGCATCCCGTCGCGCGGGACGGCGCTCCTTTTGGGCGCGCTGCCTTTCGTGGCGGCGTTTGTCACCTATGCGGTGGCGAGCGCGATGCGGCTTGCCGAGAACCCGGCCGACAAGTTGCTGCCGTCCTTCGCGCAGATCGGCCGGGCGTTTCACACCATGGCGTTCACCGCCGATGTGCGATCCGGCGACTACCTGCTCTGGCTCGACACAGCGGCAAGCCTCGGGCGGCTGGGCGGCGGCATGCTGATCGCGACGCTGATGGCCGTGTT
>JALOTE010000053.1 GCA_025458045.1 Rhizobiaceae bacterium
GGCATAGGCGGCGCGGCGCTGCTCGTCTGTCAGGCCATGCACGATCACGCCCGTTGTCATGCCGAGCTTGGCATAGACGCGGCCCATCCAGCCCGCATCACGCTGCGCCAGATAATCGTTCACCGTGACGACATGCACGCCCTTGCCCGAAAGCGCGTTGAGATAGACCGGCAGGGTTGCCACCAGCGTCTTGCCCTCGCCGGTGCGCATTTCGGCGATGCCGCCTTCATGCAGCACCATGCCGCCGATCAGCTGCACGTCGAAGGGGCGCAGGCCGAGCGCCCGTTTGGCCGCCTCGCGGACGGCCGCAAAGGCCGGCACCAGCAGGTCGTCCACCTTGCGGCCATTGGCGATTTCGGCGCGCCATTCGGCGGTCTTGGCGGCCAGCGCCTCATCGGACAGGGCTGCGAATTCGGCCTCCAGCGCATTGATCTTCTGCACTGTCGGCCGGTGTCCGCGCACGCGCCGCTCATTCGATGATCCGAAGATCATCTTTGCAAGGCCGCCAAGTTTCAGCATGGGACTTCCTGTCTTGATTGCGGGCCGATGCGAAAGCCGTGATGCGCTGTTGCGAGCGCCAACAAAACGGCCAAAATGCGTTGTTCGATGCGCACAAGACCGTGAGCAAAGCGGTCTGGACGCTGGCTGGCGAGACAGATAAGAGTGGCCCGAAACGATGTCAACGCCGCCTCCCGGACGGGCCACGGCCCGCCGGACCCGGCCTCCCCAACCCGACGCACCCCCAAAACCTTTCCTGTTTGCCGACAACCGATGGATGTTCCAATGATCGCTGCCCTTGTCCGCCCGTCCGCTCTGCGCTCTTCCTGTGCCCGCTTGCGCGACTGCGCTGTTTTCGTGGCTCTATCGGCCGCCGTCATGGCCATGCCGGTTCATGCGCAGGATCAGGCGGCCGGATCGCCCGCCGCCGAAGCGCCCGCCGCGACGGTCGATCCGGCGACGGTCGTGGCGACGGTCGACGGCCAGCCGGTCACCGAAGGTGATCTGGTGATGGCGCTTCAGGATTTGGGCGAGCAGTTCGCCCGCGTGCCGGAAGACAAGCGCCGCGCCGCCGCGCTTCAGGCGATCATCGAGATCCGTCTGATGGCCGCCCGCGGCCGAGCAGACGGCATCGACAAGACGCCTGAGTTCCAGAGCCAGATCGGCTTCCTCACCGACCGCGTGCTGCACCAGTCCGTCATCGACGCCGAGGTGGCGGGCAAGATCACCGAGGAGGACATCCGCGCCCGCTATGATCAGGAGGTGGCGGCCCGGCCTGCTGAAAACGAGGTGAAGGCGCGCCACATCCTTGTCGAAACCGAAGAGGCCGCCAAGAAACTGATCGCGGACCTCGATGGCGGGGCCGAGTTTGAGAAGCTGGCCGGCGAAAACACCACCGATCCGAGCGGCAAGGACACCGGCGGCGACCTTGGCTGGTTCGGCGCCGGCATGATGGTGCCCGAGTTTGAAAAGGCCGCCTTTGAGACCGAGCCCGGTTCTTACACCAAGACACCGGTCAAGACGCAGTTCGGCTTCCACATCATCAAGGTCGAAGACAAGCGCGTGAAACAGCCGCCGGAATTTGACAGCGTCAGGGATCAGGTCCGCTCCATCGTCATCCGTGAGCGCTACCTCGCTTTGGTCGATGAAATGCGCAAGGCCGCCAAAGTTGAAGTGACGGATGCGGCCCTCAAGGCCGATCTCGACGCACAGCAGTAAGTTCCGGACGCAGGCCGCATCATGGCGCATGCCGTTTCCCCGCTGGCACCCAAGGCGGTGCCCGTCCTGCCGCCGGTTGACGGCTGCCGCATCGCAACGGCAGCCGCAGGCATCAAATACAGGAACCGCACCGATGTGATGGTGATGCTGTTTGATGCGCCCGTGGCGGCGGCAGGCGTGTTCACCCGCTCCAAATGCCCGTCCGCCCCGGTTGACCTTTGCCGCAAGCACATTGCCGGCGGCGTGGCGCGGGCGCTCATCGTCAATTCCGGCAATGCCAATGCCTTCACCGGCGCCAAGGGCGTTGAAACCGTGACGCGGACAGCGGAAGCGGCGGCCAAGGCCGCAGGCTGCGCCCCGGGCGAGATCTTCATCTCGTCAACCGGCGTGATCGGCGAACCGCTGGATGCGGGCAAGATCACCGCCGTGCTGCCCGATGCTTTTGCCGCCGCATCGCCCGACGCATGGGGCGAGGCCGCGCGCGCCATCATGACGACCGACACATTCCCGAAGCTTGCGACGGCGTCGGCTGTGATCGACGGCGCGCGCGTGACGGTGAACGGCATCGCCAAGGGGGCGGGCATGATCGCGCCCGACATGGCGACGATGCTGTCTTATGTGGTGACGGATGCACCGGTCACCGCAGCCGTGCTGCAAGCCGAATTGGCGAAACTCGTCGTGCCGACCTTCAATGCTGTGACCGTCGATGGCGACACGTCCACATCCGACACGCTGATGGCGTTTGCCACCGGGGCGGCGGCCATGGCGGGGGGTGTCATCGGGTCAGGCGCGGACAAACGCCTTCCCGCGTTCCGCCGCCTGTTCAAGGCGGTTCTCGCCGACCTCGCCCAGCAGGTCGCTCGGGACGGCGAGGGCGCTCGCAAGCTGATCGAGGTCAAGGTGACGGGGGCTGCGTCAGCGAGAGCGGCGCGGCGCATCGCGTTTTCCATCGCCAATTCGCCGCTCGTCAAAACGGCGGTCGCAGGCGAAGACGCCAATTGGGGCCGCGTGGTCATGGCTGTCGGCAAGGCTGGCGAAAAAGCCGAGCGTGACCGGCTGTCGATCGCGTTCGGGCCGCACCGTGTGGCGCATCTTGGCGCGCGTGACCCGTCTTACTCCGAACAGTCTGTTTCGGAATACATGACAGGCGACCACATCCTCATCCATGCCGACATCGCGCTCGGCCGCGGACAGGCGACGGTCTGGACCTGTGACCTGACCAAGGACTATGTCGCAATCAACGGGGACTACCGCAGTTGACGGCGGAGACGCCCGACAACGCTGGCGCGCAAGCCGATGCGCCCGTGGCTGGACCGGCCGCCTTCACGCCGCGCGTACGGCAGTTCGAGGCCGCCGGGTTCAGGGCCTGGCCTGCCGCCTCCGTCACCTATGATGGCGCTTGGATGGTGCGGCTGACGGCCGGTCATCCGGCCAAACGGCTCAACTCCGTCAACTCGCTTGATCCGGGCGACGGCACCGATGTGGAAAGGCGGCTGGAACGGGCCGGACGACTGTTTCGCGCCTATGGCCGCCCGCTCACCATCCGCGTCACGCCGCTGACGGCGCCGGCGATCAGCACCTATTGCGACCGCGAAGGCTGGGCGCGGCTGGGAGCCTCCATGATCATGGAGATGCCGCTCACTGAGGCAGTGGACCAGATTCCGCTGCAGGACATCGCCCGCTTCGTCGATGCGGCGCTCGATTCGGGCTCGCTCCTCCATGCCGACCGCGCCGGCCTGTCTGAAGTCATCGGCGCCATCGAACCGGCAAAGGGCTTGTTCGTGCGGGAAGCGGCAGGCGAGACTGTCGCCTCGCTTGTCTGTGTGCAGGAAGGAGAATTGGCGGGCGTGTTCGAGGTTGCGACCAACCCGGCCATGCGCCGGCGCGGCCATGCCCGCGGCCTGATCCTGTCGGCGCTGCGCTGGGCGCAGGCGCGCGGCGCCCGCTCGGCATGGTTGCAGGTCGAGGAGGCGAACCGCGCGGCCTTGGCCCTTTATGCGCAATTGGGCTTCCGCCCCGTCTATGCCTATCACTACCGCCGCGCGCCTGAGGCTGCCGGATGACGCGACGCATCGTTCTGGTCGCGGCCTGCGCATTGATCGACGCCGACAGCCGCGTGCTCATCGCGCAGCGGCCGGAAGGTAAATCCATGGCCGGCCTGTGGGAATTTCCGGGCGGCAAGGTGGAACCCGGAGAGACGCCGGAAGACTGCCTGATCCGCGAGTTGGGTGAGGAACTGGGCGTCACAACCAAGGCCGCCTGCCTTGCCCCGTTGACATTCGCCAGCCACGCCTATGCGGACTTCCATCTGCTGATGCCGCTCTATGTCTGCCGGCGCTTCGAGGGCATTGCCGTGGCGCGCGAAGGCCAGACGCTCAAATGGGTGCGGGCAAAGGCGCTGCGCGATTTCCCCATGCCCGAGGCTGACATCCCGCTGATCGCGCCGCTCGTCGACCTGCTCGGCTGACGTGACGCCGGAAGGCGGCTGTCCGGCATCGTTAACCGCGTCTTTATGGAAAGCGTGGCATTTTACGCCTCATGCGGCGTGCGCGTGTCCTGAGTGGGGTGACTGATGGCCAATGACTTCGATGCGGATGGCGGTTCGACCATCGACCTGCTGCGCAATGCCGGTTCCGGTGCCCTGCGTGTCGCGCTGCTGTTCGGTTCGGCGGCGGTTGCGCTGACCATGATCCTCACCCCGATCGCCAACCGGCAGGTGGCGGGTGTCAGCGGCATCGATCCGATCGCGACCGGTTCCACACGATCCGTGGCCGATCCGGTGACGCGCACTTATGTGCTGCGCCGCAGCGTGCTCCAGAACCATGGCGAAGTCTGCATCATCAACGCCAACGGCATGCGTGCGGGTTCCTGCTGAGCGTCGGCAGCATGTCGCCGATCACGGCACGAGCTTGTAGCCGCCTGATTCCGTCACGAGGATTTCCGCCCGCTGCGGGTCGCGCTCGATCTTCTGGCGCAGCCGGTAGACATGGGTTTCCAGCGTGTGCGTGGTGACATTGGCGTTGTAGCCCCACACTTCCTGCAACAAGAGATCGCGCGCCACCGGCTTCTGGTCGGCGCGGTAGAGATAGCGGATGATCGAGGCTTCCTTTTCCGTCAGGCGGATTTTGCCGCCTTTGGCATCCTGCAACAGCTTCTGCGCCGGCTTGAAGGTGTAGGGGCCGACGGTGAAGACGGCATCCTCGCTCTGCTCATGCTGGCGCAACTGCGCCCGAATGCGGGCCAGCAGCACGGCGAATTTGAACGGCTTCGTCACATAATCATTCGCGCCTGCTTCCAACCCGAGGATGGTGTCGGAATCGGTGTCATGCCCGGTCAGCATGATGATGGGGGCCTTGAAGCCGCCCTTGCGCAGCAGTTTCACGGCTTCCCGCCCGTCCATGTCGGGAAGGCCGACATCCATCACCATCAGGTCGATGATGGCGCTGCGGGCGGTGTGCACGCCCTTGGCGGCCGTCGCCTCCTGGATGACGCTGAACTCCTCATAAAGCGACAATTGCTCGACGAGCGTGGTGCGGAGAATGTCATCGTCATCGACAACCAGAAGCGTGCGTGAAGTCATGTCGGTCACTCATTGCGTTGCGCTCGGCGCAGGTGATACGCCGCCTGTCACACAAATTGAAGGGTTTCACGGTGACTTCATTGGCGCTGATCTTGCGTTCACCGCCGCGTGATCGCGGCCGCAAGGCGGTCAAGGTGGTTCCATACCCGGGCAAGGGAAGGCAGGGACGCATCCTGCTGCCACAGGGCGCCATCCATTGTGCGCTCGGGCGAAGCGGGATCGGCATCCCCAAGAGCGAGGGCGACGGGCGCACGCCGCGCGCCAGGATGCTATTGCTTGGCGGTTTCTGCCGCGCGGGCCGCTGGCCCCTTGCGTGGCGCCCGCCCTGGCTGGCACCGCTCGGCGACGCGGCATTGGCGCGGCTCGGCTGGTGCGATGCCGCCACCCACCCGGCCTACAACCGGCCGGTGGTCCTGCCGTTTGCGGCATCCCACGAGCGGCTGATGCGCGACGACTCGCTCTATGATTGCGTGCTGGTGCTCGATTGGAACGTCCGGCCGCGCGCCCGCAACCGTGGCTCGGCGATCTTCCTGCATCTGGCGCGGACGGGCTTTCAGCCGACCGAAGGCTGCATCGCGGTGGCACCCCGAGACATGGCGCGTCTGCTGTGGCGCATCCGGCCGGGCGCGATTATCGACACGGTGCGGTGAGCCGCATCAGCGATAGGCGGCGACCGCCCGCATGTTGCGGCGCAGCATGCGCGAGGCGTCATTGCCTGTGTTGCCGACAACTTTCCCGCCAAAACGCCGCAGCGGTGTGGAGAACATGTTGACACGGTTGCACGTCACACCCTGATCTTCACATCTGTCACGATACGCCATGATCGTGCGCACGCGTGCCGCGACATTCACAAAACCATAATTGAATGAGCCAGCGACAGGGTTGGTCACAACGTATCGGTCATGTTGGAGACCAATGTTGTGGCCGATTTCGTGATGGAAAGTCAGATTCGAGAAGCACTCGCGGGCGGTCCACGAAAAGCCCAGACGGGCCGTCGACCGCGACGGGTTTTCCACAAGCCAAGCCACACCGCAAAAACCACCATCCGGGTCCAACTCGGGAATGAGCGCCACAAGATCGACCCTGCGCCTGTCACGTATGGCGCGGACATTCGCAAACATCGGGCCGGATGTGATGTCATCGAGCAGCGCGTCCTGTCCGCGCGCGAACTCATTATAGCTTGCCGGGGCTGCAACCGGCGTCGACGCCACAAAGCGGGCGTTGACCCCGCTGTTGCGCAGTCCGGTGTTGGCCAGGGCGAAGGCCAGATTGATTTCCCGTTGTATCGTGGTGCCATCCGCCACGGCACCGTCACGGGCCCGCTTCGTGAACACGGGCAGGACGGTGATCGTCACTGGCGGCACGGTTGCAAGGGGATTCCCTATCTCAGGCGTCATTCCGCCTGAGCGCCTGGTCGGGGCAGGCACGACTTTGTCCAATGGCAACGCCTCCGGCGCATGCTCACTGATGCGATGAAGACCGTTGGCCACAGGCTGGATGCGGAACACGCGTGACCCCACCGACACATGCCCAAGCAGGCCGTCAGGCCCTGCAATGATGACCGCTTCGCCCTGTCCGCGCAGCATGTCTCCCGTCCATTCGACACCACCTTCGGCGCGCGCCTCCACGAATGAGCGCTGGAATGTCACCCGCAGATCCGGTGCAAGCGGAATGCTGAGTGTGGGGTTGAGTTTGAGTGCGGCGCGTGTTCGGGCCCCCTCGGAACCACTCACCTGCGGCAGGAGGCTTCTTGCAACCTCGCGGGCATTAAGCCTCGTGAAACGCTGCGCGACCAACCCTATCCGGTCAGGCGCGGCGCGGGCGCCGACCGCGTCTTGCGAGACAAACGGACCAAACAGGTCGGCGGCGCCTGCGCCTGCGACTGGGGCAAGACCGACAATCAGCGCTGCACCAAGTGTGCCCAACGCTCGAAACCACTTTCCGAAAAACGGACGCCACATGACAGTCACCTCTGCATGTCTCCGATGCACGGAGTTAAACATAGCAAGTCAAGGCAAACAATGGCCCGTGTCGATGTTGCGCTACCACGGCTTCAATTGTAACTTTATTACAATTTCTGAATGGTATTGTTCAAAAATCACTCACGCTCAGTCACGGGTCCTGGACGATCCGTTTCAGGATCCGGCGGACAACGGGGGCGACCACAAGCACTGCGGGAAAGGCGATCGCCCAGGACGGTGCCCACGCCGTCAGCCACTGGAACACGAAACCGGAATGAATGCCGACGGCGAGCACGGTCGCCATACCGGACACGATCAACGACATCATGCCCAAGAGCAGGAAACCGAAGGCGACGGGCTCAAGCCGTTTGGGCAGGAAGGGGCGCATCGCCGGGACGGACATCAAATCCACGGGCGTTCGGCGGCGACCTTCGCCTCGAAGCCGCCGATGGACGTGCCGCGCTCCATCGTCATGCCGATGTCGTCGAGCCCGTTCAGCAATTTGTGCTTTCTCGCCGGGTCGATGTCGAAGCGGACGACACCGCCATCGGGCCCGCGGATTTCCTGCGCTTCAAGGTCAACCGTCAGCGTGGCGTTGGCGCCGCGCGAGGCGTCATCAAGCAGCTTTTCGAGATCCTCGGCGCTGACAACAACAGGAAGGATGCCGTTGTTGAAGCAGTTGTTATAGAAGATGTCGGCAAACGAAGTCGAGATCACGCAGCGTATGCCGAAATCGAGAAGCGCCCATGGCGCATGCTCGCGCGACGAGCCGCAGCCGAAATTATCCCCGGCCACCAATATGGTCGCTTTGGAATAGGCTGGCTTGTTCAGCACGAAATCCGGATTGGGCGAACCATCATCCTTGAAGCGCATTTCGGCAAACAGGCCCTTGCCGAGGCCGGTGCGCTTGATCGTCTTCAGATAATCCTTGGGGATGATCATGTCGGTGTCGATATTGATGATCGGCAACGGCGCGGCGGTTCCGGTCAAGGTGGTGAATTTCTGCATGGGCGTCATCCGGCGGTCTGGAGTTTGCGCGCCTCTATCATGCAGGCGCGGCTGCGCCAACCTTGCTTTCGCGCGGCTGCGCCAACCTTGCTTTCGCGCGGCTGCGCCAACCTTGCTTTCGCGCGGCTGCGCCAACCTTGCTTTTAAGGCCCGACGCGACCGGGACAACGCAGGACGCGCCCATGCGAGACGACTTTCCGACAGACTTTCCCAACCACATGCCTGACATGCTGCCAGCAACCATGCGCGCCGTCGAAATCAGCCGTCCGGGCGGGCCGGAGGTGCTCATTCCTGTCAGCCGCCCGCTGCCCCGGCCGGGGCCGGGCGAGGTGCTGATCGAGGTCGCGGCCGCGGGCGTCAACCGGCCGGACTGCCTGCAAAGGGCGGGGGCCTATCCGCCGCCGCCCGGCGCATCCGATCTGCCGGGGCTGGAGGTTTCGGGCGTCGTCGCCGCGCTTGGCGCAGGCGTGACATCTTTCGCCATCGGCGACCGTGTCTGCGCGCTGACACCGGGCGGCGCCTATGCGCAATTCGTCGCCGCGCCCGCCCTACAGGTGCTGCCCGCGCCCGCAAGCCTGAGCGCCATCGAAGCCGCCGCCGTGCCGGAGACCTTTTTCACCGTCTGGGGCAATGTGTTCATGCGCGGGCGCTTGCAGGCGGGCGAAACGCTGCTTGTCCATGGCGGCGCGTCCGGCATCGGCACCACCGCGATCCAGCTCGCCAAGGCGTTCGGCGCGGCTGTCATCGTCACCGCCGGCTCGGATGAACGCTGCGCCGCCTGCCTCGCGCTCGGGGCCGACCATGCGGTCAACCACCGCACGACGGATTTCGTCGACGCGGTGAAGACCATCACCGCCGGGCGCGGCGCGGATGTCATCCTCGACATGGTCGCGGGCGACTATGTGAACCGCAATTACAAGGCCGCAGCAGTGGAGGGCCGCATCGTGCAGATCGCCACGCTGAACGGGGCCGAGGTGCAGGTCGATGTCCGCCTGCTGATGGGCAAACGGCTCACCCACACCGGCTCCACGCTGCGCCCGCAATCGATCGCCGCCAAGGGCGAAATCGCCCGGCAATTGAAGGCGCATGTCTGGCCGCTGATCGAGGCGGGAACCATCACGCCGCTGATCGACACGGTGTTCCCGCTTGAGGACGCCGCCAAGGCGCATGCGAGAATGGAAGCAGGCGAGGTGACGGGGAAACTGGTGCTGCGGGTCGCGGGTTGAGGCCGGGGTCGGGGTCGGGATGAGCACATTGCAAAACACCCGGCCCTTGTCCTATCCCAAGCCATGAATCTTTTTGCGGCAGCAGGAATGGATTTGCCGGGCGGCGGCGCGGGAAAACGCCGGGAACCGCTGCCGAAGCTCGCGCATGTTCCTTTGTTTTCAGAAAAGATCGTCGCCGCGGCACTGCAGCAAACGGAATTGGTCAACCCTTCGCCGGAAGCGGTCAAGGCCGCAGTGACCTATGCCAAGCTGGCGCGCAGCGCGAAATTCCAGGGTCGCAATGAGGTCCAGGCGGCCCCCGATTTCATCAACCTCATCCTGAAACAGGTCCTTGGGTTTCAGAGCCACGCACTTGAAGACAAGGGCGTGTCCCTGAAAGAGCAGTTCCGGCTTGGCGGCAAGCCTGTCGACGTGGCGCTTGGCCGGTTTGACGCCGATGACACCCCCGACCTTGCGCTTGCTCCGCTCGAAATGAAGGGACCCGACACGCCGGACCTTGACCGCATCATGGCTGGACGCGGCCTCAGTCCTGTTCAGCAGGCGTGGGACTACGCGGCGGATGCGCCCGACGCCAAATGGGTGATGGTGTCGAACTGCCTCGAACTCCGGCTCTACCGGCTGGGGCGGGGCCGCGAGACCCATGAGCGCTTTGACCTGACCCGTCTCGACGAACCAGAACAGCTGCGCCGCTTTCTCGCCATCCTTGATGCGAACCGCTTTCTTGGCGGCAGGACCGATGACCTGCTGTCACGCTCCGACGGGGCGCTGAAGGACATCACCGACACGCTCTACCAGGAATATGCCGGATTGCGCGGCAAGCTGCTCGCCTTCCTGCGCGACAGCGCCGACGGCCCGGGCTTCGCCACGAAGCAGGCCATCGAGGCGACGCAGAAGCTGCTCGACCGGGTGCTGTTCATCGCCTTCGCCTCCGGCAACCGCATGCTGCCGGAAAAGCTGTTCCTCGACGCGCTTTCCATCCGCAATGATTTCGACCCGAAACCGTTGTGGCACAATGTGCAGCGGATGTTTCAATGGATCGACAAGGGCAATGACCGGGGCGGCGACCGCTTCAATGTCTGGCCATACAATGGCGGCTTGTTCGCGCCCGATCCGCTGGTTGACGACCTCATGCTGCCCGACCATCTGGCGGAGGAGTTCAAGCTGCTGCTCGGCTATGACTATGGAAAGGATGTCTCGGTCAATGTGCTGGGCCACATTTTCGAGCAGTCGATCAGCGACCTCGAAAAGCTGCGCGACGATCAGCCGGATGACAAGAAGGTCTCGCAGAGGAAGCGTGACGGGGTCGTCTACACGCCGGAGCATGTGACCCGCTTCCTCGTGCAGAAGACGATCGGCGTCACGCTTGACGAACGCCGCGCCGCAGTGCTGGCACGCCATGGCGGGCTGGCGAAGCTGCCGTCAGACAAGGATGAGGTGGAATGGCCGGAGGAGGCGCAGCGCGCCTTCTGGCAGGAGTGGCACGGCGTGCTGCAATCGCTCACCATCCTTGACCCGGCCTGTGGATCAGGCGCGTTTCTGGTGGCGGCGTTTGAGTATCTCACCGACGAATACCGCCGCACCGTGGAGCGCCTTGCCGAACTCGATGTGGCGATGGAGCCGGGCTATGACATTTTCGACGATATTCTCAGCCGCAACATTTACGGCGTCGACCTGAATGTGGAGTCGGTCGAAATCGCGCGACTGGCGCTGTGGCTGAAATCCGCCCGCCGCCAGAAGCGGCTCGCCAAGCTCGACGCCATGGTGCAGGCGGGCGACAGCCTGATCGATGATCCGAAGGCATCATCGCGCGCCTTCAATTGGCGCGAAGCGTTCCCCGATGTGATGGCGCAGGGCGGCTTCGACATCGTGCTCGGCAACCCGCCTTATGTGCGCATGGAACTGATCAAGCCGCTGAAACCATGGCTGGCGAAGCACTACACGGTGGCCGATGAGCGCACCGACCTTTACGCCTATTTCTTCGAGCAAGGCGTGCGGCTCTTGAAAAAGGGCGGGCGGCTGGGCTTCATTTCGTCCTCCACCTTTTTCCGCACCGGCTCCGGCGAGCGGTTGCGCCTGTTCCTGAACGAATACACCGACATCGAAACCGTGATCGATTTCGGCGACGGGCAGGTTTTCGAGGGTGTCACCACCTATGCCGCCATCCTGACGATGCGCAAACGGCGCACGCCGGATGAGCCACTTGGCCCGCCCGAGGGCGACCTCGCCTATCTCACCTTCAAGGACGACGCGCCGATGGACCTCGGCCGCGCTTTTGACGCGTTTGCCAAAACCATGCCACGCGCGCGGCTGACGGGCGGCTCCTGGCAATTGGAAAACGAGGCGCTGGCGAAACTGCGCGCCAAGATCATCGGCGGCAGGAAGACGCTGAAAGAGGTTTATGGCGCGCCGCTCTATGGCATCAAGACCGGGCTGAACGAGGCCTTCGTCATCGACACGCCGACGCGCGACAGGCTGGTGAAGGCCGATCCGAAATCGGCGGAGCTGTTGAAGCCGTTCCTCAAGGGCGAGAACATCAAGCGCTGGCGGGTGGAGCCGGAGGGCCTCTGGCTCATCAACACGCCGAAGGGCAAGGTGGACATCGAGCGATACCCGGCGATCCGCGACTGGCTGCTGCCGTTCAAGGATAGGCTTCTGGCACGCGCCACGGAGCAGGAATGGTGGGAGTTGCAGCAGGCGCAGTTGGCGTATCAGCCCGTGTTTGAGGGGCCGAAGATCATTTATATGGATATCTGCAATTCAAATACTTTTGCGATAGATATACAAGCCTATCAACCTGCAAACACATGCTACTTAATACAGAGTTCTGATCAAGTTTTAGTTGCATTTTTGAACTCCAAGATAGCCTGGTTTTACTGGTCGGCCACAACAAACATCGCCCGTGGCGGCTATTTGCGCTTGCGATCTGAGTTTCTTGAAGGAACGCCACTACCATTCTTTCAGACGGCAAGCGCGGGGAAGCGAGTGGATGAACTTGGCGCAAGATGCGCTGCACGCAAAGCTGACCTTGCATCCATACAAACCGCCTTCCACACCCGCGTGCTCAACGATCTCGCCGCGCCGGGCACCAAGCTGAACGGCAAGTTGAAAGCGTTCCACACGCTCACCTTCAAGGAGCTTCAGGCCGAGATCAAGAAGGCACTGAAGGCGGAAATCCCGGTCAAAGAGCGCGGCCAATGGCAGGCGCTGCATGAGGAGGCCTCCGCCGAAATCAAGCGCCTCGAAGCCGAGATCGCCGCCGCCGAAGCGGAGATCAACCGATTGGTCTATGAGGCGTTCGAATTGACGCCCGACGAGATCGCGTTGCTCGAAGCCTCGCTCGAAGGGCAGGTGTAGGGGCGGGTTGATGGGCCGGTGCGAGCCTCCCCCTCTGTCGCTTGCAGCGACATCTCCCCCGGAGGGGGAGATTGGCGTTTCATCCGGAAAGCTTGAAAGACTTGACTCCAATCTCCCCCACCGGGGGAGATGTCATCGCTTGCGATGACAGAGGGGGAGACCGGCACCCCCCTTCACGCCAGCCCGCGCTTTTTCATCATCGCGTCGGGGGCGGGCATGCGGCCGCGGAAGGCCGTGTAAAGCTCCGCCGGGTCCTTCGCGCCGCCGGCGGCATAGATGTTTTCCTTCAGGCGGCGGGCGAGGTCCGGGTTGAACGGGTCGCCGGTTTCCTCGAAGGCGGCGAACGCGTCGGCATCCAGCACCTCCGACCACAGGTAGGAATAATAGCCCGCCGCATAGCCCTCGCCGGAAAAGACATGCTGGAAATGCGGGCTGCGGTGGCGCATGGCGATCGCGTCGGGCATCGCCATGCGGGCAAGCTCTTCGGCCTCGAAGGCCATCGGGTCTTCGGGCGGCACGGGCGTGGCGTGGAACGCCATGTCCATCAGGGCCGACGCCGTGAACTCCACCGAGGCGAAGGCGGCATCGAAGGTGCGGGCGGCCTTCAGCTTGGCCATCAGCGCCTGCGGCATGGGTTCGCCGGTTTCGGCGTGGCGCGCGTGCTTCTGCAACACATCGGGCACGGACAGCCAATGTTCGTAAAGCTGCGACGGCAGTTCGACGAAATCGCGATAGACCGACGTGCCCGCCACCGACGGCCATGTCACATCCGACAACATGCCGTGCAGCGCGTGGCCGAACTCGTGGAACAGCGTGCGCGCATCGTCAAAGGAGAGCAGCGCCGCCTTGCCTTCTTCCGGCTTGGCGAAATTGCAGATGTTGTAGATGATCGGCCGCTGGCCGCCGTCGAGCTTGTGCTGGCCCTGCAACCCGCTCATCCACGCGCCGGAGCGTTTCGACGGCCGGTTGAACCAATCACCGGCGAAATGCGCGATGACACCGCCTTGCGCGTTCTTCACGCGCCAGATGCGGGCATCCGCATGCCAGAGAGGCACGCCCGGCATTTCCTCAAACGTCAGGCCGAACAGGCGGTTCGCCACGTCAAACGCGGCCTCGATCATCCGGTCGAGCGGCAGATAGGGTTTCAATGCGCCTTCATCGAAATCATAGGTCCTGGCGCGCAGCTTCTCGGCAAGGAAGCGCCAGTCCCATGGCGCGACATCGTGGTTCAGCCCGGTTTCGGCGGCGAGCGCCGCCAGCGCCGCCTGATCCTTCGCCGCCTTGGCGCGTGACGCCTCCCAGACGGGCGCCAGCAGGCCGTGGACGGCGGCCGGTGTCTTGGCCATGGTGCGCTCCAGCCGGTAATCGGCGAAGCTGGCAAAGCCCAGAAGCTGCGCCTTTTCGGCGCGCAGGGCCAGCGTTTCGGCGATGATGGCCGTATTGTCGGTTGCGCCGCCGTTCTGCCCGCGTTGCACGAAGGCGCGCCAGACGGTTTCGCGCAGGTCGCGGCGCGGCGACAAGGCGAGGAACGGTTCGGCAATCGAGCGCGACAGGGTGATGGCATGCTGGCCCGCCTTGCCGCGCGCCGCAGCCGCGCCCGCCATGGCGGACACCAGAAACTCCGGCAGGCCCTCCAATTCATCGGGCTGAAGCATCAGCGCCCAGTCGCTTTCGTCCTTCAGCACGTTCTGGCCGAAGGTTGCGCCCAGCACGGCGAGGCGCTCGCCGATGGCCTTGAGGCGGGTCTGCGCCGCCTCATCAAGCAGCGCGCCGGCGCGCACGAAGCCCGCGCGGGTTTCATCCAGCACGCGCGCGGTTTCGCCATCGAGATTGAGCGCCGCGCGGCCCTGCCACAGCGCCTCGATGCGGATAAACAGCGCCTTGTCCATGGCGATCGCCGACCAGTGCTGCGCCATTTTCGGCGCGATGTCGCGCTCAAGCGTCTGGATGGCCTCATTGGTGTGCGCGCCTGCCTTCAGCCAGAACAGCGACGAGACGCGGTCGAGCGCGTCTCCGGCGCGTTCCAGCGGCAGAAGCGTGTTGGCGATGGTCGGCTGATCGCCGTTCGCCGTGATCGCGTCGATCTCGGCGCGGTGGGCGGCGAAGGCCGCGTCAAAGGCCGGGGCGAAATCCTCGTCTCTCAGCGCGGTGAAGTCCGGCAGGCCGTCCGGCCCGGTCCAGCGTGTCAGCGGCGACAGGCTGGCATTCGCGGCGGTCGCGGCCTCACGGGCGGTGGTCTCGGTCATGGTCTGCTCCGGGGATCATGCAATGTCTGCCGTGATCTGGGCCTTCGGCAGCCATGGTGCAAGCGGCTTGCGAGCGTGATCGAACGAAGTGGATGCCGGTTCGTGGAAAAGATCACGCTCAGTCACGATGCAGAATTGAGAAAAGCGCTTTTGACATGCCGCGCGGGCGGGCCTAACCGCAGGCTTTGCATCACCAAGGCCGCCCCATCATGAACAATCTGCGCGGAATGATCCTGATGGTGGCGGCCATGCTCGGCTTTGCCATCGAGGATGCCTTCATCAAGCTGACGGCGGCAGGCGAGACCGGCCTTGGCGTCGGCCAGATCCTGTTCATGATCGGCACGGCAGGAGCCGCGCTCTTTGCCTTGCGCGGGCTGGCGGCGGGCGAGACGGTGTTCTCGCGCCAGTTCTTCCACCCGGCGGTGCTGGCGCGCAACGTCACCGAGATGCTCGGCACATGGGGCTTCGTGACTGCGCTGGCGACGATCTCGCTGACGACGACCACGACAATCTTGCAGGCCGCGCCACTGATCGTGACGTTTGGCGCGGCGCTGATCCTGCGCGAAGCCGTCGGCTGGCGGCGCTGGCTTGCCATCGTCGTCGGCTTTTGCGGGATGCTGCTGGTGGTGCGGCCCGGCACGGCGGCATTTGAAATGCAGGCCCTGTGGGCGGTGCTTGGCGTCATCGGGCTGTCGGCGCGCGATCTGGCGACTCGGCGCATCCCCAAGGACATCCCCACCATGCGGCTGACGGCATGGGGCTTTTTCGTCGTGGGCCTGCTCGGCGCGCTGCTTCTGATATTTGGGCCGGATCGGCTCTCCATGCCCGATGCCCGCCAATGGGCATGGCTCGGTTGCGCATTGATGATCGGCACCGCCGCCTATTGGGCGATCACCGAGGCGATGCGGGTGGGCGAGGTTTCGGCGGTGGCGCCCTTCCGCTATTCGCGGCTGGTGTTCGCGCTCATCATCGGCGCCGCCCTGTTCAATGAGCGGCCCGACGCGCTGACGCTTCTCGGCGCGGGGCTGATCATCGGCTCGGGGCTGTACGCCTTCCACCGCGAACGCGTGCGGGCGCGCCTCGCAAACGGCGTGTGACGGCGGGCGTCACGCCCGCCATGCCGTTCCGTTTCAGCCCCGCCCGCGTTTCGCCAAGGTGCGCAGGCGCAACGCGTTCAGCTTGATGAAACCGGCCGCATCCTTCTGGTCATAGGCGCCCTGATCATCCTCGAAGGTGACGAGCGTGGAGGAATAGAGGGATTTCGGGCTGGAGCGCCCGGTGACCATCACATTGCCCTTGTAGAGGTCGAGCGTCACCTCGCCTTCGACATGCTCCTGGCTCTTGTCGATGAGCGCCTGAAGCATCTCGCGTTCGGGCGAGAACCAGAAGCCGTTGTAGATCAGTTCCGCATAGCGCGGCATGATCTCGTCCTTCAGATGCGCGGCGCCACGGTCAAGCGTCAGGCTTTCAATCGCACGGTGCGCGGCGAGCAGGATCGTGCCGCCCGGCGTTTCATAGACACCGCGCGACTTCATGCCCACAAAGCGGTTCTCGACCAGATCGATGCGGCCGATGCCATTGTCGCGGCCAAGGTCATTGAGCGCTTTGAGAAGCGTGGCCGGGCTCATCGCCTTGCCATTCAGCGACACCGCGTCGCCCTTCAGGAAGCCGATGTTGACGGTGGTGACGGCGTCGGGCGCATCCTGCGGCGCTATGGTGCGCTGGTAGACGATGTTCGGGGCCTTGACCGCAGGGTCTTCCAGCACCTTGCCTTCGGAGGATGAGTGCAAAAGGTTCGCATCCACCGAGAAGGGCGCTTCGCCTTCCTTGTCCTTGGCGATGGGAATCTGGTTCTGGCGGGCGAATTCCAGCAAGTCCTCGCGGCCCTTGAAGGCCCATTCGCGCCAAGGCGCGATCACCTTGATGTCGGGGTTCAGCGCATAGGCCGAAAGCTCGAACCGCACCTGGTCATTGCCCTTGCCGGTTGCGCCATGGGCCACCGCATCGGCCCCCGTCTCGCGTGCGATTTCGACAAGGCGCTTGGAGATCAGCGGGCGGGCGATCGAGGTGCCAAGCAGATAGACGCCTTCATAAAGCGCATTGGCCCGGAACATCGGGAAGACGAAATCGCGCACGAATTCCTCGCGCACATCTTCAATGTAGATTTCCTTGATGCCCATCATCTCCGCCTTGCGGCGGGCGGGCTCCAATTCGTCACCCTGCCCCAGGTCGGCGGTGAAGGTGACGACCTCGCAGCCAAGTTCCGTTTGCAGCCATTTCAAAATGATGGAGGTGTCGAGGCCGCCCGAATAGGCGAGCACGACTTTCTTGACGTCTTTCCATTTCGACATGGCGCGATCCTTGTGCGGGCAATCAATCCGCGCGGCATATGCGATGGAACGCTTTGCCACGCAACGCCCATGCGCTAGGAAAGCAGGGGCATGCGATGCAACACCAGATGCCTGCAAATGGAGACGGCGATGACGTTCCTCCCCGATTGGCCCACCCTTGCCGCCTATACGCTTGCGTCGCTGCTGCTGTTCGTCACACCTGGCCCGGACATGAGCCTGTGGCTGTCACGCACGATCGGGGCGGGCCGCAAGGCAGGATTTGCCGCAATGGCCGGCACCAATGCCGGCTGCCTTGTGCACACGCTGCTCGCCGCCTTCGGCATTTCGGTGCTGATCGCCGCCTCGCAGACAGCGTTCCTCGCGCTGAAAATCGTTGGCGCGGCTTATCTCCTGTGGCTGGCATATGACGCGCTGAAGAACGGCTCGTCGTTGAACGTGAAGGAGGGGACGAAGGCCAGCCCGTCCTTCATGGCGAATTTCCTGCTCGGCTTCACGGTCAACCTGACCAACCCCAAGGTGGTTTTGTTCTTCATCACCTTCCTGCCGCAATTCGTCTCCGCGTCAGACCCGCATGTGACGGGCAAGCTGATGTTCCTCGGCCTGTTTTTCGTGCTGTTGAACCTGCCCTTGTCAGCGTTGCTGATCATGGGGGCCGAACGGCTGGTGAACTGGCTGAAGGCGCGGCCGCGCGTGCTGCGCGGCATCGATGTGTCCTTTGCCGGGGTGTTTGCCTATTTCGCGGTCAAGGTGATGCTGACGCAGGGCCGGTGATCAAGAGTTCGCCGGGATCCGGCACGATCACAGCCAGCGTCTGCTTTGAAGCCCGCCTGATGGACCAAACTCAAACCAGTCATTGCACTTATCTTTTCGCGCTTCATCCTGAGGTGCTTTTTCCCTCGTGCTTCGAGGCTCGCTCTGCTCGCACCTCAGCGTGAAGGGACAAAGCCTCGAATGGCGAAGGGCCGACAGCAAGGCGGACCGTCCGATGCTTCCGCTCAAGGCTGCATCTGCCGCGCGGCCGCGATGCGGTCAAACAGGCGGCCGGCATTGCGGCCCGCCACCAGCCAATAGACGCCCGCGCCGACAATGCCCGCCGCCGCCCCGGCGAGCGTCACAGCAGCACGATCCGGGTCATTGGCTTGGCCGTCCCAAAGCAGCGTCGCCGCCGCACCCAGTGCCCCACCAAGCACACCATGAAGGATCAGGCCGCGCCATGAAAACAGTTCCGCCAGCAGCGCGAGAACGACGACAGGCACAAGCGTGATCGTGCCTGCAAGGCCGGAGACGAGGACCACCATGCCCGCCCATTGCACGGCCTGATCCAGCAGATCGCCGTCGACCGTGCCCGTGTCGAACATGCTGGCGAGCGCCGCGGTGAACACCCCGCCCGCGACAGCCACAGCCAAAGTGAAGCCGAGCAGGATCATGAACAGGCGGCCGAGATAGGCGAGGAAGGTGCTCATGCGCGCCAGCCTCCGGCTTGCTTTCCGGCGATGCGCCAATGCAACCAACCGCCCAGAACCCCCGATGGAATGGATGCAGGAACAACCGGGCCGAATGTTCCAAGTAAGGCCAGATCGCGCCCCGAGCCTGTGGAATAGGCCAGAAGCGCATGGGCGAACAGCGCCGTCATCCCGCCTGCGACCAAATAGAAGCCGCGGCGGTGTTCATTGAAGGTTTCCGACAAGGCGACGGCCAGCAGCCAGCCGGGGAGCGCCGTGAGGCAGGTGATCAATGCCCCTTGCAGCAGCACCAATGGCACCATGCGCAGGATATCCAGGCCATCCTTCGGCGACGATGCGATGACCGCGAGCGCGGATAGCACAATCGTCAACAGTGATGATGCAGCGACCGCCGCACCATAAGCCACGACGAGCCAAGCGGCATGCCGCGCGACCCTGTTCACGCTTCGCCGTGCCCGGCAATCATCATGGCTTGCAACGCCATTTCATCGAGGCGTTGCGCCTCCAGCGCGTCACGGTCTGTCTTGCGCATGCGTTCGGACGCGCTTTTCAACTGCCCGCAGGCGGCAAGGATGTCGCGGCCGCGCGGCGTGCGGATCGGCGAGGCGTAGCCCGCATGGTTGACGATGTCGGCGAAGGTCTCGATCGTCTCCCAACTCGAGCATTCATAGCCCGCGCCCGGCCACTTGTTGAACGGGATCAGGTTGATCTTCGCCGGAATGCCCTTGAGCAGCCGCACCAGTTGGCGCGCATCGGCGGGGGAATCGTTGACGCCTTTCAGCATCACATATTCGAACGTGATGCGCCGCGCATTCGACAAGCCGGGATAGGCGCGGCAGGCGTCGAGCAGGTCCTTCAGCGGATATTTCTTGTTGATCGGCACCAGCACATCACGCAATTCATCCGTCACGGCATGCAGCGAAATCGCCAGCATCACATTCATTTCGGCGCCGGTGCGGTGGATTTCCGGCACGACACCCGACGTGGACAGCGTGACGCGCCGCTTCGACAGGCTCAGGCCGTCGCCATCGGTTGCGATGAGCAGCGCCTGTTTCACATTGTCGAAATTGTAGAGCGGCTCGCCCATCCCCATCATGACGATGTTGGACACCTTGCGCCCTTCGGATGGCACGATGGCGCCCACCGGCGTATCGGCGCCGGGGAAATCACCGAGCCGGTCGCGCGCCGTCATGATCTGGGCCAGGATTTCCTCCGCCGTCAGGTTGCGCACCAGCTTCTGCGTGCCGGTGTGGCAGAAGGAGCAGGTGAGCGTGCAGCCGACCTGCGACGACACGCAAAGGGTGCCCCTCCCCTCCTCCGGAATGTAGACCGTTTCCACCTCGACCGGCCTGCCCGCGCCGCGCGGCGGGAAGCGGAACAGCCATTTGCGGGTTCCGTCCTGCGAGATCTGTTCCTCGACAATGTCGGGCCGCGCGATGGAAAAGTGCCGCTTCAGTTCAGCGCGCAAATCCTTCGACACGTTCACCATGGCATCGAAATCGGAGATGCCGCGCACATAGAGCCAATGCCAAAGCTGCCCCGCCCGCATGTTCTGCTGGCGCGTTTCAATGCCGATGGAGCCAAGCGCCTCCTTGAGGCCCGCACGGTCAAGCCCGATCAAAGGCGGCTTGTCCACCGAGGCGACCGGAGGGCGCGTCGCGGGATGGGTCAGGTCCAGTGTCAGCGTCATGTCAAAAGCCATTCAGGAGATGCGGCCCAAGACAAGAGGGCCGCGCAGCATGTGTTGCGCGGCCCTACCACGATTGCCCGAGACGGTCACGTCCTGGCAGCGGCGCTCAATTGCATGTCTGGATTTGCTGCAGCGCGGCGGTCACGCCTTTCAGCGAGAACTCGTAGGATGTCGCGGTGCCGCGCGCCGACGTTGCCGCGATTTTCATCGTTGAACCGGCCCGCATGGCCGCGATGAGCGCGGGTTCTTCAGCGGCGTTTTCCATCCACGCCGATTTCCCGCGCGTGAACATGGAAAAGCTGCGGTCGCCCACGGTCACGGTCACCTTGCCGTTTTCGCGCATGTTGTAGCCGGCGATGAACTGCGGCTCGAAGGCGACGTTTTCGCCGGGCTTCTGGCTGACGAGGAAGTAATTGTCGCCATGATCGACCGAGGCCGGCTGCGCGGAATTGGGAATGGGGGCGGTCAGGATGTAACAGGTCTTCTTCCCGCTGGCGCTGTGCACATAGGTGCCCCAGGCTTCAAACATGCCGGTCTTGCCGGATGATTGCGCAAAGGCGGCCGGCGTGACGGCGGGCATGGCGGCGGCGAGCGCGAGCAAGGCAAACTGGGTGGTGCGTTTCACGGTCAAGGCTCTCCGGTCGTGTGCGGCTGACGCGGGAGGAGCGCCAAGCCGCAGGTTTTGCGCCCATTGTCGGGCGTTCAGGGTTACCAAACGATGAATGAAACGCAGCAACTGCCACCCTTTTGCCGGGAGGCGCATGCCAGCGTCATCCGGCAGGTGCGGCATTGCCGCGCAGGCGTGATCACAAGCCAATGAAAGCGGCAAATTCGCGGCCTGCCGAAATCCGGCGTCTCGGTTGCCGCAACCGCACTGTTGCGCGCAAGGAACGAACGCCATAGGCTTGTTGCCAATCAGGAGGGTAACGGGAGCAATCCGGCCATCCCTGTCCCCGGCCGGAACGCGATGACCGAAACCCAGCATGCCCTTTTTGCCGAGCTTGCCCGCCGTGTGGCCGAAGCACGCGACAGGGCGGCGTTCGCGCAGCTGTTTGACCACTTCGCGCCCCGCATCAACGCCTACCTGATGCGGCAAGGCGCGCCGAACGGGCTCGCCGAAGAGATCGCGCAGGACACCATGATCGTGCTTTGGAACAAGGCGCATCTGTTTGATCCGGCGAAATCCTCGGTCTCGACCTGGCTGTTCCGCGTGGCGCGCAACCGGCGCATCGACCTGATCCGCCGCGACAAGTCCGACCGAATCGACCCTAATGACCCGATCTTCCACCCTTCGCCGATGGAAGCGCCCGACGAGGAGATGGACGCGACCGCGCGTGACGAACGTGTGCGCGAGGCGTTGAAGACATTGCGGCCGGAACAGTTGGCGCTCATCAAGCAGGCCTTTTTTGATGGCCTGTCGCATTCGGAAATCGCCGAGCGCACGGGTCTGCCGCTCGGCACCGTCAAGAGCCGCATCCGGCTCGCCTTCAAGAAGCTCCGGGACGCATTGGAGGCCGATCCCAAGGTGGACACGGATTGAGGCGGCGCAAGGTCGTTCTTTGATTTCGCCTCGTCATCCTCGGGCGAAAGCCCGAGGCCCCGGCAATTCAACCAACGATCAAAAAGCTGGGTCCCCGCCACAGGGGCGAGGATGACTATGGAAAAATGCCGGGACTGTTTGCGCCCTCAGGTCAGGAACCGCTTCAATCAAACCAATCGCCCAGACCCTAAGCGTCGCTCACCTTGTCGGCGAGCGCGTCACGGGCCTTGGCATAATGGTCCGGCGTGATGTTGGTTTTGAGCACCGCGATGACCGCCAGAAGCACCGCCATGTCATCGCCAAAGCCGATCAGCATCAGGATGTCGGGCACCAGGTCAAACGGGGCGACGAAATAGGCAAGCGCCGCAAACAACGTGGCGCGCGCCGACAACGGGGTCCGGGTGTCGGTCGCGCAGTAAAACGCCGCGACGGCATCCTCCGCAAAGGGCAGGCTGCGGCCGGCGCGCCTCAAGACCGTCCAGAAGTCGCGGCGCACGCGCGCTTCCTGTTCCGCGCGGTTCTGCGTCAGATAGGGTGCAAGCGCCGTTCCGGGATCAAGTGCCTCGCCCGGATCGACGGCCGATGCCGGTGTCTCCGCACGCTGATTGCTGTTTCGTGCCATCATCGCCTCACGCAGGGTTTCCTAGGGTCAGGACCCTAGTTCACAAAGCTCTCAATGGACTTTGCGAGCGTAACATCAAGCCGCGTCACGCCACCAGAATCATGCGTGTTCAGCGTGATCTCGACGGTGCGATAGACATTCGACCAATCGGGATGATGATCCAGCTTTTCGGCCGCGAGCGCGACACGGTTCATGAATCCCCACGCCTCGACGAAATCCTTGAAGCGGAATGTCTTGGCAATCGCCTTGCCGTCCTTGGCTTTCGCCCAACCGGGCAGTTCCGCAAGGGCGGCATCCAGTGTCGGCGTATCAAGAAGCGTTTCGGCCATGGCGCACTCCGGTCATCCTGTCCACTTCACATGGGGTGGCGATGACCGGAAATCAATTCAATGACGGCGCATGGCCTCTCTCTTCAATCAATCAGACCGGGCTGCGCATGTGCAGCGCGACGGGGGCCACGGATCCCGAAGGCGCGCGCGTCAGCGGATAATCGGCTTCAACGGCATATGGCCCGCCGCCGATCGAATCGCGCGAACTCATCAGCACGAAGCGCGCGGCGGTGAAATCCGGCACATAGACGAGGCCGCGCTCCATCAAATAGCGCCCGGCGTCAGCCGGTTTGGCGTTTTTCAGCCGCGCCAGTGTGATGTGCGGCGTGAAGCGGCGCGGATCCGGCGCGAGACCGAGACGCTGGCACAGCCGGTCGATGTCGCCTTGCAAGGTCAGCAAGGCCGGATGCGGTTCGACGCAGGCGATCAGCGCATGCGGATTCTTCGAACCGAACACCGACAGGCCGCGCACCGACAGGGGAAATGCCGGGGCGTTGATGCGTTCCAGCGCTTCGGCGAGGTCATCGGCCGCCCGGTCGTCGATGTCACCGATGAAGCGCAAGGTGATGTGGTAGTTTTCCGGCTCGATCCAGCGGGCGCCGGGCAGACCGCCCTTCAGGAGCGAAAGCCCGACGGCAACCGAGCGGGGCACCTCAAGGGCCGTGAACAGGCGGGGCATGCGGGCGCTCCTCGATTCACATCAGGCGGCGCAAAGAAGGAATCAGCAAATTTTGCGCCGCACAAGCGGGAAACGCACGGGCGCCCGGCTTATTGCGGCCCCTGTTGCATCAGGGACTCAGCCTTGTTCCCCGCCTGTTCAACCTGCCTCTGCGTCAAGCGCGGCAACCACCAGCGGCAAGATGCCTTCGACAATCCGCGCCACGCCTTCGGCATTGGGGTGGATGCCATCATCGAGCAGCAAATCCGGTTTGGTGATGACGCCATCCATGAAGAACGGGTAAAGCGGCACGCCGTGCTTGGCGGCCATGTCCGGATAGATGGCGTTGAACGCGTCGGCATAGGCAGCACCCATGTTGGGCGGAGCCAGCATCCCCGCGAGGACAACACCGATCCCGCGTTCGGCGAGGCGCGTCAGCATGGCGTCGATATTGGCGCGCGTCAGCGCCGGGTCGATGCCGCGCAGGGCGTCATTGGCCCCCAGTTCGAGGATCACGAGCGCGGTGCCATCCGGGACGGACCAATCGAGCCGTTCCAGCCCGCCGGTGGATGTGTCGCCCGAAACGCCGGCATTCTCGACCGTCACATCTCGCCCCTGCGCCTTCAGCGCAGCTTGCAACTGGTTCGGGAACGCGTCCTCCGGCGGCAATTCATAACCCGCCGAAAGCGAATCCCCAAAGGCGACGATGCGCAGCGGCTCGGCGCGGGCAGGGTTTGCTGTCAGGATCGCGCCCAGCAGCAGACACGCCAGCGTGATCCATCCGGTTGCCGCAATCGCGCGTATCAGTCGGGTGTGAATGATCAAGGCGGGCTCCCATATGAATGCGGCGGGCATTCCTTGCCGTCCAGCCGCGCCGCCACAACATAGGCCCCTTCGCCCCGCAGTTTAAGTGCCGCCGTTTCCAAGCCTGTCCAAGCCTGAGGTCTCCATGCTCGCCACCCCGCCACCCGTCATCGCACTGGATCGCATCCACATCACGCTCGGCAACGGGCCCTCGAAGGTGCATGTGCTGCGCGGCTTGTCGCTTGCCATCGCCAAGGGCGAATCGGCCGGTATTGTCGGCCCGTCAGGGTCCGGCAAATCCACCCTGCTGATGGTGATGGCCGGGCTGGAGCAGGTCGACGGGGGCACGGTGGACATCGCAGGGACGAGGCTCAATGGCATGAGCGAGGACGCGATTGCGGCCTTCCGCGGCCGCAATGTCGGCATCGTCTTCCAGTCCTTCCACCTCATTCCCAACATGACGGCGCTGGAAAATGTCGCCGTGCCGCTGGAACTCGCCGGGGACCCGCAGGCATTCACGAAAGCCAAGGCGGAACTTGAGGCCGTGGGTCTTGGCGCACGGTTGACCCATTATCCGGGCGAATTGTCAGGCGGCGAACAGCAGCGCGTTGCGATCGCCCGTGCGTTGGCGCCCGACCCGGCGATCCTGATCGCCGATGAGCCGACCGGCAATCTCGACACCGCCACCGGCCGCCAGATCGCCGATCTTCTGTTTGCCAAACAGTCCGAGCGCGGCATGACGCTGGTGCTTGTCACGCATGACCGCGACCTTGCCGCCCGCTGCGACCGGCAGATCGCCATCCGCGCCGGTGAACTCGACCTTGCCGCCAAGGGCGCAACCGAAGTGCCTGCCGCATGAGCGCGACATCGTCGACGGCGACGCCGTTCGGGCGTCTGGCGCTGGCATGGCGCTTCTCGCTGCGCGAAATGCGGGGCGGCTTGT
>JALOTE010000054.1 GCA_025458045.1 Rhizobiaceae bacterium
TTGCCCGTCGCCGTGATCTTGAACCGCTTCTTGGCGGCCGACTTCGTCTTCATCTTGGGCATTTGGCTTCTCCTGATGGCATGGCACGGGAGATGAAACCCGCCACGCCCCTGATTTTTTAGCAATGAAAACCGCCACGGCATGCCCTGCCGGGCGGTTTGGACGCGGCCCTATAGACGCTGGCCGGACGGATTGCAACCGAAGTGCGGCCAAATCACCAAAGATAGAACAGGACGGGGATCTTGCCCGCCTCCTGAAGGATTTCGATCACTTCGATGATCGGAAAGGCCAAAAGCATCAGGCTTGAATCCCTCAAGGTCCTGAACAACCGGTCGGGCTTGATGACGAGGTCGCCGCCCCGGTCATATTTTGAGAAATCCGGCCAGAGGCGGGGCACCGCCGCGCGATAGGTGTCATAGGTCTTGCCAAAACTGTCGGAGAGGAAACGCTCCTCTTGCCCGATCGTCGCGCGGAAGACCGCCCATGTCAGGATGGCGCAGACCGAAGCGACAACCACCCCGCCGGTTTGCGCACCCACGCCAAACGCGCCGATGATCGAGAACAGGTAGAGCGGATTGCGCGTGATCGAGTATGGGCCTGTTGTCACGACTTCGTTTGATTTCCGCCCGCCAATGTACAGCGTCGCCCATGCCCGCCCAAGAACGGCGAGAATGATCATCGCAATACCTGCGATTTCCACCAGACCATGCAGGTCAAGCACGCCGACGAAACGGTGCTCCCAGACCGACTGTGTGAAGATGACGAGCAGCGCGATGACGGCTCCGCCCGCCCAGAGCAGCTTGATCCGCAGACGCTGAAACGCTGTCAGATCGGCTTGGCCATTCAACGTGGTGCCGCTCATTTCGGCGCGAGGATCATCATCATCTGGCGGCCTTCAAGCTTGGCTTCCGCCTCGACCTTGGCGATGCCCTCGACGTCGCCGCGCACCTTGTCGAGCAGCTTCATGCCCAAATCCATATGCGCCATCTCGCGACCGCGGAACCGCAGCGTGATCTTCACCTTGTCGCCTTCTTCAAAAAAGCGCTTGGCCGCTTTCATCTTCGTCTCATAATCATGATCGTCGATGTTGGGCCGCATCTTGATCTCTTTGATCTCGATGATTTTCTGTTTCTTGCGGGCTGCCGCCGCTTTTTTCTGCGACTCATATTTCAGCTTGCCAAGGTCGAGGATCTTGGCCACGGGCGGTGTCGCGTTGGGCGAAATCTCGACGAGGTCCAGCCCGGCTTCCTCCGCCATGCGAATGGCGTCGCGCGTGGGCGTCGGTCCGAGGTTTTCGCCTTCGGCCCCGATCAGCTGAACAGTGTAGACGGTGATGTCGTAATTGGCGCGTGGGCCGTCCTTGACGGGAGCGGCGGCTTTGAACGGACGGCGAATGGGCGTGGTCTCCTTGAATGCTGCACGCGATGAATGCGTTCCCGGGATGCGAGTGCATCGAACCGCCCCCGCTGTCAACATCGTACAAGGCTTTGCAAATCAGGTGAAGGCAGGCCATTCAGGCCGCAACATGCTTGCCGGTTGTTGAAAAGGGCGGACCATGGATGATCAAGTCAACGCCGCGCCGGAGGTCCTGCCGGTCGATGGCGTGCCGATCGCGTACCGGTTTCAGCCGGGCGGGGCCCGGCCTTCGTCCATCGCCTGGGTATGGCTTGGCGGCTACCGCTCGGACATGAAGGGCACCAAGGCCGAACGCGTCGCGGCGCTGGCCGGACGAGAGGGTGTCCCGTTCATCCGGCTGGATTATTCCGGCCATGGCGAATCGGGCGGCGATTTTGAAATCGGCACGATCAGCCGGTGGACCCATGAGGCGCGGTGCGTCATCGATCACTGCCGCCCGCCCATTGAGGGCCAACGACTCATCCTCATCGGCTCGTCCATGGGCGCGTGGATCGCGCTGCGTCTGGCGATTGCCGCCGCGCGGGGGTCCTGGCCGCAGGCGATCGGCGGGCTCCTCCTGCTTGCACCGGCGCCGGATTTCACCACGGACCTTGTCGCGCCGAAAATGAGCGCCGCCGAGCGCGAGTCGTTGGAGCGAGACGGCCGCATTGAGCGGCTGTCACCCTATGGCGGCGCCGACATCTTCACACGCGCGCTGATGCAGGATGGCGAGACAAGCCGCGTCATGACCGGGCTGATCGATGTGCGCTGCCCTGTCACGATCTTGCAAGGCATGGCCGACACAGATGTGCCCCACACCCATGCGCTCAAGCTCGTCTCGCATCTGCCGCTCGAGAATGTCACACTGACACTCATCAAGGATGGCGACCACCGATTGTCACGGGAACAGGATCTGGCCTTGCTGGAGACGAGCCTCGGCGCGATGACCCGCGATCTGACCTCCAATCCGACCGGCGCGCCTGATGTTTGATCTCCGTCCGCTCTCCGCCGCGCTCACAGCCTCCATCATCGGCTTTGGCGGCACGCTGGCGCTCATCATCGCCGCGGCACAAGCCGTGGGTGCGACGCAGGCCCAGACTGCAAGCTGGTTCACCGCGATCTGCCTTGCGATCGCCGTTGAATCGGCCGTGCTGTCCTGGCGGTATCGCATGCCGGTTGTCTCCGCCTATTCGACGGCCGGCGCGGCGTTGATTGGCGCTTCCACCGGCGTCTCCATCGAAACCGCCGTCGGCGCGTTCATTGTCGCGGCAGTGCTGCTGATCATCACCGGCCTCATCCGTCCGCTGACGCTGCTGGTCGCGCGCATTCCGCAACAGGTGGCGGCCGCGATGCTGGCGGGCATCCTCATCGCTTTCCCGATGAATGCGGCGCGGCTTTCGGTCGCCGACCCTGTGCTGCTCCTGCCGCTGGTGGCGTTCTTCTTTCTGTTCCGCATCATCAACGCCTCGCTTGCGGCCATCGCCGTGCTGATGGCGGGCATCGCCTGGGCGGCGGGGTTGGGGCGGATCGCCGAATTGCCGACGCTGGGCCTCGCGCATTTGGAATGGATCACGCCGGGCTTCGATCCGGCTGTGGCGCTGGGGCTTGGCGTGCCGCTCTATCTGGTGACGATGGCCTCGCAGAACCTTCCGGGCCTCGCGGTGCTGAATGCCAACAATTATCACCCGCCCGCCGGGCCGCTCATCTCCTTCACCGGCCTGATGTCGTTGTTGTCGGCGCCGTTTGCCGCGTCCACCACCAATCTGTCGGCAATCACGGCGGCCATTTGCATCGGGCCGGACGCGCATCCCGATCCGGCCAAGCGCTGGGTGACAGGGCTGTGGTATGCCGGATGCTACGCCGTTTTCGCAGCCTTCGGCGCATCGATCACGGGCGTGATTTCGGCTCTGCCCGCAGCGCTCATCGCGCTGATCGCCGGGCTCGCACTGCTGTCCTCGCTGACGGGCGCGCTGCAACTGGCGCTTGGCCGCGACGAGTACCGGTTTCCCGCCGTCGTGACACTGACCGTCACGGCATCAGGCGTGGCTGTCTTTGGCGTCGGCGCGCCGTTCTGGGGCCTGATGGCAGGGCTCGTGGTTGCGGGCCTCCAGAAATTCATCAAATAATTCAAAGTGATGATGGATTTAAGGATGATCCGCTTGAATCGCGGTTTCGGCCTCACCACGTGAATGCTCATGCGGCACCCCCAACCCCCGAAGCGCCGCGTGAAAGGAAAACAGCAATGACCACCCAGACCCTGCGTGCGGGCCATCTGCCGCTCATCCGCCCGGCCTGGACGCCGGCCACCATCGCCCTCATGGTCGGCGGCTTCATCGTGTTCTGGCCGCTCGGCCTTGCCATGCTTGCCTACATCATCTGGGGCGACCGCTTCCATGCATGGCGGGACGGGAAAGCCTCGTTCGGCGAAGCGATGAACAGCGAGTTCAAAGGCCGCTGGAGCCGGGATTGCGGCCCGCGTTCGGCGCGCGGCTTCACCGCCTCGGCACGCACCGGCAATGTCGCTTTCGACGCATGGCGCGACAAGGAACTTGAGCGCCTTGCCGAGGAGCGCCGCAAGCTGGAAGCCCTGCGTGACGAGTTCGACGCATACGCCCGCGAATTGCGCCGCGCCAAGGACCAGGAAGAGTTCGACCGCTTCATGCGTGACCGCGAGGCCTCGCGCGCCGCTGGTGAAGCGGCCACCTCTGCCAACGATGTGGACCAGCCGATGCCGAAGCCGGTGAAGCCGTCGTCGAAGAAGCCCGGCCCGAACATCAACGAAGACTGATCGGACAGTCGTTCTCCGCGTCACGGCCCGCCGGCCCTGCGAGGGTTTCGGCGGGTTTTTTGCATGGAGCGCATTGGGGTCGCGCCATCGGCGGCACTGTCGGCTTCGGCCGACGTCAATCGACCCTCAGCGCCAGCGCGAAAGACGGCGTCGTGCCCGCCTCGCCCGGCATCGACACATAATGCGGCGTTTCATCCAGAGCTGTCAGGCGGCCATCGCGGCAAAGGGCGTCGATGCGCGCGGCAAAGCCCCCATCCCACAACGCCCGCTTCACGGTCAGCACCATCACACCGCCCGCTTGCGTGATGCGGATCAATTCGTCCAGTCCCTCCGCCCCCACATGGCCCGTGGTGAAGACGCCAGCCGAAATCACACCGGCGAAATGCCTGTCTGCAAAGGGCAGGGGATCGCCCAATGCGGCGCAGGTGAAGCCGGAATAGACGTGCTTGCGCCGCGCGACCGCCAGCATGCCCTCTGAGATGTCGAGCGCGTGGACATCGGTGTAACCGGTCAAGGCCAGCCATTCGCCGACAAGCCCGGTGCCGCATCCGGCATCCAGCACCGGGGCTGCGCCTCTCGGCATGTGGCGGGCAAACAGCGCCAGAGCCAGCGCCGGGTGGCGGTAACCGGCCTTGGCCATGTCGGCATCATAGGTCTCGGCCCAGCCATCATAGAGCGCCGCGACCTCCTCCGTGTTCTCCGCGCCATAGACGCCGCCAAGATGGGCGCTTGTGTCTCGTTGACTCATTGTCCAGTCTTTCGGTCCAGCCTCCCGGTCCACTCGCATCGGGCGGCCACACCCGCGATGCTATCGCGTCAGAGCCACGGGTGGAAGCGAGGAAGACAGTCTGGACGCAGGGAGTGCATGATGACGCAGGACGAAACCCGGCAGGCCGTTGCGGCGATGGCGCGCTTGTTCGGCACCCGCGCCGGACCGGGGGCCGTGCGGCTGGGCGGATTGACGAACCGCGTGTTCCGCGTCGAACTGGACGGCGGCCCTGCTGTCCTGCGCATTCCGGGTGATGGCACGGCGGAATACATCAACCGCGCGCATGAGGCCGAAACTGCGCGCCTCGCGGCGGCGGCCGGGGTTTCGCCGGGCGTCATCCACGCCGATCCTTTGAGCGGCCTCATGGTGACGCGCCACATCGATGCGGTGACCATGACGCCCGCGCTGTTTGCCGCACGTGATGGCGCGGTCGCCCGCGCGGGCGAGGCGTTCCGGCGCCTGCACCGGTCCGGCGCAGTGTTCCCGTTCCGCTTTGAACTCTTTGCCATGATCGATGACTATCTCGCCATCCTTGCGACCAAGGATGTGGCGCTCCCCTCCGGCTATCATGACGTGGTGCGCGAAGCGGACGCGGTGCGCGCCGCGCTGGCGCGGGCGCCCCTGCCGCTTGCCCCCTGCCATTGCGACCCGCTCTGCGAGAACTTCCTTGATGACGGCACCCGCATGTGGCTGGTCGACTGGGAATATTCCGGCATGAACGACCCGATGTGGGATCTGGGCGATGTCTCCGTCGAGGCGGCGTTCACTCCGACGCAGGACGAGGCGCTGCTGGCCGCCTATTTCAAGGGCGAACCGGCCCCGCGCGACCATGGCCGCATGGTGATCTACAAGGCGATGTGCGACCTGCTCTGGACGCTCTGGGGCCTGATCCAGCTTGCCAATGCCAACCCCGCCGATGATTTCCGCGCCTATGCCGATGGCCGCTTCGCGCGCTGCAAGGCATTGATGGAACAGCCGGAATTCGCGCGGCATCTGGCGGCGATCTGAACGTCGGCGTCACAATGCGTCACCAAGTGTGACCGGACCGGCCCTTGCGTTGCCGCATTGCACAACGAAAGCGCGATGCAACGCAACAACCCGCCGGGACATCATGCCGTCACAGATTTCACTTTCGACCTCCTTGCCCACCGTCATCGCGCGCGTCGCGGCAGCCATCGCCGCCGCATTGTCAATGATGGTTTTCCTCGCCCCATCGGCGCAGGCCGCCAATGGCTGCGGTTCCGCTTCCTGGTATGCGCTGACCTCGCGAACGGCATCAGGCGAAATGATGAACCCGGCCAAGCTGACGGCCGCCCACAAGACTCTCCCCTTCGGCACGAAGCTGAAAGTCACCAATCCGAGGAACGGCAAGAGCGTGATCGTCCGCATCAATGACCGCGGCCCGTTCACCAAGGGCCGCTCGCTTGATCTCTCCAAGGCCGCGGCCCATCAAATCGGCCTCGTCAGCCGAGGCCACGGCAAGGTGTGCTGGACGAAATTGTAAGGCGTGCCCCGCCGTCAGAACCGGTTGCGGATGTCGCGGAAATTCAACGGCCAGACGCCGCGCCTGTCCTCGCGGATGAAGGTGAGCAGGCCGGACACCGCAACCAACACCAGCCCGATCAGCGCGATGCCGTCGGGCCGCTCGCCGAAGAACACCAACCCAAGCAGCACGCCCCAGATCAACTGGCTGTATTGCACCGGCGCGATCCGGTTGGCGGGAACGCGCTGCGAGGCAAACAGGATCAGCAGTGTCGCCACGCCATGCAGCAGGCCGGCCGCCGCCAGCATGGCCAGCACCGGCAGGGCGGGCAGGACGAAGCCCGGTGCCATCAGCGCGCCGTTGACGAGCATCGCCAGGCCAAGCGACATGCCGAACAGGGATGTGCGTTTTTCGGTCGCCCCGATCTGCCGCACAATCACCATCGCTGTCGCGCCGCAAAAGCCCGCCGCCAGCGCGGCAAGATGGGCCAATTGCAATTCGCGGAAGCCCGGCCGGATGACGATCAGCACGCCGATCATGCCGATCGTCAGTGCCGTCCAACGCCGCCAGCCCACCTGCTCTTTCAGGAAAATGATCGACAGAACCGTGACAAAGAACGGCATCAGGAAGATGAGCGTGTAGGCTTCGGCCAGCGGCAGTCTCGAAAATGCATAAAAGCCGCACATGCCCGCACCCACGCCGGCAAAGCCGCGCAACACTGTCAGGCGCGGATTGTTCATGCGCCAGAATTCCAGCCAGCGTTCATCGGCGGGGCGGGCAAAAACAACGGCGACAAGTGAAAACAAGGTCACAAAGAACGCGATGACGAATACGGGCGTCGATGCGCCGGCCGCCTTGATGAAGGCGTCGCCGGCGGCATAGAGCGCAAACGAGGCAAGGGCGTAGAGAAGGCCGCGCGTCACGGAGCACCGGTGCGATTCGGGGGCGACAGCGTCTTAGCGGATGATCGTGGCGGCGTCTTGCCCGGCTTTGGCAGGGAGGCCGTGCGCCTTCGGCATGGCTGGCGCCACTGGCCCGGCTGCCGCGACGGGCGGGTGGAAAGGCATGAGCCGAAAGGACCGGTGCGAAATCGGGTGGCTTGCGCGGCATTGGCATGGTTGAAGGGCGGCAAGGAGACCGACATGCTGGCCCAGCCTTCCGATTATATCCTCGTGCGCAACGCGCTCGAACTGATCTCCACACGCTGGCGCGGCCAGCCTGACCTGGAACAACTCGCAGGCGAATTGGCGGTGACGCCCGTCCAGTTGCAGCGCGTCTTCCAGCGCTGGTGCGGATTGACGCCAAAAGGATTCTTGCAGGCCGTCACGCTCGACAATGCGCGGCGCATGCTGGAAGGCGGCCTGCCGCTTCTCGATGCCGCGATCGAACTCGGCCTGTCCGGTCCCGGCCGCCTGCATGATCTGTTTGTCACCCACGAGGCGATGAGCCCCGGCGAATGGAAGGCAAAGGGAGCGGGGCTGAGCATCGCCTACGGGTTCCATGAGTCGCCGTTTGGCCGCGCGCTGGTGATGGCGACGCCGCGCGGCCTGTGCGGCATCGGCTTCTCCGACCCGGACCAGGGCGGAGACCAAGCGGCGCTTGATGATCTGATGGGCCGCTGGCCGAATGCGCGATATGTCGAGGACGGTTCGATGACGGCCGGGCACGCCGCGCGCGCCTTCGATCCGGCGCAATGGTCGCCCGACAAGCCCTTGCGTGTGGTGCTCATCGGCACCGATTTCGAAGTGCGCGTATGGGAGGGTCTGCTGCAAATCCCGTTTGGCCGCATGACAACCTATTCCGATCTGGCCGCGCAGGTCGGCAAGGCGAGCGCACCGCGCGCTGTGGGTGGAGCCGTGGGACGCAACCCCATCTCGTTTGTCGTGCCGTGCCACCGCGTCATCGGCAAATCGGGTGCGCTCACCGGCTATCATTGGGGCCTGTCACGCAAGCGGGCGATCCTCGGCTGGGAATCGGCGCAGGCCGCCGGGTCTTCCGCCGGGCGGCTTGCGGGTTAGGCACATCGCTCCCCACTTGCTTTCAATCAGCGCCGCGCCGAAACAATGGCAACACTTTGGCAGGGAAGGAAGGCGCGATGACAAATCGCCTCGCGGGCAAGACCGCCATCATCACGGGGGCCGGGTCCGGCTTCGGCGAGGGCATGGCGCGCCGGTTTGCCGAAGAGGGCGCGCGCGTGGTCTGCGCCGACATCAACGCCAAGGCGGTCAACCATGTGGCAAAGACGATCATCGCCGCGGGCGGCAAGGCCGTGGACGTCATCGCCGATGTGGCGCGCAAGGCGGACACGCAAGCCATGGTTCAGGCCGCGCTCGACGCGTTCGGCGGCATCGACATCATGGTCAACAATGCCGGCTTTTCCCACCGCAACGGACCGCTTGAAGGCGTCGGCGAAGACACATTTGACATGATCTCCGATGTCAACATGAAGGCGATCTATCATTCCACGCTGGCCGTGCTGCCGCATTTCGAGCGCCAAGGCCATGGCGTGATCCTGTCGACCGCATCCACCGCGGGCCTGCGCCCGCGCCCCGGCCTCACCTGGTACAACGCATCCAAAGGCTGGGTGATCACGGCTACGAAATCCATGGCTGTCGAGCTCGCGCCTAAGGGCATCCGAGTCAATTGCCTCTGTCCGGTGGCGGGCGAAACGGGGATGCTTGCAACCTTCATGGGCGAGGACACGGCGGAAAAGCGCGCGCTGTTCCGCGCGTCCATCCCGCTTGGCCGACTGTCCACGCCCAAGGATATTGCAGACGCCGCGCTTTTTTTATGCTCGGATGAAGCCGCGCTCGTCACCGGCGTCGCGTTGGAAGTGGATGGCGGCCGCTGCATCTGATCGGGAACGTCAGCCCGGAGCCGCGTTTTGAGCCGAATGCGAAGCCATTGAAACGTGGTCGGCGGACTTTCGGCGCGCGGCTCGATACTCCTCCGCCCACCGAGTTCCGCTGCGCACCGACAATGCCGCGCCAGACCGGAGGCGGCGCTGTGCCTGGCATCCGCCGCACCGGCGGCCTGGTGCGGCACTCAGCGCAGCGATGACACCAGCACGTTGCGCCCGCCGGTGATCGAAACCCAGCGGCCGGGCTCGGTTTCGGCCTGCCGTTTCAGGAACGTGTAGCCAGTGCGGTTCCAGTTGCGCACGCGGTCTGTCAGATTGTCGAGGATGAAATCGCCCTTGTCGGTGCGGATCGTCAGCACCGCATGGCCTTCGCCATCCGGTTTGCGCACGACGGTGATCAACGCGTTGGACGGAGAAACGCCCTTTGCGATCAGGAAGCGCCGCTTCAGAAGGACATAGTCCTCGCAATCGCCGAATTGGGTGGGATAGGCCCACATCTCGTCCCGGCCGTAAATGTCATAATCATTCATCGGCTTGATGATGTCGTTCACATAAGCGTTGACGCGGTTGATCACGTTCCAGGCGTGCTCGTTGAGCACGACAGGCTCCGTGAGGGCGACCTCTATGCCGCACTCGTCCGGGTTGGCCTTGCAAAACTCATAGTGGCCGATGGGCTGGGACGTGTAGCCGCCGGTCTCCATGCCATTGCCGGCCAAGGCCGAACCACCAAACGGGAGCATGGCGCAGAAAACCGCCACCGCCGCCGAAACCGCTGCTCTCGCCGCCCGCATGACACGCCCCGCCCCAAACCCTTAACGAATGGTAAAGAACCGCCTCGGGCGTGCGAAGTCAATTCGATTAAGGGTTTGTTAAGCTTTTGCCTGCGGTCATGGTTACCAAAGCGTTAACGCAACCGTTGACAGCCAAAAAAAAGCCGCCCGCAAAAAGCGGACGGCGGATCATTGAACGCCTGAATCGGGGAAGGTTCAGCGGGCGACGGCACCCGTCTTGGCCTTGAACGGCACGGTTTGCGCCGAATTGTGCCGGTTGATGAAGGCGACGATGCGTGGCGCGATTTCCTTGCGGAAGCGCGAGCCGTTGAAAACGCCATAATGGCCGACCTTCGGCTGTACATAATGTTCGCGCATGGATGGCGGAATGTTGGTGCAAATGGTCTGGGCCGCCTCCGTCTGGCCGACGCCGGAAATGTCGTCGTTTTCGCCCTCGACGGTCAGCAGCGCGGTCTTGCGGATGGCCGTCGGGTCGACCCGTTCATGGCGGTGCATCATCAAACCCTGCGGCAAGGCATGCTTGATGAACACGGTATCGACGGTCTGGAGATAGAATTCCGCTGTCAGGTCCATCACCGCCATGTACTCGTCATAGAACTCCCGGTGCTTCTCGGCCGAATCACCGTCATTGCGCACGAGATGCTGGAAAAACTCCTGATGCGCACTGACATGGCGATCGAGGTTCATGCTCATGAAGCCTGACAATTGCAGGAAACCCGGATAGACGGGCCGCATGAAGCCCGGCTGGGGCCAGGGCACATTCATGATGACATTGCTGCGGAACCAGTCGAGCGGCTTGTCTTGCGCCAATTTGTTGACGGCCGTCGGGTTGATGCGCGTGTCGATCGGTCCGCCCATCAGCGTCATGGATGCGGGCTGAAGCGGGTCCTTGCGGGCGGCCATCACGGCGGCGGCCGCAAGCACCGGCACGGAGGGCTGGCAGACGGCGAGCACATGGGTTTTGGGCCCGAGCGCATGCACCATGTCAATGACGTAATCGATGTAGTCGTCGAGGTCGAAGCTGCCTTCGGTGACGGGCACCATGCGCGCATCGATCCAGTCGGTGATATAGACCTCCGCATGCGGCAGCAACGCTTCCACCGTGCCGCGCAACAGCGTCGCGTAATGGCCCGACATTGGCGCGACGATCAGGATCGTCGGCTGCTTGACGGCATTCCGGGCATGGCTTTCGGGCAAAGCGCGATCAAAGTGGATCAGGTTGCAGAAGGGTTTCTTCCAGACCACTTGCTCGGCCACCGGCACCTGACGGCCGTCCACCGTGGTTTCGGGCAGGTTGAACGAGGGCTTGCCATAGCGGCGCGTCGCACGCTCGAACACTTCGCATGCGGCAGCGAATGTGCGGCCAACGGTCGTGTGGCTCATCGGGTTGAGCGGATTGGAATAGAACAACTTGGTCGCGTCGGCGGCGGCGCGCAGCGGCGAGATTGCCGCGCGGTTCATTTCATAGAGATGATAGTACATGCGGATGCAAACCTTCCCCTCAAAGCGCTTTGCCCGATCCCCCTGATCCGGTTTCCCGGATCTGGTTTCCCGGTCTTGGCGATGGCCGTGCGCCCCTCCCGGCAACACGCGTTGAAACAGGCAAGATAGGGGGCTCATTCTTTCTTGCAACGCAAAAATGCGCCGGCAAGGCCGCGGCCCTTTCCCCTCAACGCTAATTAACAGGTCTTACCAAATGGCAAAGCCTGACTTTGGGCGGCAAAGACACGCTGGCTTCAACGCATGTGGGGCATGACGCACAGGTAAGCATGAGCCGCCTTTGCGCGCGGCTTGTCCGCACGGGGTGTGATCACCTGGGTGGCACGCCGGAGCAGGCCTCCCGTCGGCAGACCGGCCGCCAAGCGGCGCGCTTGCTCATGACACGGCAATGCCGCGTCCGTTGCGGATTGCTGCACCGCAGGATTGACCTGGCGGCGTTGCGACACCAGTCTGGCCGCGCATGCTGTCCCCCGTCAAAACTGCTGTGCTGCTTGCGCCCGCCCTTGCGGTCATGACCGTCGCCGGGCTCATCCCGCTCGCCATTGTCGCATTCTATTCCGTGCATGACACGTTCGCGGGCAACGCCTTCATCTTTGTCGGGCTGGAGTGGTACCGGCAATTGCTGGCGACGCCGGAATTCTGGGCTTCGCTCGGCCGCAGCCTGGCCTTCGCGCTGCTGGCGCTGGCCATCCAGATCCCGCTTGGGCTGGCGGTCGCGCTGAAGATGCCGTCGTCCGGCTGGCTGTCCGGCGCGCTGATCGTGCTGTTCGCGCTGCCGCTGCTGACGCCCGCCATTGTCGTCGGCTATCTGTGGAAGGTGATGAGCCTGGAAGGCGCGGGGCTGCTGCCCTTTGCGGCAGGGCTCTTCGGCGGGCGCTGGGACATGAATGCGGTCGCCACAAGTTGGGCGACGCTCGCCCTGATGGATGCCTGGCACTGGACCGGTCTCGTCGTCCTGCTCTGCACGGCGGGCCTGCGCGCCATTCCCGACGACCACTACCGCGCCGCGCGGATCGACGGCGCATCGCGCTACGCGGTCTTCCGGCACATCCAGCTGCCTAAACTCAAGCAAGTGCTGCTGATCGCCATCCTGCTGCGCTTCATGGACGCGTTCATGGTCTATACCGAACCCGTGGTTGTCACCCGCGGCGGGCCGGGCGTCTCGACCACGTTCCTGTCGCATGAACTGGTGCAGACGGCGACGATCCAGTTCGATCTCGGCGAGGGCGGCGCGATGTCGGTCCTTTATCTGCTGATCGTGCTGGCCGTGTCGTGGGCGGTGTTCCGGGTCATCATGCCGCGTCCGGAAAGGTCGGACGCATGACCCCTCGCCATCCACCTTTGCTGCCGCTTCTGTTTGCGGCCTTCATCGCGATCCCGGTCTATTGGCTGGTGACGATGAGCTTCAAGACCAATGGCGAGATCTTCGGCGGGCTGACCCCGTTTCCGGCGGCACCCACGCTGGACAATTACCGCGTCATTTTCAGCGACCCGGATTGGTGGATGGGCTATGTCCATGCCGCGGCCTATGCGGGCCTCAATGCCGTGATCGCAGTCAGCGTCGCCGTGCCCGCTGCCTACGCCCTGTCACGCGGCGGCTTCCGCGGCACACGGGCACTGCTGTTCGGCCTGCTCGCCTTCCGCATGATGGCCCCGGCGATCCTGCTCATTCCGTTTGTGGAGATCTTCACGCGGGCGCAACTGATGGACACCTATCTGGCGGTCGCGCTCGCCCATTGCTTCTTCAATGTGCCTCTGGCGATCTGGATCCTTGAAGGGTTCATCTCGGCTGTCCCTCGCGAACTGGATGAAACGGCGGCGCTCGACGGGCATTCGACCGGGCGGTTCCTCATCCGCATCCTCGTGCCGCAGATCGCGCCCGGAATCGCCGTGACGGCGTTTTTCTGCTTCCTGTTTTCCTGGGTCGAGTTCCTGCTCGCCAATGCGCTGACCGTCATCGACATCAAGCCGATCGGCGCGATCATGACGCGGCTTGGCGGTGTGATGACGGCGGACGTGGCGGTGTTTTCGGCGGCAAGCGTGATCGGCCTCCTGCCCGGACTGGTGCTCATCCTCGCGGTTCGCAAGCATCTGGCGCGCGGCTTCTCGCTTGGCCGGGTCACCTGAGGCGTCTCACCCGCATTGCGCCTTGACGGTCGCCGCCGCGAACGCCATCACACGGCGGACGCAAGGCCAGAAACGTCGGAGACACGATGCGCAAGCTGTTCCAGATCCTCGTGATGATCCCGCTCGCAATCATCCTTGTCGCGCTGTCGGTCGCCAACCGGGCTTCCGTCCCTGTGGCGCTTGATCCGTTCAATCCGGCCAACCCGGCGCTGACGGTCAGCATGCCGTTGTTTGTGCTGGTGCTGCTGGCGCTGATGCTGGGCGCCGTTGCCGGCGGCGCGCTCACCTGGCTGAAACAGGGCCGTCACCGCGCTCGCGCCCGCACCGAGGCGGCACGCGCCGATGTCGTGGCCAAGGAAGCGGCCATCCTCAAGGCCGAACGCGAGGCCCTGCTGAAAGAGGCCGGCGCAGCCCAAGCGCTGCTTCCGGCATCCGGGCGCTGAAGTGCCCGTTTTGGAGCGCAATTCGATCCGGTTGCACCGGACCGGCGCTCCAACGTCTTGATTGGGCGTGATCTTTCTCCAAGAACCGGCATCCGCTTCTTGGGATCACGCTTCAGGCTCAGCCGAAGGCGTAAACGAAGAACGCCATCAGCAGGCAGATGAGCGACGCCCACAGCGTCACGCTCCAGTAGTTCTCGACATAGGGGTTCTCAGCCATGACGGCCTCCGTCGCGCGGGTTTCTCGGGACAAGGTTGGCATGCAAGATGCGCCAAGCGCAAGGCTTGGGCAATGCGAGTAGCGTCGCGGTTTGAAATCCTTTCATCCTGAGGTGCCTTTTCCCTCGTGGCTCGAAGCTCGCTTTGCTCGCACCTCGGCAGGAAGGGAGAAGGCCTCGAAGGACGGATTTCAAACGGAGACACCACCGTGATTCGGCATCGCCTCACCCGGCGCTCAATGTCCTTCGCACGGCATCCTGCCAGCCCTTGAGTTTGGCCTTGCGGGTGGCGGCATCCATCTGCGGCGCAAAGCGCCGGTCGCGCGCCCAGCTCTCCGCGAAACCATCCATGCCGGGCCAGACGCCGGCCTTCGAGCCGGCAAGCCAGGCCGCGCCCAGCGCCGTCGTCTCCAGCACCTGCGGGCGGTCGACAGCGGCATCGAGGATGTCGGCAAGGCATTGCATCGTCCAGTCCGAGGCGACCATGCCGCCATCGACCCGCAGCACGGTTTCGCCGCCCGCGCCTTTCGCCTTCCAGTCCTTCTTCATGGCGTCGAGCAGGTCGCGCGTCTGGTAGGCGACGCTTTCGAGCGTCGCTTTCGCCAATTCGTTCGGCCCTGTGTTGCGCGTCATGCCGTAAAGCGCGCCGCGCGCCCCGGCATCCCAATGCGGCGCCCCCAGGCCGACAAAGGCCGGCACCAGATAGACTGCCTGATGCGGATCGGCTTTTTCCGCCATCGCGCCGGTGTCGGCGGCGGCCTTGATGATTTTCAGCCCGTCACGCAACCACTGCACCGAAGCGCCCGCCATGAAAATCGAGCCTTCCAGCGCATAGGTGGTTTTCCCGTCGAGCCGGTAGGCGATGGTGGTGAGCAGCCGGTTGCGTGAGGCGACCATGTCAGCCCCGGTGTTCAGCAATGCAAAGCAGCCCGTGCCATAGGTGGATTTCATCATGCCCGGCTTGAAACACGCATTGCCGATTGTTGCGGCCTGCTGGTCGCCCGCGACACCAAGGATGGGAATAGCCGCGCCGAACAGCTTTGATTCCGTTGCGCCAAAATCGGCGGCGCAATCCTTCACCTCCGGCAACAGGCTCATCGGCACGTTCAGCATGCCGCACAACTCCTGATCCCACGCATTGCTGCGGATGTTGTAAAGCAGCGTGCGGCTGGCATTGGTGGCGTCGGTGGCATGCACCTTGCCACCCGTCAGCCGCCAGATCAGGAAGGTGTCGATCGTGCCTGCGGCAAGCCGGCCCGCGCGCGCCGCAGCCTTCGCGCCGGGGATGTTTTTCAGCATCCAGGCGAGTTTGGTACCCGAAAAATAAGGATCAAGCAGCAGGCCGGTCTTTTTGGTGAAGGCGATCTCGAAGCCCGCCTTCTTCATTTTCGCGCAGTCCGCGGCCGTCCGCCGGTCCTGCCAGACAATGGCGTTCATCAACGGCTTGCCAGTCACCCGGTCCCACAGCACGACCGTCTCGCGCTGGTTGGTGATGCCGAGCGCGGCGATCTGCGACGCCTCCAGCCCCGCTTTTTTGAGGGCGGATTTCACGGTTGAGACAACGCTTGACCAGATCTCCTCCGGGTCGTGTTCCACCCAGCCGGAATCCGGAAAATGCTGTGTGAACTCTTTTTGCGCCGAGGCGACAATGCGCTGATCGGCATCGAAAATGATGGCGCGCGACGATGTCGTGCCCTGGTCGATGGCAAGGATATGGCCGCTCAAGGTCCCCTCCCGAGTTTGAGCTGATGTCGTGAGCAGCTAAAGCCGATGCAAATGTCCCGTCAATCGCACGGGGCGGCATTCACCGCACCCGGCTTGCGCGCGGATCACGGCATCAGCACCAGCGAACCGGTGGTGGCGCGCCCGGCCAAAGCCTCATGCGCCTTTGCCGCTTCGGCCAGCGTGAAGCGCGTGTCCACCCGGATGTTCAGCGTGCCGTCGGCGATGAGCGCGAACATGTCCGCCGCCGACCGTTCCAGCCAGCCTCGGTCGGCGGTGTGGTGGAACAAAGTCGGCCGCGTGGCGCGGAACGAACCTGCGGCAAGATCGGCAAGCTTGAAGCCTGTTGCTGGGCCGGAGGACTGGCCGAAGGACACAAACGAGCCGAAGCGTTGCAGCACCTGCAACGAGCCCGGATAGGTGTCAGCGCCGACCGAGTCATAGACAGCGGCCACGCCCTTGCCGCCGGTGATCTCCTTGACGCGGGCGACAAAATCCTCGGCACGGTAGTCGATCACGTGATCATAGCCGTTGGCTCTTGCGAGCGCGCACTTCTGCGGGCCTCCCGCCGTGCCGATGGCGGTGACGCCGCGCGCCTTCAGCCATTGTCCGGCAATCAGCCCCACGCCGCCGGCGGCCGCATGGAACAGCACGGTTTCGCCCGGCTGCGCCGCATGCGAATGGTGGATGAGATAGCTGACCGTCAGCCCTTTGAGCATCACGGCCGCCGCCGTCGCATCGCTGACGCCATCGGGGATTTTCACCGCCATCGCCGCCGGGATCAGCCGGTGGGTCGCGTAGCCACCATGCGGCACAACACAGGCGACGCGGTCACCCGGGGCAAAGCCGCTGACACCCGGCCCTGCGGCAACCACGATGCCCGCGCCTTCCTGGCCGAGCACCAGGTCCTTCTCCACCGGCCAAGGGTAGCTGCCCGAGCGGAAATAGATATCGATGAAATTGACGCCGATCGCCGTCTGGTGGATCAGCAGCTGGCCGTCTGCCGGC
>JALOTE010000147.1 GCA_025458045.1 Rhizobiaceae bacterium
GCGATCAGGCCGCGGGCGATCAGCAGTTCGGCGATCTGGACCGCGTTGAGCGCCGCGCCTTTGCGCAGATTGTCCGACACGATCCACAGGGCAAGGCCGTTCTCCACGGTCGCATCCTCGCGGATGCGGGAAATATAGGTCGCGTCCTCGCCCGCCGCCTCATAGGGCGTGATGTAGCCGCCATTCTCGCGTGAATCGATCACTTGGCAGCCGGGTGCATTGCGCAGGATGTCACGCGCTTCTTCGGCAGTGATCTCTTCGGCGAATTCCAAATTCACGGCCTCCGAATGGCCGATGAACACCGGCACGCGCACGCAGGTTGCCGTCACCTTGATCTTGGGGTCGAGCATCTTCTTGGTCTCGGCCACCATCTTCCATTCTTCCTTCGTGTAGCCGTCCTCCATGAAGGAATCGATGTGCGGAATGACGTTGAAGGCGATGCGCTTGGTGAATTTCTTTGTTTCAATCGGATCGGCGACGAAGACGGCGCGGCTCTGCTCGAACAATTCGTCCATGCCTTCCTTGCCCGCGCCAGACACCGACTGATAGGTCGAGACGACGATGCGCTTGATCGTCGCGCGGTCATGCAGCGGCTTCAGTGCCACCAGCATCTGCGCCGTCGAACAATTGGGATTGGCGATGATGTTGCGCTTGCGGAAGCCGTCCACCGCCTGCGGGTTCACTTCCGGCACGATCAGCGGCACGTCCGCGTCATAGCGCCAGGCCGACGAGTTGTCGATGACGACGCAGCCCTGCGCGCCGATCTTCGGCGACCACTCCTTCGAGACCGCGCCGCCGGCACTCATCAGGCAGATGTCGGTGTCGGAGAAATCATGCTGGGCGAGATCGCGGACTTTCAGCGTGCGGTCGCCATAGGCGACTTCGGTGCCGAGCGAACGGCGCGAGGCGAGCGCCACGACCTCATCGGCCGGAAAGCCGCGTTCATCGAGAATGTTCAGCATTTCCCGGCCTACATTGCCGGTTGCGCCCGCGATTGCGATCTTGAAACCCATCGTCGTTTCTCCGTCCCCTTGATGGCGGTCCTCAGCGCGCTTGCGGCCGCCGGACCTTCCCCCGGCTGGCGTTCCGGGGATCGAAGGGAACGAAAGCCGAGGCGTCAGACCGTCTTGGTCGTTGTGTGGGTGGTCGTCTTCGGCGCCTTGGTCCGCGCGGCGTGCGCACCCGACTGGCGGCGCGCATCCGCGAACATCAGGAGCGACAAGGCTTCCCGGAAGGCGCGGACGGCGTGGGCGGCGACATGCTGCATTGCAATATTTTTGGTGGATCCTTGGCTTGACCGCGCAGCCTATGGCGGAGGCGCGGGCAAGAGTCAACCGCGCCTTTGCGTGCGGATCGGGCGCGGAAAGCCGCGCCAAATCCTGCCCCCAAAGTCGTAAGCCCTTGGTCTGTCAGACCAAGTGGTTGCTGCCCCCTGACATGTAAAGCTGTCATGACACCTTCACGCTGTCCGTATCCGGGGAGGGAACCCGGCGTTCCGGCGGTTTCAGTATCCGATTCACACGCCATTCACGGGAGGTCCATGAGATGGCAATTGCAGCAGAATCCGCAACGCGCGCGGGCGGCATGACGCGCGAGGAGAAGAAGGTCATCTTCGCCTCCTCGCTCGGCACCGTCTTCGAATGGTATGACTTTTATCTCTACGGCTCATTGGCGGCCTTCATCGGCGCAGCCTTCTTCTCCCAATATCCGGAAGCGACGCGCAACATCTTCGCGCTGCTCGCCTTCGCGGCAGGCTTCCTCGTCCGGCCTTTCGGCGCGCTGGTGTTCGGCCGCCTCGGAGACCTGATCGGCCGCAAATACACCTTCCTTGTCACCATCCTGCTGATGGGCGCGTCCACCTTCCTCGTCGGCCTGCTTCCGGGTGCCGCCACCATCGGCATCGCCGCGCCGATCATCCTCATCATCCTGCGCATGGCCCAGGGCCTGGCGCTCGGCGGTGAATATGGCGGTGCCGCGACCTATGTTGCCGAACATGCGCCGGCCGGACGTCGTGGCTTCTACACCGCCTGGATCCAGACGACGGCGACACTCGGCCTGTTCCTGTCGCTCCTGATCATCCTCGGCGTGCAATTGTCGCTCGGCAAGGAAGCCTTCGCCGCCTGGGGCTGGCGCGTGCCGTTCCTGCTCTCTGTCGTGCTGCTCGGCATTTCCGTCTGGATCCGCATGCAGATGAACGAGTCGCCTGTCTTCCAGAAGATGAAATCGGAAGGCAAAACCTCGAAAGCGCCGCTTTCGGAAGCGTTCGGCCAATGGAAAAACGCCAAGATCGCGCTGCTGGCGCTGCTCGGCGCAGTCGCCGGTCAGGCGGTTGTCTGGTACACTGGCCAGTTCTACGCCCTGTTCTTCCTGCAAAACGTGCTGAAGGTGGACGCGCAGGCGACGAACCTGATGGTCGCCGCCTCTCTCCTGCTCGGCACCGGCTTCTTCGTCTTGTTCGGTTGGCTGTCCGACAAGATCGGCCGCAAGCCGATCATCATGGCTGGTCTCCTGCTGGCGATCGTCACCTACTTCCCGCTGTTCAAGATGCTGGCGGAAGCAGGCAACCCGGCGCTTGCCAATGCCCAGGCCAATGTCGTCGCGACCGTGACGGCCGACCCGGCGGACTGCAACTTCCAGTTCAACCCGACGGGCACAGCGAAGTTCACCACGTCCTGCGACATCGCGACCGCCTTCCTGACCCGCAACTCGGTGCCCTATTCGGTCGTTCCGGGTGCGGCAGGCTCAGTCGCCCAGATCAAGCTCGGCGACATGACGGTCAACTCCTATGACACGATCAAGGCTGGCGACGGAGCCGCCGCCGCCAAGGGCGCGTTTGAAAAACAGGTCAACCTCGCCATGCAGGCCGGCGGCTATCCGCTGGTCCGCGATGCAGCAAAAGTTGCCGGGCCGAAACTCGCCGCCTTCGCCGCCGCCAACCCCGAGCTGAACCTCGATGTCGCGGCTATCGAAGCCGGCGAAAAGGCGATGATGCCTGCCGCCGACGCGGTGAAGGCCAAGCTGCTGACCGAAGAGGAAGCCGCCGCCGCCGGGGCCGAAGTCGCGGTCTACACCGTCAAGGGCGCAGGCGCGTTCAAGATGGTCGCCGACCCGGCGCAGGTCAGCTGGGGCAAGATCATCGGCATCCTGACAATCCTCGTCATCTATGTGACGATGGTCTACGGCCCGATCGCCGCATGGCTGGTCGAAATGTTCCCGACCCGCATCCGCTACACCGGCATGTCCTTGCCCTACCACATCGGCAATGGCTGGTTCGGCGGTCTGCTGCCTGCCACGGCCTTCGCGATGAGCGCGGCCAAAGGCGACATCTACTACGGGCTCTGGTACCCGATCGTGATCGCGGCGATGACCTTCGTCATCGGCATGCTGTTTGTCCGCGACAACAAGAAAGACCTGCCGCTCTCGCAGCTCGACTGAGCAGGGTCGGCTTTGAAGCAGGAAAGGCCCCGCAGCGTGCGGGGCCTTTTTCCGTTTCAGATGCACTTCAACGCCAGTCGAATTGCACAGCCGGGTTGCCGCCCGCACATTTGCCACCTCGCCGTCGTTTGAAGCGGCACATCCGGAACCGCCATGCGCATCGCCCTCATCACCGATATCCATGCCAACAAGGAGGCGCTTGACGCCGTGCTTCTGGCCATGCGCCGGGACTGGCCGGATCAGGTGATCATCCTTGGCGACATTGTCGGCTATGGCCCGGATCCGGTAACCGTCATCGAGGCCGTGCAGGACTTGCAGGCAGGCGGCGCGATCGTGCTCAAGGGTAACCATGACGAGGCGGTGAACCTGCCGCGCAATAGCATGAACGAAATGGCGCGCGATGCCATCAAATGGACGAAGACCCAACTCACCCCTTCGCATCTGGAATGGCTCGACGGACTGCCGCTCACGCATCGCGACGGGGATTGCCTGTTTGTCCATGCGAGCGCGCATGAACCTGCCATATGGCATTATGTGAACAGCCCGGATGCGGCTGCGGCCTCGATCCGCGCCACCGATGCCCGATTCACCTTCTGCGGGCACACCCACCGTCCGGCGCATTGGCACTTGTCGCCGTCGGGCGCGGCGCAGCATTTCTCGCCAGTCACGGATGTGGCGCTGCCCTTGTCGCTCAGCCGCCGCAGCGTGACGGTGATCGGCGCGTGCGGGCAGCCGCGCGACGGGCGGCAGGCAGCCTGCTACGCGCTCCTGGACACGAGCCTCCGCCAGATCACCATGCGGCGCGCGCCCTACAACCCGGAAGAAACCTTGCGCAAGATCAAGGCGGCGGGGCTGCCCGCATGGCTTGGCTCGCGCCTGCTGCTCGGCCAATAGGCGCAACGATCAAGGGGAGCCCATGACCAAGCTCAACGCCGGTGACATCATTGACGGGTTCACGCTCACGGAACGGCTGACGCAGGGCGGCATGGGGACGGTCTGGCGCGCCAGCCACCCTGACCACGGTGTCCCGGTCATCCTCAAGGTGCCGTTCTTCGATCCCGGCCAGGATGTCTCGACCATTGTCGGCTATGAGGTCGAGGAGATGATCCTCAAGCGGCTCTCCGGCCCGCATGTGCCGAAATTCTGCGGTTCCGGCGACCTGGCCGCAATTCCCTACATTGCGATGGAATTTGTCGAAGGGCGCAATCTTGCCAATTATATTGAAGACATCGGGGACAACCCGCAGGAAATCGCCCGCATCGGCGCGCTGATTGCGACGGCGCTGGCCGCCGTCCACCGTCAGAATGTCATCCATCTCGACCTGAAGCCCGACAACATCATCATCAGCCCGCGCGGCGCGGTGCTGCTCGAT
>JALOTE010000148.1 GCA_025458045.1 Rhizobiaceae bacterium
TTCACCGGCGACACCGACGAGGAAGGCATGGGGCGCTGGAAATTCGCCAGCGCCACCCAAGGCGAGACATTCCCGCTCACCCATGACAGTCTTGCCTATCACGGCCGCTTCACCTCGTTTCGTCATGTCGGCGTGTTCCCCGAACAGGCACCGCATTGGGCGCATATGGAAGCGCTGGTGAAGGCGGCGCGCGCCAAGGGCCGCCGCGTCAAGGTGCTCAATCTGTTTGGCTACACCGGCCTTGCCTCGCTTGTTGCCGCGCGCGCCGGCGCCGAAGTCACCCATGTGGACGCCTCCAGGAAAGCCATCGGCTGGGCGCGCGACAACCAGGCGCTGGCCGGGCTTCAGGCCGCCCCGATCCGCTGGATCTGCGAGGACGCCATGCTGTTTGTCGAGCGCGAAGCGCGGCGCGGCAACAGCCATGACATCATCCTCGCCGACCCGCCCGCCTATGGGCGCGGCCCGAATGGCGAGGTCTGGCAATTGTTCGACGATCTGCCCGCGCTTGTCGCCCGCTGCCGTGACATTCTTTCCCCGCAGCCGCTCGCCTTCGTGCTGACCGCCTACGCCGTGCGCGCCTCGTTCTATGCGTTGCACGGGCTGATGCGCGATGCCTTCGCCGGGCGCGGCGGCCTTGTGGAATCCGGCGAACTTCTCATCCGCGAGGAGGCCGCAGGCCGGCTTCTGTCCACCTCCATGTTCTCGCGCTGGGTGCAAGGCTGATGGCCGGGCACCACAGGACAGGCCGCGTCAAGGACATCACCGCCCACTCCAACCCGGAAGTGAAGGCGGCAAAGGCGCTGCACCTGAAAAAGCACCGCGTCGAGACCGGCAGCTTTCTTGCCGAAGGCGCGAAACTCGCCATCGATGCGTTGGATGCGGGCTGGACGGTCGAGCGCCTGTTTGTCGCCAAGGCGGTGCTTGATGAGCCGCACATCGCCAAGATCGTGACGCGCGCGCTGTCCGCCGGGGCTGACGTGCTGACAGTGCCGGAAGCCGTCATCGGCGGCATCACCCGGCGTGACAATCCGCAGGCGATTGTCAGCGTCATCAGGGAACGGCTCGCGCCGCTCACAGCACTCGGTCCGCTCAAGACTGGCGACACGCTGGTGGCGCTCGACCGGGTGCGCGACCCCGGCAATCTTGGCACCGTCATCCGCACGGCCGATGCGGCGGGCGCGAAAGGCGTGGTGTTGGTCGGTGAATGCGTCGACCTGTTCTCGCTTGAAACCGTGCGCGCCACCATGGGCTCGCTTTTTGCATTGCCGGTCGCAAAGGCCGCACCCGATCAGTTGACTGCCTTCGTGAGAGCGCAAGACGCCATGCTTGTCGGCACGCATCTGAAGGGCGCGCGCGACTACCGCGCCATCGACTATCGCGGCAAGCCGGTGATCATCCTGATGGGCAATGAACAATCCGGCCTGCCAGACGGTTTGGCGGCGCAGTGCGACGCGCTGGCCCTCATCCCGCAACAAGGCAAGGCCGATTCGCTCAATCTTGGCGTTGCGACCGGGCTGATGCTGTATGAGGCGCGACGCCATCTTCTGGGGTGCGTGCCGGCATGAGGCTCGGTTCCGCCGCCCTTGTTGCGCTCACGCTGACGGGCGTCGACCAGCTGATCAAGGGCGTCGTCGAGCGGTCCATGGCATTGGGCGAGATGATCCCGGTGCTGCCGTTTTTCTCGCTGTTGCGCGCGCACAATGAGGGCGTGTCCTTCTCGTTCCTCGCCGGGACCGACCACCGCCTGCTGATCGTGCTGACCGGGCTGATCACGCTTGGCGCGTGCTGGATGCTGGCGCGCACGCCGCCCAACGATTGGCCCCAGAGGCTTGGGCTGGCGCTTGTGATCGGCGGCGCGCTGGGCAATTTGATCGACCGCATCCAGCACACCTATGTGATCGACTATTTCCTGTTCCATACGCCGGGCTGGAGCTTTGCCATTTTCAACCTTGCCGATGTGGGGATCACCTGCGGCGCGGCGCTGGTTGTGATCGACGAGTTCATCTTCAAGCCGAAGCGCGCGAGCGCTCCTCCGCCATCCGGCTGAAACGCTTTTTCAAGGCGGCCATGGCATCTAGGCGAGATGAGCCAAACGCCGGACCAGCCTGCACCAGACCGCCGACTGACACGCGGACGCCGCGCCTCCGACACGGCGAAGGCGCGTTTTCTCGCCCATGTCAGCCACGAGATCCGAACGCCGATGAACGGCGTGCTCGGCATGGCGCGGCTGCTCGCCGATACGCCGCTCGCGCCCGACCAGCGCGCCTATGTGGACGCCATCCTTCAATCCGGCGACCTGCTGATGCACTTGATGGACGGACTGATCGACCATGCCGCCATTGAGGCCGGCCGCTTCGACATCACGCCAGCCGTCGTGAACATTCGCGCGCTGATCGAGGCCGTGGCGGAACTGGCCGCACCGCGCGCGCATGACAAGGGTCTCGGCATCGCCACCCATGTCGCGCCGGATTTGCCGGAAACCATCAGTGCCGACCCGGTGCGGCTGCGCCAGATTCTCACCAACCTCACGCACAACGCTGTCAAATTCACGCAGGCGGGGTCCGTGTCGATCACGGCGCGGCGCGTCGGCCGGACGGCCGCAATCACCGTCGCCGACACCGGGCCCGGCGTTGCGGCTGACACCATTCCAAACCTGTTTGCCGATTTCGAGCGAGGCGCGGGGCAGACCATGCCCGGCGCGGGGCTCGGCCTTGCCATCGCGCAACGGCTTGCGCAGGCCATGGGGGGCGGCATTTCCTATGCCGGCCGCAAGGGCGGCGGGGCGGAATTCACCCTTGTCCTGCCGGTGGATCATGCATCGACGTCACGTTCTGAAACGCTGGGGCCGCGCCTCGACGGGTTGCGCGTGGCGCTCGCTCTGCCGGACGGGCTGGAGCGCGCCGCCTTGGCTGCCATGCTTCAAGCGGAGGGCGCACGCCTGGCCTCGCCGGACGCCCGCATGGCCGATCTCCTGATCGCCACGCCTGACGCCGCGCCGGGTGCGGACGCGACACGCGCCCTTGTGCTGATCACGCCCCAGGAACGAAGCCGGCTTGCCAACCTCGTGCCGGCCCGCTTCGACGGCTGGCTGGTCCGCCCGGTGCGCGCCGCATCGCTTGTGGCGATGGCAAGTCCGGCGCAGCAGGACCGGCCGACCGCCGGTGACGAGAAGACAGGTGGCAAGCAAGAGACCAAGGCAAAGGTCCAGACGCCGGTTGGCATGGCCGCAAAGACGCCGGCCGGAGTGTTACCCGACACGGCGACTTGCTTGCCCCGCGCATCGCGCGCGCACCGGGCGCGCGGGCTGCATGTGCTGTTGGCGGAGGACAATCCGGTCAACGCGCTTGTCGCCACCGCCGCGCTCGCCCGTGCCGGACACCGTGTCACCCATGCAACATCGGGCACGGATGCTCTGGCGCTGCTGGTCGTGCCCGCAGCGATCCCCCATGGCTTCGACATTCTGGTGACCGACCTGCACATGCCGGGCATGGATGGGCCCGACCTGATCGCCGCCCTGCGCGCCAGGGAGGACCAAACCAGAGCGGACGAAATTCACGCAGGCAAACATCATGCCGGTGGCCGCTCGCGCCTGCCGGTGATCGTGCTGACGGCCGATGCGCGCCCCGAAACCCGCGCACGCCTGCTTGATCGCGGCGCGGATGCCGTGTTGACCAAACCCTTCGATCCGGCGGCGCTGACCGCCCTTTGCACCGGTCTGGCAGAACGGTCGCCACGTGCCGCCTGACGGGCGGAACCAATAAGCCGGCAAATCAGATCATGTCCAACCTTGCCCCTCGGCCACAAAAGCGGCACGGTCCCGTCATTGTTCTGTAGCAGTGCGCCACTATGCGGCTGCGAAAGCAGGGGCCGATGGCCGAATCAGGCCGCAGGGTCCGGCAATCCTGATCCGCGAGGTTCAACCGATGACCGTCCACCCATCCGTGCTCGACGTTCCGGCTGCCGTGTCTTTGGATGCGACCCATCGGGGCGGCGTCTTGGGCCGCATCGGCCAGCTTGAAGTGCGGCTGGCGCGCGGCGAGAGCGAAATCGAGGCGGCACAGCGCGTGCGCCATCGCGTGTTCCGCGCCGAATTCGGCGGCGAAAGTGCCACCGCGGATCAGGACGCGCGCGATGCCGACCAGTTCGACGCCCATTGCGACCATGTGATCGTGCTGGACCAGTCCCTTGCCGGTCCGCAGGAACACCGGATCGTCGGCACATACCGGCTGCTGCCGCATGAGCGCGCGGTGAATGCGGGCGGCTTCTACTCCGAACAGGAATTCACCCTGCGCGGCCTTGTGGCCCGGCACCCGGAGAAACGCTTCCTCGAACTCGGCCGGTCCTGCGTGCTGCCGCAATGGCGTTCCAAGCGCACGATGGAACTCCTGTGGCAAGGCGTTTGGGCTTGCACGATTGCCGGGCGCACCGATGTGCTGGTCGGTTGCGCGTCCTTTGCCGGCACGGTTCCTGCCGCGCATGCCATGGCGCTGTCATGGTTGCACCATCATCATCGTGCCAAGGGCAACTGGCGCGTCAAGGCCTTGCCCGAACGCCACGAGACAATGGACCTGATGCCTGCCGAAGCCGTCGACATGAAGCGCGCGCTGTTTGCCATGCCCGCCCTCATCAAGGGCTATCTGCGCCTTGGCGCGATGGTCGGCGAAGGCTGCGTGGTCGACGCCGATTTCGGCACGACGGATGTGTTCGTGGTGCTGCCGGTGGCGCGGATTTCGGCGCGCTACATCCGTCACTATGGCGCCGACGCCGGACGGTTTGCGGCCTGAAACGGCCC
>JALOTE010000055.1 GCA_025458045.1 Rhizobiaceae bacterium
GCGGATTTCGCCTTCCGGCAGGAGAAGGCGCGCGCACCCTTGGACGTGGGCAAAGAAGGCGTCGACAGGGTCTGCCACAAAGGCGATTTCGAGGCCGCGCCCGGCCAAGGCCCCTGTCTCGATCGCCGCACGGTCGGGGTAGGGGCACAAGCGTTCACCGTCGCGGCGGGCAAAGCGCATGCCGTCCGGGCCGAAGGCCGCGGCCTCCGTGTCGGACAGTTCAACGAGGTCATCCGGCCGCGCCATGAAGGGAACCCCGAACTCCGGCCCCGCAACACGGCGCGCCTCGATCACCGGTTCGTAATAGGCCGTGACATGGCCGCCTTGCCCGGTATCGATCCGATGCGGCGCGAACCATGACTCAAAGAACCGTTTCGCGTCAGCTGGCACAAAGGAATGCAAGGCAAGCGCGGCTTCGGCCGCCTGTGCGAACGTCGCGCTGTCGAAGTCGATGGCGCGCTGCTTGTAAGGCGCTGCCCTGTGACGGGCGGCAGACCGCCGGAAGGCGGCCAATGCCAACGCATGATCCGCGGCGGCCCATCCGTCAATGTCATGAAAAGCGCGGGGCGACAGAGTGAACCCAGCCTGTGGGGGCGGGTCGAACGCCATGTCAGCGGCCCCGCGTCACACGACGTCATTCGTCGGCTTCGGTGGCGACCAGCTTCCAGTTCGGATCACGCGAGCGAAGATCGCGCGCGAAGGTCCAGACGTCGGTGACCTCCGTCACGGTTTCGGGATCCCCCTCGATGACCGCACCATCCTTGCCGATGGTGGCGGTGATGATCTCGCTGGCGATGCGCAGCGTCACATTGGCCTCCGAGGCCTTGATCTCGGCGGCGACAATGCGGGCGTCCTTGATGCCGACGAAGGAGGACTGCACCTTTTCACCGCGCTTCTCACGCTCGTCGAGCGCCGCCGAAAACCCCTCGAACACCTCGCGCGACAGGAGGTTTTTCAGCGTCTTGCGGTCACCATCGGCAAAAGCCAGCACGATCATCTCATAGGCGAGCTTCGCCCCGTCAACAAAGGGCGAAGGCGCAAATGACGGATCCTTTTCGCGCACGTCGCGCAGCGCGCGGTTGAGCGGGGTGCCCGGCGCGGCGATTGCGTCAATGTCGGCCATGCTTTCGGCGGCGGCGGCCGAATCCGTCTTGCGGCGCGGCAATGTCACCACATTGTCGGCGTCGCCCGCGTCTGCCTTCTTGTCCGGTTTGGAGAACGGATCATAGGGCGGGCGCTCATGCCCGGTGCGCTGGCCCAGCACGGAGCGCAGGCGCAGGAAAATGAATACGGCGGCGACAATGAAGATCAGCGTCGAGAAATCAAACATTTCCATCCTGGTCACCCCGTGCGCCGCGTGGCAGCGCGACAGGAACGCGCGCCGACGATGATGTGCAGCCTTCAAGGTGCATATAGATCGCCGAAGGCGGCGCTTCAAAGGCCCTTCGCCTGCCCGGATGCTGATTCTTTCGGGGTGCGGTTTGGGATTGCCGACCAGGCAACCCATATCAGAGCGATGGCGATGCGCAGGTAACCGAAAGCCGCTCCGCCGCAACTGGCCTGCACCTATAGAGAACATGATGGAGTTGGGTTTGACCCGCTTGCGCTTCCTGCCGTTTTTGTTGCTGATCGTGCCGCTGACAGAAATCGCGCTTTTTGTCCTGATCGGCGGCATGATCGGCGTGTTGCCGACGATTGGCATCGTGCTCGCCACCGCCGTGACAGGCGCCTGGCTCCTGCGGTCGCAGGGGTTGCGGCAGCTTGACCGGATCCGCACGCAAATGGCGGCGGGCGCCATGCCCGGACGCGACATCGCCGACGGCGCGATGATGCTGGTTGCGGGCGTCCTGCTGCTGACGCCGGGCTTTTTCACCGACAGTCTGGGTTTCCTGTTGTTTGTGCCTGCCATCCGCGCGCAGGTGTTCCGCTTCCTGGCGGCGCGCGTGCACGCTGTGCAGACGCCGTTTGCGCAGGCTTCGTTTGGGCATGGCCCAGATGGCAATCCCGGGCATGGCAAGGTTGTCGACCTCGATCCGGAGGACTGGCGCGGCTGATGCGGGCGGTCGTCTTTCGGTTGCCAATGAAACGGGCCGCGTGATAGCAGCGCGCCCATCATCCGCAGTCCATCCGGCCCGCGCGGCCAAACCGGAGCGCCCAGCATGTCAGACCAACCGCAGAACGCCGGAAAAGCAGGCAATGGTGCCGCTCCGACGCTGAACGTCCTTGTTCAATATGTGAAGGAACTCTCCTTCGAGAGCCCCGGCGCGCCGCTGTCCCTGCAAAACCGCAACAACCAGCCGGCGATCAATGTGTCGGTGAACCTCGCGGCCAACCCGTTGTCCGAAACCGAATTCGACGTGGTGCTGACGCTGACGGCCAAGGCCGGGACCGACAAGGACACGCTGTTCCACTGCGAACTCGCCTATGGCGGCGTGTTCCGCGTGGCCGGCTTCCCGCAGGAGCACATGCTGCCGATCCTGTTCATCGAATGCCCGCGTATCCTGTTCCCGTTTGCCCGCCAGATCATCGCGGATGCCACCCGCAATGGCGGCTTCCCGCCCCTGATGATCGATCCGATCGATTTCAACGGCATGTTCCAGCAGCGCCTCGCCGAAGAACAGGCCAAGGCGCGCGTCGCTGCGGCAACGCAGGCCAACTGAGACATTTTTCAGCGTGATGACAGCGGGGGCCGCCATGTGCGGCCCGTTCGCATGTCGGGCAGCTTGATGTCAGGCGGCGCTGCCGGGATCGAGCTTGAGCCAGATCGCCTTGTCACCCAGCCCGGCGACGAGCCCGGCATGGGCGGCGCGCTCGGCCTCGGTCAACCGCGGTGACAGGGGTGAAGCGCGGCGCGGCATCGGCGCATTCTCCTCTGTCTCAAGCTGCCCTTCGATCATCGTCCGCGCGCCGTCGGCCGCGACGGACAGGCCCAACGCCGCCTGCCGCCCGCCCGACATTTCGATGTAGACATCGGCCAGCAATTCCGCGTCGAGCAATGCGCCATGGTGGATGCGGCGCGAATTGTCGATGCCATAGCGGCGGCACAGGTCATCAAGACGGTTCGGTCCGAGCGGGTGCTTGCGGCGTGCCAAGGCCAAGGTGTCGGTGAATCGGTCATCGGGGATGGCGGCGCGGTTCAGCCGGGCAAGTTCATGGTTGATGAAATCACGATCAAACCCGGCATTGTGGGCAACGAGCTGCGCATCGCCCACGAAATCGAGAAACTGATCGATGATGTCGGCAAACAGTGGTTTCCCCGCCACATCGGCGTCCGTGATGCCGTGGATGCGGGTGGCCTCCGGGTCGATGCGGCGATCTCCGGGCCGGATGTAGTGGTGGAAGGTGCGGCCGGTCGGGAAGCGCCCATCCAGCTCCACGGCACCGATCTCGATGATGCGCTCCACGCGCGGGTCAAGACCGGTGGTTTCAGTGTCGAAGATGATTTCACGCATCGGCTTCTCCCGGCGGGCGGTTGGGGAATCACGCCTTAGATTAGGCGTCGGGTCAGCCTGTGCGGCAGCCGGTCAGGCAGTTTTCAACAGGCGTTCGATCAGGGTCCTGACATCGGCGCGCGCCGCCTCGATGCCGCGCGACGTATCGATCACGTGGTCGGCGCGGGCGCGTTTTTCGGCGTCAGGCATCTGGCGGGCGAGGATGGCGTCGAGCTTCTCGCGCGTCATGCCGGGGCGGGCCAGCACCCGGTCGCGCTGGATGTCCTGCGGCGCGGTAACGACCAACACTTGATCGACGCGCGCGTCCGCGCCGGTTTCGTACAGAAGCGGAACATCAAGCACAGCGATGGCATGGCCCTCGGCGCGAGCCTCCTCAAGGAAGCGCTCCTGCGCGGCGCGCACCAGCGGATGGATGACAGCCTCCAGCGCCCGCAAGCGTTCCGGCCGGCCCAAGACATCCGCGGCAAGTTTGGCGCGGTCGATGACGCCATCGGTGCTGACGCCCGGGAACAGCGCTTCGACGCGAGCGACGGCATCGCCCCTGTAGAGGTCGTGGACGACGGCATCGGAATCGAGCACGGGCACGCCCTCATCGCGGAACATCGCTGAGGTGGTCGATTTGCCCATGCCGATGGAGCCGGTGAGCCCAAGCACGATCATGACTGGCGTCCGGTTTGGGATGCGGGTCCGAACAAATCCGCCTCGATCAGCGCGCGCAACTGCGGCGTCACGGCGGGGAGCACCCCAAACCAGCGCTGGAAACCCGGAGCCGCCTGATGCAGCAGCATGCCCAGACCGTCCACGGTCCGCAGGCCATGGGCTGCGGCCGCCGCAAGGAACGGCGTTTGAAGCGGCACATAGACGATGTCGGTTGCCAGTGCGCCGGGCCGGGCCGCGCTGAAATCAAAAGGAGACCCCGCCCCAGGGCATCCTGCCGCATCGGCCTTGCCCGCCATGCCGAGCGACGTCGTGTTGATCACGAGATCGGCATGGGCGACATGGCTTGCGAAGGCGTCTAGCGGGTGGACGTCGATGCGGCCGGGTGCAAGCGCCGCCACATCCCCGGCGCGCGTCATTGTCCGGTTCAACAGCATGATGCGTGCCTGGGTCCGTTCAAGCACGGCCAGGACGACGGCGCGCGCCGCGCCCCCTGCGCCCGCGACCAACACACTGCGCGCCTTGGTCCAGTCAGGAGCGGCATGCGAAAGATTGAGGGCAAACCCGGTGATGTCGGTGTTGTCGCCCCAGATCTCACCTTCCTCGGCCCAGACGGTGTTGACTGCGCCAATCCGCGCCGCAAGCGGTGTCAGGCGGTCGACGGCTCCAAGCGCCTCTTCCTTCAGGGGCACGGTGATGTTGCCGCCTGCAAACTCCCCGGAGCGGATGCGCGCGAAATGCGCCGCCATGCCGCCCGGCGCGACATCAATGGCTTCATAAGCGCCGTCAATGCCAAGGGTCTCCAGCCAATGGGTGTGAATTTTCGGGGAGCGGGATTGGCTGACAGGATGGCCGGCGACAAAGGCGCGTTTCATCTCACGCCTCGATGATGCGGCGGTCGCGCAACTGTTTCAACAGCGGGAGCAGCGGCAGGCCGACGATCGTCCAGTAATCGCCGTCGATGGCGTCAAACAATTGCAGGCCGGGGCCTTCGATCTGGTAGCAGCCGACGGAACCCAGAATGCCGTCGCCGACGACCGCAAGATGGTGACCGATGAAGTTGGGGGTCATGGGGCGCATCGTCATATGCGCGGGGATCACATCCGACCACAGGATTTCGCCATTCAGGGCAAGCGCGAGCGCGGAATGAAGCGTGTGGGTGCGCCCTTGCAGTTGCAACAATCTGCGCCGCGCTTCCTCCATTGTGGTCGCCTTGTGCAGCACGTCCGGTCCCAGCGCAAGGATCTGGTCGCAGCCGATGACAAACGCGTCGGTCTCGCGTTCAGACACGGCAAGCGCCTTGGTTTCAGCCAGAAGCTGCGCCCTGTCCTCGGGCGCTGCATCAATGCCGAGCGCATCCTCGACGGCGCGCTCGTCAATTCGGGCGTCGGCTATCTCGAAAGCGATGCCCGCGCCTTTGAGGAGCGCGGCACGGAACGGGCTCTTGGAAGCAAGAATCAGGCGCATGGCCGGTTGGACTCGATTGGCGGGGAAAACGCAATTCAATTGCTGAAACACTCACCAGATGCGTGCCGAGGCTGTGCACGGCTGTGGAGAGCGCAGTTGAGAAGCGGGCAGGCAGCCCTGCCCTGTGGGTGAAGCGGCGTTCTGTCCACAGGGCGACGCGCTGTGGACGGGGATTTGCGATGTGTGGACAGCAATGTGGAAAAAGGTCCCCATGCGGGAGATGTCACAGCGCCGCGCAGCGTCACTTCGCTATTAAGAAACTGTTAATACACGTTAAATTTCGGTAAATGACGGGAATGCCAAGGGCGACGCCGCTGGGCGGAGGCGTGCTGTCTCATCCCTTTTTCCGGTGGCTTTGTGTTCAATCCCGACTACACACAGACTCATAGAATAAGAATCCAGACTCTTTGGATTCCTGTTTTTTTAAAGAGTGCCGTCAAGGAGCGTGGCGTGAGCGGAATACAGGCCCAAAAGGCAATGATGCGGGTGTTGAAGGGCGAAACGCTGAGCCCGCCTCCGCTTTGGATGATGCGCCAGGCCGGACGATATCTGCCGGAATATCGCGAGACCCGCAAACAGGCCAAGAACTTTCTCGATCTCTGCTACTCGCCCGATCTGGCTGTGGAAGTGACGCACCAGCCCATCCGCCGCTTCGGCTTTGATGCGGCGATCCTGTTTTCGGACATCCTTGTCGTACCGCATGCGCTTGGTCGCGACGTGACGTTCTCGGAAGGCTCAGGGCCGGCCATGCCGCCGATTGATGCCGACGGCATCCACGCCCTGTCGGATGTGAAAGCCCATGAGGTGCTTGCGCCGGTTTACGAGACGGTGCGCAGGCTCGCCGCCGAGCTTGCCGCGGAAACAACACTGATCGGCTTTTGCGGTGCGCCGTGGACGGTCGCGACCTACATGATTGCCGGTCATGGCACGCCCGACCAGGCACCGGCGCGGCTGTTTGCCTATCGTGAGCCCGCGGCGTTCGAGCGTCTGCTCGATGTCATCGCCGATCTTTCGGCGGAATATCTGTTCCGGCAGGTGCAGGCCGGGGCGGATTGCGTCCAGATTTTCGACAGTTGGGCCAGCGTGCTGGATGATGAGAGTTTTGCCCGCTTCTGCATCCGTCCTGTCCGCCGCATCATCGACGGATTGCGCGCGCGCGGATGCACCGCGCCCGTGATCGCGTTCCCCAAAGGTGCCAGCGCGCTGTATCAGGGGTACCGGGAAGCGACGCGTGCCGATGCGCTCGGCCTTGACTGGACAATGCCGCTAGGGATGGCGCGTGACCTGCAAAAGGAAGGCGCGGTGCAAGGCAATCTTGATCCGCTGTTGCTCATCGCAGGTGGCGACGCTCTTGATCATGGCGTCGACCGCATCTTGCAGGCGCTCGGTTCGGGACCGCTGATTTTCAACCTTGGTCACGGTATCACGCCGCAGGCGCCGATTTCCAACGTCACGCGGATGATCAAGCGCGTGCGCGGCGCGAACGCGGGGTGAGGTGCGATGGCGGCCTCGGCTGATGTGCGCGCCTCAAACCGTCTGGCGGCCAAGCGCGCGTTGATCGCGATAGCGGCGTTCCTGACACTTGCCGCAGTGATCTTCTGGCTGGATCCATCGGGGTTCTACCTGTGGGCGAAGGCTGTCCACGTGGTTGCCATCATCTCGTGGATGGCAGGCATGCTTTATCTGCCGCGCCTCTTCATCAATCATCTGGAGGCTCCGCCCGGATCGCAGATGGACGAGACCTTCAAGGGGATGGAGCGCCGGCTGATGCGCATCATCATGAATCCGGCGATGATGATCGCATGGGTGCTTGGGCTCTGGCTGGCCTGGGATGGCGGGCATCTCACCGAGGGATGGTTCCACGTGAAGCTGCTGGCTGTCATCGTGCTGTCGGCGGTGCACGGTTGGTTTGCCGGGGCGACAAGAAAATTCGCCGAGGGCCGCAACACGCTGACAGCGCGGCAATGGCGGATGGCCAACGAGATCCCGACAGTGCTGATGATCCTCATCGTGGCTATGGTGATCGTCAAGCCGTTGTGATGCCGCTTGCGCCATTGTGACGATTCGCCTATGCATCTCAGGCCTCGCATTCGCGAGTGCGTGGACCTGATCGGCCCTGCCGTCTTTCCGTCCCGTTTTCCCGCCTCCCCGCAATGCCGTCGGCAGTGACCGCGCGACGTTGCCGTCACCCCGGACATCGCCATGCAGGAAATGAAACTCCAGACCTTGAAAAGCAAGACGCCGACCGAACTGATCGCATTTGCTGAATCGCTTGAGGTCGAAAACGCCAGTGTCTTGCGCAAACAGGAGTTGATGTTCGCTATCCTGAAAAAGTTATCAGAGCAGGACGTTGAGATCATCGGCGAAGGCGTGGTCGAACTGTTGCAGGACGGGTTCGGCTTCATGCGTTCGGCGCAGGCCAACTATTTGCCGGGCCCGGATGACATTTACATTTCGCCCTCGCAGATTCGCCGGTTCTCGCTGAAGACCGGCGACACGGTCGAAGGACCGATCCGATCACCGAAGGAAGGTGAGCGTTACTTCGCGCTGCTGAAGGTCAACACGATCAACTTTGAGGACCCAGAGAAGATCCGCCACAAGATCCACTTCGACAATCTGACACCGCTCTATCCCGATGAGCGGCTGAAGATGGAGCATGAACCGGTCGAGGGCAAAAAGCGCGATCTGTCCGCCCGCGTGATGGATTTGGTGTCACCCATCGGCAAGGGGCAGCGTGGCCTCATCGTCGCGCCGCCGCGCACCGGCAAGACCGTCTTGCTTCAGAATATCGCGCACTCCATCACGACGAATCATCCCGAGTGCTTTCTCATCGTGCTGCTCATCGACGAGCGTCCCGAGGAAGTGACCGACATGCAGCGCTCGGTGCGCGGGGAGGTCATCGCATCGACGTTCGATGAACCGGCCGTGCGGCACGTCCAAGTGGCGGAAATGGTCATCGAGAAGGCCAAGCGGCTGGTCGAGCATGGGCGCGATGTCGTGATCCTGCTGGATTCGATCACGCGCCTTGGCCGTGCTTACAACACGGTGGTTCCGTCTTCGGGGAAGGTGCTGACAGGCGGCGTCGATGCCAATGCGCTGCAACGGCCCAAGCGTTTTTTCGGTGCCGCGCGCAATATCGAGGAGGGGGGGTCGCTTACCATCATCGCGACGGCCTTGATCGACACCGGCAGCCGCATGGACGAGGTCATCTTCGAGGAATTCAAAGGTACGGGCAACTCCGAGATTGTGCTCGACCGCAAGGTTGCCGACAAGCGTGTCTACCCCGCGATCGATATACTGAAGTCCGGAACCAGGAAGGAAGATCTGCTGGTCGAGCGGGCGCAGTTGCAGAAGATCTATGTGCTGCGTCGCATCCTCGCCCCTATGGGTACAACGGACGCCATCGAGTTCCTGATCGACAAGCTGAAGCAGGTGAAGGACAACCAGGCGTTCTTTGATTCGATGAACACCTGAGCCTGATCGATTCGTTTGCGCAACGAAGAGGGTGATTCACGTGAAACACCTGGTCGTCGGATGCCCCGGCGAGGATCAAGCGGTTGGTGCGAAGCGTCGTGCATGAGCGCGACACCATTTTCGCGCTGTCGAGCGGCAAGCCACCGAGCGGGGTCGCAGTCATTCGCGTGTCCGGTCCGGATGCCTTCCCGTCTTGCGCGATCCTTGCCGGAGCGGTGACGCCAGAGCGCCGGGCCGTGATGCGGACATTGCGGACCGCTGACGGCGCGGTGCTCGATCATGCGCTGGTCATCACATTCAAAGGCCCAGCGAGTTTCACTGGCGAGGACACCGTTGAGTATCATGTTCATGGCGGTCCGGCAGTCGTTGCGGCTGTCCTGGCGGCGCTCGCGGCGTGCAAGGATCACCGACTGGCTGAAGCGGGAGAATTTTCGAGACGTGCGTTTCTGAACGGGAAGGCCGGACTTTCAGAACTGGAGGCGTTGGCCGACCTTGTATCCGCGGAGACCGAGGCGCAGCGCCGGTTGGCGGTCGGCCAAGCGTCGGGGCGAAACTCCGCTCTTTATGCGCAGTGGCGCTCATCCTTGCTGCGGTGCCGCGCGATGCTGGAGGCCGATCTCGACTTCTCCGATGAAGAGGATGTGCCCGGCAGCGTTTCCGAAGCTGTATTTGCCGAGATCGCCATGTTGGCGGAGGCGATCGCCGCGCATGCTGCAACCATGAGGCGGGGCGAGATCATCCGTGATGGATTGCGTGTCGTTCTCGCTGGCGCGCCGAATGCCGGAAAATCCAGCCTTTTCAATGCGCTGGCCGGTCGTGATGTCGCCATCGTCACCCCAGTGCCGGGCACCACACGTGACGTGCTCGATGTTGTGCTTGATCTGGACGGATACAAGGTGATTGTCTCCGACACGGCAGGTTTGAGGCACAGCAGCGACCTCGTCGAGCAGATCGGGATTGACCGTGCACGCGCTGCGATGCGGTCGGCGCATGTCGTGTTGTGGCTGGCGGAGGGTGGGAGGTTTGGCGAGGGTCAGCCGGAGACCGACGCATTGGTATTGCGCGTGGCGACCAAGCGGGACGTGGCAACTGCGGAGGATGATCGATCAATTTCGGTTTCGGCGCTCACCGGTGAAGGCGTGGACACATTATGTGCCGAGATTGGGCGTGTGGCGGCTGAGATGGCAGGTGCAGACGGGGAGACAGCGATCGTGTCGCGTCAACGGCAGTTTGGCTTGCTGATGTCAGCGGCTGATGAGTTGCGGGCGGCTCACGCTGCGCGTGGGGCCGGGTTGGAGTTTGCCGCTGACCATATTCGCCGCGCGTCGGATTATCTTGGGCGGATCACGGGACACATCGATGCGGAGGATGTGCTCGGAACGATTTTCGCGGCCTTCTGCATCGGGAAGTAGATGATTCACGTGAAACAAAGGCGGCGGTGAAACGCTTTCGCCACAGGCGTTTCACGTGAAACAGGCTGGTGCGACAAATCCCTGATCGCAGCCGGTCAACGGGTTGACCCCCAGATCGTGTTGAGTCAATGCGTGTTGAGCGGATCAGGTTCCCCGTTTGGTCGGTCCGATTTTGCGACCTTCGGGAACAAGCCAATTGGGTTGAGCACTCCGATCTGACTGCTGCACCATGATTTGCGAGTAGAGACCATGATTTCCAACTTCGACGTCATTGTGATCGGTGGTGGCCATGCCGGAGCGGAAGCAGCCGCAGCTGCCGCGCGTGCGGGCGCTCAAACGGCGCTGGTGACGCTGAGCCGGGACACCATTGGCGTGATGTCGTGCAATCCGGCCATGGGCGGATTGGGCAAAGGGCATCTTGTCCGCGAGATCGATGCGATGGACGGCCTGATGGGTCGGACTGCGGACGCCTCAGGCATCCAGTTTCGCATGCTGAACCGGCGCAAAGGGCCAGCCGTGCGCGGACCGCGCACTCAGGCTGACCGCAAGCTCTATCGCAATTTCATCCAGAGGGCGTTGGATGAGCAGTCGGGCCTGACGCTGATCGAGGGCGAAGCTGATGATGTCCAACTCGATGGCGACGCTGTCAGGACGCTGGTCCTGAAGGATGGCCGGATGCTCTCGACCCGCGCGCTTGTGGTGACAACGGGCACTTTTCTGCGTGGCATGATCCATATCGGCGAGCGCCGCATTCCGGCAGGCCGTCATGGAGAGGCCCGCGTCGAAGGCCTGTCACGCTTCTTTCAGGCGCAGGGTTTCTCGCTGGGCCGCCTGAAGACCGGCACTCCGGCCCGTCTGGACGGCCGCACGATTGAATGGTCCGCACTCGAAATGCAGCCGGCGGATGACGATCCTGTGCCGTTTTCGCTGATGACGGACAGGATCACGGTGCCGCAGATCGCTTGCGGCATCACGAGGACAACCGCCGCAACACACCGGATCATCGAAGACAATCTGCTTCGTTCAGCAATGTATTCGGGCCATATCTCTGGCGTTGGCCCGCGATACTGTCCCTCCATCGAGGACAAGATTGTCCGTTTCAATGACAAGGACAGTCACCAGATTTTCCTTGAACCGGAAGGACTGGACGACCCGACCGTCTATCCGAACGGGATTTCGACATCGCTTCCGGAAGATGTTCAGGACGCCTTCATCCGCACCATGCCGGGCTTGGCGCAAGTGACGATCCTGCGGCCGGGTTACGCCATAGAATATGACTATGTCGATCCACGCGAACTGCATGTGACGCTGGAGACCAAGCGTGTGCGCGGCCTGTTTCTGGCAGGCCAGATCAATGGCACCACAGGCTATGAAGAGGCCGCTGCCCAAGGGCTGGTCGCCGGGTTGAATGCCGCGCGGCGCGCGGCCGGTCAGGACGGTGTCATCCTCAGCCGATCGGACGCCTATGTCGGCGTGATGCTGGATGATTTGACGTCGCGGGGGGTCACCGAGCCCTACCGCATGTTCACCTCGCGGGCCGAGTACCGCCTGTCCTTGCGGGCGGACAATGCCGATGATCGTCTGACACCATTGGCAACTGGCTGGGGGCTGGTGACGTCCGATCGGCGGCGGCGATTCGAGGCCCGGGCTTGCGAGATTGCGCAACTCACGGCGGCGCTCAAATCCGTCAGCCTGACGCCCAATGAAGCGGCCGCGCATGGCCTTCACTTGAACAAGGACGGTGTGCGGCGGAGCGCTTTTGATCTGCTTGCCTATCCGGAGATTGATTTTGCCCGGATCGCTGCAATTTGGCCCGGTATTGGTGACGTCCCGCCCAAAGTGGCGGAACGTGTCAGCCATGATGCGCAATATGCTGTTTTCATGGAGCGCCAGAATGCCGACATCGCCCGGTTGAAGCGCGACGAGCAGGTGCTGATCCCGGACTGGTTGGATGTTTCCGGCCTGCCTGGACTTTCGCGGGAATTGCAAATCAAGCTCTCGTCCGCCCAACCGAAATCGCTTGCGCAGGCCGAGCGCATCGAGGGCATGACCCCGGCGGCGCTGGCGTTGATCGTCGCCCATATCCGCCTCGGCAGCCATTCCGCCGCTCGAGCGGATTCTGGTTCGCCGATGGGTGCGGATGCGGTTGCCGATGTCGCTTGAGCCGCCGCCGGCCCTGTTGCCTGCAAGATCCTTGTCCGTTTCACGTGAAACAGAAAGGCTTTTCACCATATTTGAGCAGGAGTTCCGGCGCTGGAACGCGCGCATCAATCTTGCCGCGCAATCAACGCTTGAGCGGTTCCGCACCCGCCACGTCGAAGACAGTTTGCAAGTGGCGGCCCATGCGGGAAACGCACGTGTGATCGTTGATCTTGGATCCGGCGGCGGGCTGCCGGGGCTGGTGACCGCCATCGCCTTGCGTGACACACCTGGCCTCGATGTGCATCTGATTGAAGCGGTCGGCAAGAAATGCGCATTCCTGCGGCATGTCGCACGTGAACTCCGCTTGCCGGTTACCGTGCATCAGGCCCGGATCGAAGCCGTGATTGAGCGGCTGCCGCAAGCCGATCTTGTGACGGCGCGAGCCTTGGCTTCGCTTGACACACTTGTCGCCCTTGCCGAACCGCACATGAGGTGCGGCGCCCGCGCCTTGTTCCACAAGGGCCGCGAATGGCGTGAAGAACTCCGCCTTGCCGGTGGCTTGCCCGGCCATGATCTGCTAGTCCATGCCAGCCCGGTCGATGCAGACAGCGTGCTCCTTGAGCTGCGCGCCAAGAACCCTCGCCGGCCTGTGCCTCCATCGGCGGAACCATCATGACCGGACAACGAATCATCGCTGTTGCCAATCAGAAGGGCGGTGTCGGCAAGACAACGACCACCATCAATCTGGCAACCGCCCTGGCTGCGATCGGCGAGCGTGTGCTGATCATCGACATTGATCCTCAGGGCAACGCCTCGACCGGCTTGGGAATTGACCGCAAGAACAGGCCTTTGTCCTCCTATGATGTGCTGACCGGCCGGGCCTCACTGGCGCAGGCCGCCATTCCGACGGCTGTGCCGCATCTGTCGATTGTCGCATCCACGCTGGACCTGCTTGGCATCGAAATGGAAATCGCCGGCCAGCCGGACCGTGTGCTGCGCTTGAAACGCGCCATAGAGCACACACGCCTGCCGGGCGGCGCGCCGCTTTATTCCTACGTGCTGATCGATTGCCCGCCCTCGCTCAACTTGTTGACATTGAACGCGCTCGGCGGTGCTGATTCCATTCTCGTGCCGATGCAATGCGAATTCTTTGCCCTGGAGGGGCTGAGCCAGCTGTTGCAGACCGTCGATCAGGTTCGCGAAGGGCTAAATCCGGCGTTGGAGATTCAGGGCATCGTGCTGACAATGTTTGACCGGCGCAATGCGCTGGCGGGGCAGGTTGTGCATGATGTGCGGGCGTTCATGGGGGACAAGGTTTATCAGACCGTCATTCCGCGCAATGTGCGGATTTCGGAAGCACCTTCCCATGGCAAGCCGGCACTGCTCTATGACCTGAAATGTGCAGGCAGCCAGGCCTATCTCCAGCTGGCGTCAGAAGTGATCCAGCGTGAACGGCGGCGGAAGGCCGCATGACCGGACGGGTGATCGATTCGGCTCCGTTTCAATTTTCGCGCCGTGCGCATGTTTGCGCATCGTGCGCAGGTTTCAGTGAAAGAGTTCCGACATGAGTGATGACGCTTCGCGCAAACGGTTGGGCAAGGGGCTTGCCGCGCTGATCGGCGAACTGGACTCGCCGCAGCGCCCACAGGCCGCGACAGGCGCCGGTGTTGAAACGGCTGCCATCGGTGCCGCCAGCGAAATCGCCATCGGCCTCGTGAGCCCCAATCCGGCCAATCCGCGCCGTGCCTTCAATGACGCCGAACTGGCGGACCTGGCAGAATCGGTACGCGCCCATGGCGTGGTGCAACCGGTGATCGTGCGGCCTGCACCCGGCCGCCCGGGCGCCTATGAACTGATAGCGGGCGAACGTCGCTGGCGCGCGGCCCAACGGGCAGGGCTGGAGCGCATCCCGGTCCTCATCAAGCCTGTCGATGACAAGACGGCGCTGGAACTCGCCATTGTCGAAAACGTCCAGCGGGCGGATCTCAATGCTGTCGAAGAGGCGGCTGGATACCAGCAACTCATTGATATTTATGAGTATTCACAGAATGATCTGGCGCAGGTGATCGGCAAGAGCCGCAGCCATGTCGCCAACACGCTGCGTTTGCTGCGCCTGCCGGAAACCGTGCGTGCCCACATCATTTCCGGCGCATTGTCGGCGGGCCATGCGCGCGCGCTGATCACGGCCAATGATCCGGAAGGATTGGCTGAGCGCGTGTTGCGCGAAGGCCTGTCTGTCCGCGACATTGAGCGGCTGGCGCAGAGCCCGGCGCAACAACCCACGGCTCCGAAAATCAAGGCGGAAAAGGACGCCGACCTGAAGGCGCTCGAACGGGACCTCGGCGCAGCCACCGGGATGAAGGTCGCCATCGACCATGGCCAGCGTGGCGGCAGCGTCACCATCCAGTACAAGACACTGGAACAACTCGATGAGATCATCCGGCGCTTGAAAGCGTAGTGCGAAAACCGCCTCGGCCGGTCGATCAATTCACAGCGGTAGCGCAAGACTCATTCATCGCGCGCTTTTGCGCGGAATTCGTCTTATCGCGCGCTTTTGCGCGGAATTCGTCTTATCGCGCGCTTTTGCGCGCCAGCGACGTCAGGGCGAGCAAGGTCTGGCGGATGATGGCGTCATCCAGCACAGCAATGCGGCGCGATTCGAGCGTTGCAGCGGAAAGCCGGTCCAGGGCGCGGCCAAGATCGGCAAGCGTCCATGTGGCGAGCGCCTGCTCCATCATTGTCCTGCGCGCGCCGAACAGCGGCGGCTTGATCGCCGCCACCAAGCCCGAGGGCTGTCGGCCGCCCAACTCCACCTGTTCGCGCAACTGCATCAGGCCGAGGAATTGCCGCGTCAAGGCCGACAGCACCACGAAGGCCGGCGTCTTGGTGGCCGCAAGCTTGGAAAATTCCAGATCCAGCGCGGCCTGCCTGCCGCCAAGCACCGCTTCGATGATCGCATCGATCGACAGGCCGGAGACATCGCCGATGGCGGCCCGCGCATCGTCCAGCGTCACCCGCGGCTGGCCGGTGCAATAGAGCGCCAGTTTTTCCAGTTCACCGCGCGAGGCCAACCGGTCGCCGCCAAGGCGCTGTTTCAGCCATTGGCGCGCGTCCAGTTCAAGACCGAGGCGGTTTGCGCCCATAACCTCGTCGATCAACGCGTCGAGACCGCGGCCCTCATCGGCGTAGCAGGGCAAGGTCACTGCGCCCGCCGCCCGTTCGGCGGCCTTGCGCAGCGCGGCTTCCTTTTTCAATTCGCCTGCCTCGATGAGGATCAGGCAATCGGCGAGAGGGCCTTGTGCCAACTCAGTCACGGCAGCCGCCAACTTCGCTCCGCCCGTGCCCCGCACCCAGACAAGACGTTTTCCGCCAAACATCGACACGGTGCGCGCCTCATCGGCCAGTCGCGGCGGATCGGCTTCAATATCCTGCCCATCAAGGCGGACGGCGGCGAAGGGGTCATCCAGCGCCACGCCCCATGCTTTGGCCAACTGGGCCGCGCGCTCCGAGACAGCCCCGCGGTCCGGCCCGTAGACAAGGATGACGCCGTGGCGCGGGCCGGCGCGCACATAGGCATCCACATCCTTGGCCTTCAATTCGGTCATCGCGATCGCAGCGCCCGTTTCACGTGAATCCGCTCTAGGCGACTGACGCGACTGTGAACAGGCGAAACCCGTCTTTTCTCAAGTGGCATGATTGCCGGGCGCGGCGGACGGCCTACCTCCCACCCATCCAACCGCCAGGAGACGACCGCCATGATCGCCCGCCTGACCCTGATTTCCGCCTTCGCATTCACTCTCGTCGCTTCCGGCCCGGCATCCGCGCAGTCCGCTCCGCAGCCGGTGTCAAAATGCCTCGCCATGGTGGATGCCACGCCGCACATGGGACCGGAAATTTTGCCGCCCGTCCTGTTTGCCAAGGCGGATGCCGCCCCGCTGCCGGTGTGGAATGCCAGCGGCGGGGCGGGCGACGTCAAGCTCACCTATATCGACCACTCGGTCTGGGCGATCCAATCGCCGGAGGGGATTGTCGCCGCGACGGATTATTATGGCCTGCCAATGACGCCGATGCCGGTGATCGCCACCATGAACAACGCGCACCGGACGCATTGGACACCGAACCCCGACCCATCGATCCGGCATGTGTTGCGCGGCTGGTCGCCTGACGGTGTCAATCCGGCGAGCCACGCCATCGTTGAAGGGGATATGTTCGTCCGCAA
>JALOTE010000056.1 GCA_025458045.1 Rhizobiaceae bacterium
GCAGGCGGGCCATGCGATCATCAGTCTGGGCGAAGGCACGCCGGACGCGCTGCTGCGTGCAAGCGGCATCCTGACGGATGACGATATCGCGGCGCTCGCCAAAGCAGATGTGGTGGCCGACACCACCGGCAAATTCCTCCGTTCTGACGGCACGCTTGCCGACACTGAACTCAACACGCGAGCCCCGTCTGTCGGCCTTGAGGATCTGCGCCGTTGCGATGTCACGTTGCTGGCGGCGGGCCGGGCCAAATGCCGCGCGACGCTGGCCGTGCTGCGCTCGGGCATCGTCAACCGTCTGATCATCGACGCAGCCTTGGCCGAGGATCTGCTTGCGCTGGCTGAAACACAGGACTTGGGGAGGAGAGGATCATGAAGGGTTTTGGCGTGCACACCAGCATGTGGACCATGCACTGGGACAAGCCGGGCGCGGAACGCGCGGTTGCCGCCGCGGTTGAAGCGGGCATGGACTTCATCGAGATCGCGCTCCTGTCTCCCGCCATCGTCGACGCAGCCCATAGCCGCGCGCTGCTGGAACGCCATGCCCTGCCCGCCTGCTGTTCCTTGGGCCTTCCACCCGGCGCGTGGGCTTCGGTGAATCCGGATCAGGCCAAGGCCTTCCTCACGCTTGCGCTGGAAAAGACGGCGGCCATGGGAGCTGAGGCGCTGACTGGCGTCACCTATGGCGGCATCGGCGAGCGGACGGGTGTGCCGCCAACCGAAGCCGAGCGTGACAATGTTGCCCGGGTGCTCGCCTTTGCCGCCGCAAAAGCCAAGGCGCTCGGTCTTGGCTTCGGCATCGAGCCGGTCAACCGCTATGAAAACCACATCCTCAACACAGCCGAACAGGCCGTCGCGATGATCGAAATGGTCGGGGCCGACAACATTTTCGTGCACCTCGACACCTATCATATGAACATCGAGGAACGCGGTATCGCACAGGGGATCCTCAAGGCGCGCGGGCACCTGCGCTACATCCATCTGTCGGAGAGCGACCGCGGCACGCCGGGTGCGGGCAATGTGCGATGGGACGAGATCTTTGCCGCACTCGCAGCCATCGGCTTTGACGGCGGGCTGGCCATGGAAAGCTTCATCGACATGCCGCCTGAGGTGGCCTACGGCCTCGCCGTCTGGCGTCCGGTTGCTGAGAGCCGCGATGTGGTACTTGGTGAAGGCTTGCCGTTTTTGCGCAACAAGGCGCGCCAATATGGCTTGATATGATGCAGGCGATCCGCTTCATCGTGCCGGTTACAGCATGTGTCACGTGTCGCTTTCGGGAGGAGCACCATGACAGCCTATGAACCGCTGACACCGCTGACGCTGCCGCACCGATTGGGCGGGCTGGACGCGGTTGCATCGCGTGTCGGCGGCGATCCAGCAAGCTGGTCTGTCGAGGAGGTCGGTGACGGCAATCTCAACCTCGTCTTCATCGTGCGCGGCGCTGCCGGATCGGTGATCGTCAAGCAAGCATTGCCCTATGTGCGGCTCGTCGGCGACAGTTGGCCGCTTCCGCTCAACCGATCCTTTTTCGAGTTTCACGCGCTCAGCCGCCATGCACGTCACGATCCCGGCCGCGTGCCCGACATCTTCCATTTCGATGAAGGCCAGGCGCTGATCGTGATGCGTCACCTCACCCCGCATGTGATCTTCCGCAAAAGCGTGGTGAACGGCAAGGTCCACCCAAAGCTTGGGCGCGACATGGGCCTGTTTCTCGCCCGCACGCTTTTTGGCGGCTCGGCATTGGCGCTCGACGGCACGGCCATGCGCAAGGATCTGGCACTGTTTGCCGAAAACACCGCCCTATCCGACATCACCGAAAACCTCGTCTTTTCAGACCCTTACTTTCCAGCCAAGCTCAACCGCCACACGCCCGGCCTTGAGCCTTTCATCGCGCCGCTCAGGGCTGATCGCGCCTTGCGCATCGCGGCGCAGGAGATGAAGCATGCCTTTGTCTCCAAGACCGAGACGCTGGTGCATGGCGATCTCCATTCCGGCTCCATCATGGTCACGGCTGAGGATACGCAAGTCATCGACCCGGAATTCGCCATGTATGGCCCGTTCGGGTTTGATGTCGGCATGCTGCTCGCCAACATCCTGCTCGCCTTCTTCGCGCAGGCCGGGCATGAGACGCGGGACGGCGAACGCGATGCCTATCGTGCCTGGCTGCTCGAAACCTTCCATGACATATGGACGGTGTTCGCGGCAGAGTTCCGTCTTCTGTGGCGCACCGCGCGGACGGGCATCTTGTACGAGGCGAGCGTGCTGGAGAATGCCGCAGACACCGACGGATCGGACGCCGCCTGCGCCCGTGTGCTGGCCGGAATCTGGCGTGATGCCACAGGCTTCATCGGCGTCGAGATGCACCGCCGCATCCTCGGCCTTGCCCATGTCGAAGATCTCGAAGCGATCAGCGATCCCGCCCGGCGCATCCCCTGCGAAGCCCGCGCGCTGGCCTTGGGCCGCATCGCCGCGGTGGAGCGCATGTCTCTGTCGCCATCCGACATCACGGATCTCGCCCGATCCATTCTGCAACGACCGCCGGCGTGACGGCTGTTCCGAGAAAGAAACACAATGAAGGTTGGCGACACCCACTACCGCTCGATCTGGCTGGACGCTGACGGCGCCACCGTCCGCATCATCGACCAGACACGCCTGCCGCATGAATTCGAGATCATCGGACTGACCACGCTCGATCAGGCGGCAACCGCGATTCGCGACATGTGGGTGCGCGGCGCGCCGTTGATCGGCGCGACGGCGGCCTATGGCGTCGCGCTGGCCATGCGCGGCGACGCGTCGGATGCCGGTCTCGCGCGGGCCATTGCCACGCTGGGCAAAACTCGGCCAACGGCCGTCAATCTGCGCTGGGCGCTGGAGGAGATGCAGCGGTTGCTCACGCCGCTGCCAGAAGCGGCACGCCTTGAAGCCGCCTACCGGCGGGCCGCCGAGATCTGTGACGAGGATGTGGCCGTCAACGCCGCCATCGGCGACCATGGCGCGGCGCTGATCGCCGAAATATCGGCCCGCAAGGGCGGCGCGCCGGTCAACATCCTCACCCATTGCAATGCCGGCTGGCTGGCAACCGTCGATTGGGGCACCGCCACCGCGCCCATCTACAAGGCTGTGGCGCAGGGGATCGCCGTGCATGTCTGGGTGGACGAAACACGCCCGCGCAATCAGGGCGCGCATCTGACGGCTTGGGAAATGGCCGGTCACAGCATCCCGCATCACCTGATCGTCGACAATGCCGGCGGCCATCTGATGCAGCATGGCATGGTGGACATGGTGATCGTCGGCACTGACCGGACGACGGCGACGGGCGATGTCTGCAACAAGATCGGCACCTATTTGAAAGCGCTTGCCGCCCATGACAATGGCGTGCCGTTCCATGTCGCGCTGCCGTCCTCCACAATTGACTGGCGGGTGGAGGATGGTGTCCGCGACATCCCCATCGAAGAGCGTTCCGGTGATGAAGTCTCCTTCGTGCAAGGCCTGCTGGATGATGCGGGGGGCGGCCGTGTCACCCGCGTGCGGGTCAGCCCGCTTGCGACACCGGCGGCGAACCCCGCCTTTGACGTGACGCCCGCCCGCCTCGTCACAGGCCTCATCACCGAGCGCGGCATTGCGGAAGCCTCGCGCGACGGACTGGCGAAGCTGTTCCCGGATCGGGTTTCTCCATGAGCGGTCCGTCCACAGAGCGGACCGACAAGGCGGAGGCCGTTGTCGCCGCCGCGCGCGCGCTGGAAGCCGCCGGTCTCAACCGCGGCGCATCGGGCAACGTCTCTGTCCGGGACGGCGACACCATGCTGATCACGCCGTCGGCCCTGCCCGCAGCGGATCTCTCCGCCGGTCAGATCGCGCGGATGACTTTGGCGGACGATCCCGCCGACCGTCCGGCTCGTCACCCCGCCGATGGCGCAGCCGGCACCTTGCCGGAATGGTGGGGTCCGCTGAAGCCATCCAGCGAGTGGCGCTTCCACCGCGACATTTACCGCGCCCGCGCCGACATCGGTGCCGTCGTCCACACCCATGCGCCATGGTCCACGGTGATGGCCGTCGCGCGCAAACCCATCCCGGCCGTGCATTACATGATCGCCGGTTTCGGCGGGCCGGACATCAGGCTCGCCACCTACGCGCGCTTCGGCACGGCGGAACTGTCGCGCGCGGTGCTGGCGGCGCTGGAGGGACGCAATGGCTGCCTGATGGCCAATCACGGCATGGTTACGGTTGCGCCCACATTGGATCGGGCGGTCTGGCTTGCCGGGGAAATGGAGGCGCTCGCCCATCACTATGTCCACGCCGCGCTGATCGGCGGCGCACATGTGCTGACCGACGCCGAGGTGGCGGAAGCCGCGGAAGCATTCAAGAGTTACAGGCCGGGAGGCTGAGCCGCATCTGCGCGGATCACGGCGTCTGGAAACGTCTCAGTTTGGACGTCGCTTCATTCTCAGGTGTCTTTTCCTTCGTGCTTCGAGGCTCGTTGCACTCGCTCCTCAGCATGAAGGGAAAAGGCTTGAGCTGACCTTGGACCTGATCCGGGAAAGGACAGATTCCAAGCTGAAACACTGACAGGCGTCAGGCCAGCGGCCGCGCCGCGGCAAGCGCCTTGCCGATATGGCTGAGCGCGGGCACCAGGGGAAACAGGTCGGCCTGCAACGCGTGGTAAATGTCCGGCTTGCCCTTGAACTGTCCGACGGCGGGGTGGTTGTCCGCGTCCAGTTCCGGGAACCAGCCGCCATGGGCATGGTCGATCAGATGCGCATCGGAAAAATCCCAGAGCCGTTGATACCACAGCGCGTCATCCGGGTTGTTCTCAACCTTCATCAGCGCAGCCAGTGCACCGATGGCCTCGGTGACGGGCCACCAATAGCGGTCCGCCCGCAAGACAGAGCCGTCGAAATTGAGCGTGTAGGCGATCCCGCCGCGTTCGGCATTCCAGGCATCCTCCAACGCGGTTTCCACCAGAGCCCGCGCGATCCGCGGCGAACCGTCGTCGGGGCGCCCGGTCGCATCCCAATATTGCAGCAACAGCCGCGCCCACTCGAAGGAATGGCCGGGCGTCGTGCCTGCGGGGCGGAACATCGGGTTGCCGTCATAGGCCGCATCAACCACCCAATCGGCGGTGTAATGTTCCGGGATGCGCCAGCGATGGGCGGGCGCCATGCGCCGCATGAAGAAGCCGAGAATGCGCCCGGCCCTTGCCAGAAAATCCCTGTCGCCCGTCGCCTCGAATGCCGCAAGCAACCCCTCCACGCCATGCATGTTGGCATTCATGCCGCGATAGGTGGAAAACGGCGTCCAGTCGCGGTTCCATTCATCGGCAAAGAGCCCGTGATCCTCCTCCCAGAACCGGGTGTCGAGAACCGCGCGCACGTCATCGAGCAGGCGCATCGCATCAGGATGGCCGACGAGATGCGCGCTCGATGCTGCAAGCAGCACGAACACATGGCCATAGGCGAGCTTGCGCCCATCCGTCACCGCACCATCGACCAGCGCCCAGACATAGCCGCCATGGGCGGCATCACGGTGGAAGCGCCAGAGATAGTCCATGCCGCGGTCAATCACTGCGTCGCAGCCTTGCGCGCCCGCCAGCTTCGCCATGGCGTAGGAGTGCACCAGCCGCGTCGCCGTATGCAGTTCCTGTGTCGGGTCCGCCAGCGGCGCACCGGAGAAGTCGAGCGTGCTGAAACCCTCCGTCGCGCTCAGGCTGGCGCGGAAAAACGCAAGCTGCGCGCGCGCATCGGCAACAAGGCGGGCGCGGTGTTCGGGATTGGTCAACGGACTGGCGGCGGAAGCAGACATGGCGGGGCAACCTCGGCGCAAACGGGTCTTGATGGAAACAGGGTGCGGATGGCGCAGCCCGGCGACGCGGCTGCGTTCTGCCATTGCGGCACGCACAAAGAAAGCACCGTCATGCCAATCCGTGCCGCAAACGCATGTGGACCGCGGCACGGCACGCGCTATCTTGCCCGTCGGTTGGGCGCAGGGCTGCTTGGCCGGCATGGGAGGACGAAACATGGAATACAGGACGCTTGGCCGTTCCGGCCTGAAGGTTTCCGCAATCACGCTCGGCACATTCACCTTCGGCGGCGTCGGCCCGTTTGCCCGCGTCGGCAACCAAGGCGTGCCGGAGGCGCGCGCACTTGTCGATCTCTGCCTCGACCATGGCGTGAACACGTTCGACACGGCCAACATGTATTCGTCCGGGAAGTCCGAGGAGATTCTCGGCGAGGTGCTGCAAGGCCGCCGTGACCGGGTGGTCATTTCCTCCAAGGCAAGGATGCGTATGGGCGACGGCCCCAACGACGAGGGCGTCAGTCGCCATCATCTCATCCGCCAGTGCGAAGACAGCCTGAAGCGCCTGCGCACCGATTGGATCGACATCTACTACATGCATGAATGGGACGGCACGACACCGGTCGAAGAAAAGATGGCCGCGCTCGACACGCTCGTGACGCAGGGCAAGATCCGTTACGCCGGCTGCTCCAACTATTCCGGCTGGCACATCATGAAATCGCTGATGGCCTCAGAGCGCGATCGGCGCGTGCGCTTCGTCACCCAGCAAATTCACTACACGCTCGAAGCCCGCGACGCCGAATATGAATTGCTGCCGGTTAGCGTCGATCAGGGTCTCGGCGTTCTGGTCTGGTCGCCGCTCGCCGCCGGGCTTCTGTCCGGCAAGCACCGCCGCGGCCAGCCGACGCCGGAAGGAACCCGGCAATTTGCAGGCTGGACCGAGCCGCCGATCCGCGACGAGGAACGCCTGTGGCGGATCGTCGATGTGCTGGCCGCCGTCGCGGACAGGCACAAGGTCTCATCGGCGCAGGTGGCCTTGGCATGGCTGCTGACCCGGCCCGCCATCTCGTCGCTTGTCGTCGGCGCGCGCACGCCTGCTCAGATGGCGGACAACATCGCCGCCGTCTCGCTGAAACTGACCGATGAGGACCTGACCGCCTTGAACGATGTCAGCCGCCCGCCGCTCATTTATCCGTATTGGCATCAGGGCCAGTTTGCGGCAGGCCGCTTTTCTCCCGCCGACTGGGCGATGCATGCAGGCAACCCGCCGCCGGAATGGTGACCGGCTGCGAGTAGAATGATCCCGGCGTCATGATCGCGTTGCGCAGCTTCTGCATTGGTCGGGCATTGTATGGTGTCCCGGTTTGAAATCCGTCCTTCTAGGCTTTTCCCCTTCATGCTGAGATGCGAGTGCAACGAGCCTCGAAGCACGAGAGAAAAAGCACCTCATGATGAAGGGATTTCAAACCGCGACACAATAAAGCCTGTCGGCGTGTGCCGCTTGGCCCCAACAATGGAGACCCCTGCCCGTGTCGTTCCAATTGTCCGCCTTCTCTGCGCCCGGCCGCTTCTGGCGCGGCAATCTGCACACCCATTCCACCCTGTCGGACGGCGTGCTTGAGCCAGAGGAAGTGTGCCGCCGCTATCGTGACGAAGGCTATGATTTCATCAGCCTGACCGACCATTTCGTCGGCCATTTCAATTATCCGATCGCAGACACGCTGCCCTTCCGCACCAACCGCTTCACCACGATCCTCGGCGCGGAACTCCATTCCGGGCCGATGGAGAACGGCGAACTCTGGCATATCCTCGCGGTCGGCCTACCCAAGGACTTCGCACCGTCGCATACGCCGGATTTCTCGCCGCGCTCCGATCAGGAAACGGGGCCGGAACTGGCCGCCCGCGCGGTTGCCGCAGGGGCCTTCGTTGCGATCGCGCATCCGCAATGGTCTGGCCTGACGGTGGCGGATGCCCGCTCGCTCGCGGCCGCCCATGCGGTTGAAGTTTACAATCATGGCTGCGCCATGGGCTGCGACCGCCCGGATGGTTTTGCCATCGCCGACCAACTGCTTGCCGATGAGCGCAAGCTGACACTGATCGCGACCGACGACGCGCATTTCTCCGAGCCGGATCATTTCGGCGGCTGGGTGATGGTGAAGGCTGAGGCCAATGAGCCCGACGCGCTGCTGGCCGCCCTCAAGCGCGGCGACTTCTATTCGAGCCAGGGGCCGGAACTGCGCGATGTCCGCATCGAGGGTGACGAAGTGCATGTCGAGATGAGCGCCTGTGCCGCCTTCATCGTCTCCGGCGCGGGGACGGCGGCAAAGGCGGTGCACGGCCATTCCATGACGCGGGCTTCGCTGCCATTGGCCCGGTTCTCCAATTCGCCTTTCATCCGCGTGACGGTGGTCGACGCGGCGGGCAAGAAAGCATGGAGCAATCCGGTGTGGTTTTGATGGCTGGCCCCGCGCATAAGCCGCCGGCGTCTCGGTTGAAGGCTTTTGCCGCCTTGAACCGGGATGCCATGGCGGATCATGTCGGCATGCCGTGCCCCTCGCGCTCCATCGAACGGTAGAAATCCATCAGCGTCTTGCCCGGTTCCGGTTTGAATGTCTCGCCGGTTTCCGCGGTCGCCTGCATGCGGGCGAGGCGGAACATGCGGAAATCGGCTCGCAACAAGCACCAGCCCACGACGGTCCAGTGCCCGCCCCAGAACCAGAGTCCAAGCGGGCGCATGGCCCGCGTCGTGGCCGCGCCAGCCTCGTCGACATAGGAAAAACCGAGCACGCGGCGCGCTTCCACCGCCGCCTCGATCATGTCGATCAGCGCACGCTCCTCGTTGCCCAGCCGGTGGCCAGGCGCATGGATGGCAATGCGCGAAAGCCGTGATCGGGCGTCCTCCGGCACCACGGCGCTGATTTTTGCGAGTGCCTCCTCCGCAGCGCGTGCCATCGACGCCCCGCCCCAGGCGCGCGCCAGACGCGCCCCCGCCACGAGCGCAACCAATTCGTCGCGGGTGAACATCAAGGGCGGCAGATCATAGCCCTTGCGCAGGATGTAGCCAACGCCGGCCGCGCCATCGACCGGCACGCCCGACGCCTGAAGGTCGGCGATGTCACGGTAGACCGTGCGCTCGGATACTTCCAAGCGTTCCGACAGCCGCGCCGCCGTCGTCAGCCGTCCGCCGCGGAGCAGTTGGACGATCTGGAACAGACGGTCGGCGCGGCGCATGGCAAGTGCCCTTACGATGTGACAAACAGGCCGATGGAATTGCCGTCTGGGTCGACCATGTAGGCAAAGCGTCCGGCGGGAATGGTGACGATGGGCGAGACCACTTCGCCGCCTGCCGGGCCGACGCGCGCCATCGCATCTTCCAGCGTGCCTTTGACCATGAAATGCACCGTGTTGCCGGTGCCGCGCGGCGCGGGTGTGCCGGGATAGAGGTGACCCGACACCACCGGTTCTGCCATCGAGCCGATGGCAACCAGCGGGTTCGGCCCGTCCGTGTGCAGTTCGGTGGGCCAGCCCAGCACGGTTTCATAGAACACCCGCGCCTTTTCAAGATCGGTCACCGGCACTTCGGCCCAAACCACTTTGTGTGCATCATACGCCATCGCGCTCTCCTTTGCTGTCTGCGATGGCATCCTTGTCGCACAGCCCTGCTGACAGCATTCTGTCAGGAGCACATCACCCCTTCACAGGCACGGTGTAATTCAATGGCAGCCGCCCGCCATCGGCATAGATCGTCTGGCCGGTGACATAGCTTGCGGCATCCGAGGCGAGGAACGACGCGATGGCGGCGATCTCAGCCGGTTCCCCGATGCGCCCCAAAGGCGTCCGCGACAGGATGCGGTTGCGCGCTTCGGCATTGGAGTTCACGCTTGCCAGCATGTCCGTCATGATCGAGCCCGGACCGATGGCGTTGACGCGGATACCGTGCGGGGCAAGCGCCAGCGCCATCACCTTGGTCAGTTGATTGATGCCACCCTTGGAAACGGAATACGGCACCTGGTTGGCAATCGCGAACACGGCGTTGACCGAACTCATGTTGATGATGGCGCAAGGCCCGCCGCCCGCCTCAACCTGCGCCACCATCTGTTTGGCAACGGCCTGCCCGGCAAGGAACGCGCCTTTCAAATTGACGCCGATGACACGGTCGAAGTCGGCTTCCGTCAGGTCAAGGAAATCAGCGGCGTGCACCACGGCCGCGTTGTTGATCAACACGTCGATCCTGCCGAAGGCTTCCAAGGTGCCTGCAATCAGATTGTGCACGTCGAGGCGTTTCGAAACGTCGGTCTTCAGGAAGATGCAGCGGCCGTCGCCGGTGATGTCGTCGATCTCGTCGGCGCATTTGCTGCCCGCGGCCGAATCCACATCGGCAATGACGACACGCGCGCCTTCCTCGGCAAAGCGGCGGGCGATGGCATGGCCGATGCCCTTCGCCCCGCCGGTGACGATGACGGTCCTGTTTTGGTGGATCATGGTCGGCGCTCCGGTGTGTTGGCGACCGTTTGCGTTTGAAGTCCCTCCTTCGAGGCTTCTTTCCTTCATGCTGAGGTGCGAGCCTTGGCGAGCCTCGAAGCAAGAGGGAAAAAAGCACTTCAGGATGAAGGGGGCTTCAAACCACGGCAGTCTATGCGGTTCACGACCTATTACACCGTGATGCCCCGCCGTGACAGGGCTTGCGTGATCTCATCAAGGATCGCCGGGTCGTCGATGGTGGCGGGCATGGTCCAGGGCAGGCCGTCGGCGATCTTCTGCATCGTGCCGCGCAGGATCTTGCCCGAACGCGTCTTCGGCAGGCGCTTGACCTCGATCATCGTCTTGAAGTCGGCGACCGGGCCGATCTCGGCGCGCACTTTCGCCACGCATTCGCGCTCGACCTCGGCTTCGCTCGCCGTGCGCCCGGCTTTCAGCACCACGAAGCCGACAGGTTTTTGCCCTTTTAGCGCGTCCGCGACACCGATTACGGCGCATTCGGCAATCGCCGGATGCCCCGCGAGCACCTCCTCCATCGCACCCGTCGAAAGGCGATGCCCCGCCACATTGATGATGTCATCGGTGCGCGCCATGATGAAGACATAGCCATCGGCATCGATCATCCCGGCATCGGCGGTTTTGTAATAGCCGGGAAACTCATCGAGATAGGCCGCGCGGAAACGCGCATCGGCGTTCCACAAGGTCGGCAGGCAGGATGGCGGCAGCGGCAGCTTGACGACGATGTTGCCAAGCGTGCCGGGCGGCACCGGGTGGCCCGCATCGTCAAGGCACTGAATGTCGTAGCCCGGCATGGCGACGGTCGGCGAGCCATGCACCACAGGCAGCAAGCCCAGCCCCAGCGGATTGGCGGCAATCGCCCAGCCGGTTTCGGTCTGCCACCAATGGTCGATGACGGGAATGTTCAGATGCTCCTCGGCCCATTTGAGCGTCGGCGGGTCGGCGCGCTCACCGGCGAGGAACAAAGCCCGCAGGCGTGACAGGTCGTAGTGCTTGATGAGCGCGGCATCCGGATCCTCCTTGCGGATGGCGCGGAATGCGGTTGGCGCGGTGAACAGCGACACGACATTGTGCTCCGCGATCACCCGCCAGAATGCGCCTGCATCCGGCGTGCCGACGGGCTTGCCCTCATAGACAAGCGTCGTCGCGCCGATCAGCAATGGCGCGTAGCAGATGTAGCTATGCCCGACGACCCAGCCGACATCCGACGCCGACCAGAACACTTCGCCCGGTTTGATGTCGTAGATTGCCTCCATCGACCATGCGAGTGCCACCATGTGCCCGCCATTGTCGCGCACGACGCCCTTGGGCGCACCGGTCGTGCCCGACGTGTAGAGGATGTAAAGCGGGTCGGTTGCCGCAACCGGAACACAATCGGCTTTGAGGCCCTTGGCGCGCGCGTCAGCCATCTCCTGATGCCAGTCGAAATCGCGCCATGCGATGAGGTCCGCCTCGCGCTCCGGGCGTTGCAGGATGAGGCAGGCGAGCGGCTTGTGGTGCGCTTCCTCAATCGCCTGATCGAGCATCGGCTTGTAGGGCACGACACGGTTCGGCTCGATGCCGCAGGAGGCGGCGATGATCAGCTTCGGCTGCGCGTCATTGATGCGCGTTGCCAATTCATGCGGGGCAAAGCCTCCGAACACGACGGAATGCACGGCCCCCAGCCTTGCGCAGGCAAGCATCGCCATGAGCGCTTCCGGCACCATCGGCATGTAGAGGATGACACGATCCCCCTGTTCGACGCCATGACGGGCGATGACCGCAGCCAGCGCCGCGACTTCATCGAGCAGCCGCGCATAGGTGATGACGCGCTTCTGGCCGGTCACCGGGCTGTCGTGGATGATCGCCGCCTGGTCGCCCCGCCCGTCGCGCACATGGCGGTCGACCGCGTTGAAGCAGGTGTTGCACGTCGCATCCGGATACCAGCGTCCATAGGTGCCAAGGCTGGCGTCGAAGGCCTTCCGCGGCGCATCCACCCAGTCGATGCGCTTGGCCTCGTTCAGCCAGAAGCCTTCAGGATCGGATGTCCATCCCTCGTAAACCGCGTGATAACGCGATGCGTCGCCAGCCATGCGTGTCCTCCCAGACAGATGCGATGAACGCTAGCGATGCGGCGGCACGGCGTCCACTGGACATTGGGAGCGCTCACCCCTCCTCCATCCCCGAACCGGCGATGGCCTGGGCAAATTCCTTGGCTTCAAACGGCTCAAGATCATCGATCTGCTCGCCGACACCGATGAAGTAGACCGGCAATTTGTGCTTGGCCGCAATCGCAACCAGAATGCCGCCGCGCGCCGTGCCGTCGAGCTTCGTCATCACCAGGCCGGAGACGCCTGCCACATTGCGGAAGATCTCCACCTGGCTGAGCGCGTTCTGGCCGGTCGTCGCGTCCAACGTCTGCAACACGGTGTGGGGCGCCTCCGGGTCAATCTTTCCGAGCACGCGGACGATCTTTGCCAACTCGTCCATCAGTTCGGCCTTGTTTTGCAGCCGGCCCGCCGTATCGATGATCAGCACATCGGCGCCTTCCGCCTTCGCCTTCTCATAAGCGTCGAAGGCAAGGCCGGCCGCATCCGCACCAAGCCGGGATGAAACGACGGTTGAGCCCGTGCGTTCGCCCCAGATTTTCAGCTGCTCGATGGCGGCGGCGCGGAACGTGTCGCCAGCCGCCAGCGTGACCTTCAGGCCGCCGCGCACCAGCTTGGCCGCAAGCTTGCCGATGGTGGTGGTTTTACCCGTGCCGTTGACACCGACAACCAGCAACACATGCGGCTTGTGCGTCAGGTCAAGTTCAAGCGGCTTGGCGACGGGGCCGAGCACCTTCTCGATTTCCGCGGCCATCACGGCGCGCACTTCCGAGCCTGACACCTCCTTGCCATAGCGGCCCGAGGACAGGGTGTCGGTGATGCGCATCGCCGTCTCCAGCCCCAGATCGGCGCGGATCAGCACATCTTCCAAATCTTGCAGCGTATCCTCGTCGAGCTTGCGCTTGGTGAAGATGCCAGTGATCTGGTCCGACAATTCCCGCGATGACCGTGCCAGACCGGCTTTCAGCCGCTGGAACCAGCTCTGGCGTGGCGGCGCTGGCGCTTCAACCGGTGCAGGCGCGGCGGCCTTCACCTCTTTGGCGACAACCAATTTCGGCGCGGCTGGTTGGGGAGATGGTTGCGCCGGTGCCTCCGGCGGAGCCGTCGACTCAACCCGTTCCGCAACGGTTTCAGCCGGTTCGGCTGGCGCGGTCGCCTCCGCCAGCCTGCCCGAAGCCGGCACGGCCAGGTCTTGGCCGGCTATCGGCTCCGGGGGCACAATCGGTTGAGGCGCAACCTCCTTGGCCGGTGGAGCCGCTCTGACAGGCTGCGCCGGTTTGGCGCGCGCTTTCAGGTCCAGCGGCTTCAGTTCGCGCCGCCGGCTCGCGGGTTCGGCGACGGGAGGCACGAGGGCGGGAGTTTCGGGGGCAGGAGTTTCGGGGGCGCGAGTTTCGGGGGCAGGAGTTTCGGGGGCGCGAGTTTCGGGGGCGGCCGTCGCCGGTTCCACGGTCTCCGGCGCGGGCGGCACCGGTTCAACCACCGCTGGGGGGACGGAAGGCACGTCCGTCACGTCAGTCGGCGCGGGCACATCCTCTTGCGTGATTTCAGGCTCAGGCTGCAGTCGGGGCGCGACGACCGCCTCGTTGGAAGGCGGCGAAGCCTCGTCGGAAGGCGGCGAAGCCTGAGCGGCAGAGGCGGCGGATCCCGCGCTTTCCGCCGGTACCGGCAAGGTGCCTGCCGCATCGGCTTCCTCCTTGCGCCCGAAGGAGAACATCTTCCTGATGAAACCGATGGCCATTCAGCGTTGTCTTTCCTTGCGCATCACTGCCGATGCGGGTCCGCGACAAGCATGCGCCCGTCATGGCCGGTGATGTCAACCGTGATGATCGCACCGGCGGCGGCCGTGCCGTTGATCCGGACCGGCGTGAAATCGGCGAGGCGCGCGGTTGCCTGCGCGCCGCCGCCGCGCTCAACGAGGACCTCGGCCGCGCGCGGGGCGGCCATGCGGGCGAGATGCGCGGCAAACACCGCGTCACCCTTGGCGCGCAGGCGCGCCGCGCGCTCTTTCACCACGGCGCGGTCCAGTTGCGGCATCAAGGCGGCGGGCGTGCCTTCACGTGGCGAAAACGGGAAGGCGTGCACGTAGGAAATGCCGCAAGCGTCGATGAGGGAAAGCAAGTCCTCGAAATGCGCATCCGTCTCGGTCGGGAAACCGGCGATGAGGTCAGCGCCGAAGGCGATGTCGGGGCGGCGCGAGCGGATCATTTCAGTGAACCGGAGGGAATCGTCGCGCAAGTGCCGCCGCTTCATGCGCTTCAAGATGATGTCGGCACCGTGCTGGAGCGACAAATGCAGATGCGGCATCAGCCGCGCTTCGCTGCTGATGGCCTCGATCAGCGCGTCATCGGCCTCGATGGAGTCAATCGAAGACAGCCGCAGGCGCTTCAATTGCGGAACGCCGGCCAGAATGGCCTGCACGAGACCACCCAGCCGCGGGCTGCCAGGCAGGTCCGGCCCGTAGGAGGTAAGATCGACGCCGGTCAGCACAACCTCGTTGAACCCTTTGTCGGCGAGACGTTTCACCTCATCGACGGCCGCGCCCATCGGCACCGAACGGGCGTTGCCGCGCCCATAGGGAATGATGCAGAAGGTGCAGCGATGATCGCAGCCGTTTTGCACCTGAAGGAAAGCGCGGGCGCGGCCCTCGACGGAATCGACCATTTGCGGGGCGATGTCCGTCACCTCGAAAATGTCGTTGACGCGGGCCTTTTCCATGTCGTTGACGCCGAAATCCGGCAGCGCGCGATAGCTTTGCGCCTTCAGCTTGTCGTCATTGCCGATGACGAGGTCCACCTCGGCCATCACCGCGAAATCCTGTGGCGCGGTCTGCGCCGCGCAGCCCGTGACAATGATGCGGGCGCCCGGGTTTTCGCGCCGCGCGCGGCGGATCGCCTGCTTGGCCTGCCGCACGGCCTCGCCGGTCACGGCGCAGGTGTTGAGGATGACGGCACCGCCATCGAGCGCGGCAAGCCCTGCGGCTTCCGCCTGCCTGCGGATCACCTCGCCCTCATAGGAATTGAGGCGGCAACCAAAATTCATCACGTCGATTTTCGTCACGCGACCGTCTCCGCGTCGCGAGTCCATGCTCCGGTCTCAGGGTCCATGCGCCCCGACCATTCCCATTCCGCCGGGCCTGTCATGATGACATGGTTGTCGTCGCGCCATTCGATCAGCAGTTCACCGCCATAGGGCGGCACGATGGTGACGCAACGCCCCGCGCGCCGCGTGCGGTTGGCCGAAACCGCGACGGCGCAGGCGGCAGACCCGCACGCCTGTGTCAGCCCGGCGCCGCGCTCCCAGGTGCGGATGGTGAATCGGTTGTCTCCGGTTTTTTCGGCAAGCGTGATGTTGGCGCGTTCGGGAAACAGCAAATGATGCTCCAGCATCGGGCCGAAGGCGGCGAGATCATAAGCGCCGACCGGGTCGTCCACCCAGAAGATGCAATGCGGATTGCCCATATTGGCAACCGACGGCGAATGCAGGATCGGCGCGCCGCGCGGACCCACCTCCAGTTCGATCATCCGGGTGTCGCGGAACTCCTCGGACAAAGGGATGTCGCGCCAGCCGAATTTCGGCTCGCCCATGTCCACGCTGACGAGACCGTTCTCAAGCTCTTCCGCTACGATGACCCCGGACAGGATTTCAAAGGCGAAACTGCGGCGGCCCGTCTCGGCGGCAAGCGCCTGCGTCACGCAGCGCATGCCATTGCCACAGGTTTCGGCCATTGAACCGTCCGAGTTGAGGACGGCGATGTAGTTGTCGGTTCTGGCGCTACGCGCATCATGGATGACCATCAATTGGTCAAATCGCGTGGCGGTATCGGCGTTCAAGGCGCGCGCCGCCTCGGGCGCTACACGGCCGGCACGCCCGCGCATGTCGGCAACAAGGATCATGTTGCCAAGCCCGTTCATGCGGGCGAAGGGAATGGTCGCGCTCATAGTGCTCGCAAATGCCGGATCGCAGCGCTTGGCCGCAGCGCCGTCCCTATGGCTGAAATAGGCCGCAAATGCCAGTCTCGGGCGGAAAGGCCGTGGCACAAATCCATGCGGATCAGCCAAGCGACTCAATTCTCTCTGAATTAATTCATTCGATTAATACAGCTTGAATTGATCTGCGTCAGCAGCTAGAGCACCCACCGACATCGCCAATTCCGGACCCCTTCCATGGACATCCCCACACTCACCGGACGCCAGGTCCGCTACATCCGCGACGCGCTGAAGCTCAGCCAGGCCGA
>JALOTE010000057.1 GCA_025458045.1 Rhizobiaceae bacterium
TACCCCAGCGCCCGCACAAAGCGCCGCACGGTTTCGGCAAGCCCGAATTCCAACGCGTCGGCAGTCAGGCCATGGCCGATGGACACTTCCAGAAGGTTGGGAACCGCCGCCGCCAGAAGCGGGAGATTGGCAACCGTCAGGTCATGCCCGGCATTGACGCCGAGCCCCGCTTGTCCGGCCAGCTCTGCCGTGCGGCCAAGGATCGCGGCCTGAACAGCGGCGGTGTCGGGCTCGCCATGGGTTGCGCCATAGGGACCGGTGTAAAGCTCGATGCGGTCGGCGCCGCTGGCCCTGGCCGCCGCGATCTGCGCCGCCGACGCGTCCGGGTCGGCAAACAGCGACACCCGCATGCGCCCGGCCTTGAGGCGTCTGACCGCATTGGCCAGCACATCGGCCTGCCCGATGAAATCCCAGCCATGGTCCGATGTCGCCTGCGCGGGGTCATCGGGCACCAATGTCACCTGATCAGGAGCATGGGTCTCGCATAAAGCAAGAAACTCCGCGGTCGGGTAGCCTTCGATGTTGAACTCCGCATCCGGAAACTCATCGTCGATCAGCGCGCGGATCGGTGCCAGATCGCTGAAGCGGATGTGCCGCTCATCGGGCCGCGGATGCACCGTGATGCCATGCGCGCCTGCTGCAAGCGCGATCCGGCACAGATGGATGACGTCGGGCCATGGCACATCGCGCCGGTTGCGCAGAAAAGCGATGGCATTGACGTTGACGGACAGGCGGGCGGGCGTCTTCGCGATCATCATTGCAGGCATGGCGTGTTCCAGCGGTGTAGCGCCAATGTGCGGGCCCGCCGCCTTGCGTCAATGGCGCAGTTGGCATGGTGGCAATTCGCACGTCGATGGACGGCAGCGGTTCAGCCCCTGTTCGGCTCACCGAAAGGCCGGAACAGCGGGTCGCTGACGCGCCTGCCCTGACGCAGATCGGGTGCCGGGTCCGGCAGGGCGAGGTCCGTGACACGGCGGCGCAGCTGCGGGTCGACGAAGGACAATTCCTGCTCGAAATCCTCGACCGTTTCGAGTTCGGATTCGTCAAGCCAGGTGTTGCGCATGCGGTGGATGATGCGGGTGATTTCCACATCGCTTGCCGCCATTCCGGCGCTGCGCGCTTCGGCGTCCATGGCGGTCGCAGGCAGCATGGAGGGCGCAAGACGCTCGAACATCAGGCGCATGGGCGTGGAAACACCCTCCCCGAATGCGATCGCCTCGCGCTGAGCCATGGTCGGCAGGAAAGCGAGGTTGGATGCCGACGTGTCGCCGATGGCGCGGCCGATGATGCGCTGGTCTTCCTCATTGGCAAGCCGCATCGCAAACACGGTTGAGCACTGTGACAGGATCGTCGGATCCAGTTCGCCGGGGCGCTGTGTGACGCAGCCGAGATAGCAGCCATATTTGCGGCCCTCCTTGGCGATGCGGGCGAGCGCAAGGCGCGTCGGCTCGAAACCGAGCTTCGGATCGGTCGGCAGATAGCGGTGCGCCTCTTCGGCCAGCACGAGGATCTGATACTGCCCGCGCGACAGCATCGCCATGTCGAAGGCCAACCGCGCCAGAACGGACGCGACCGAGTTGACCACTTCGGCGGGAAGGCCGGCCAATTGGATGCAGGCGATGGGGCGGCCTTCCACCGGCACGCGGTAGATCTGGCTCATCACCGACTGGAGGGAATCCTCCACACGCTTCATGCCGAACATGAAGGCATAGCGGGGGTCGGTCAGCACGGCTTCCAGCCGCAGGCGCAGCATGCGCAGCGCGGGGCGCTCTTCCTTGTTGTCGAGCTGGCCCGAACGGTCCTGGATGATGCGGATGAGATCGGCGATGCGGTATGGCGTCGGCGTGTCGGCCGTCAGGTTGCCGACATCGACCGCCTTGCGCACCGTCATGCGGCTGTCCGACAAGCGGTATTGCGCGCGCGCCTGCGGGATCAGTTCGCGCAGCAACTCCACTTCCTGCGACATGCGCTCGCGGCCGCGGAACAGGACTTCCGCCAGTTCCTCCAGCTTGAACAGCCAGTAGGGCAGTTTCAACGTGTCCGAATCGAGCGTCACCGCCAGATCGGGGAAGGCGTGGGCGAATTCGTTGTGCGGATCAAGGATCATCACGCGCAGACCGGGCTTCACCTCCAGCGATTTGCGCACCAGCAGCGACACCGCCGATGATTTGCCGACGCCCGTAGAGCCGACAATCGCGAAGTGCTTCGACAGCATGTCGGAGATGGAAATGGTCGCACTGATCTCGGCATTCTGCGACAAGGTGCCGATGGTCGCGACATCGGAATTGTCATTGCGGTAGACCGCCATCAGGTCGGAGGCGCGGATGCGGTGCACCAGCGATCCGATGCGCGGATAGGCGGAGATGCCGCGGTTGAAGCGTCCCTCGCCCGTCACCGGATCGTCGACAACCTCGCCGACCAGTTCGACATGGAACCGCACGCGGTTGATCTCGCCGGGCTGCCAGATCTCGTTGGGCAGTTCGATGTTGTAGAGCATGCCGACGATGCGCGATTTCGGCCCGACCAATGTCAGGAACCGCGAAACCGTCCAGTCCTCGCCGAAATTCTCGGTGTTGAGATCAGCCGAAACAACGGCCTTCGCGCCCGTGCAGCCGATGACGGCACCAAGGATGCGGTTGGACGGCTGGCCGGAGATGCGGCGGTCCGGCGCGGTGGTGGCCGGGTGGGGTTGAGGCTGATGCAGCATGCGACCTGCTCAAAAAGCTTGCCGCGCCACCATGAACGGGCAAAGTTACGAAAGCCTTGAACCGCATTGGTCTGCAAAGCAGCCCAATGCGGAAAATGCCTGATCCGGGAGGACATTCATGCGAGCGGCCCGATTGGAACCTGTCTCCTTGCCGGATTTCGGCGCATTGAGCGGCGAGCCCGAACTTTCGCGCCACATCTATCGGAACCGGATCGACCGGCTGCGCTCAAGAATGAACATGCATCGGCTGGATGCCATCGTCATTTACGGCGACCGCGAGCATGTCGCCAACATCTCTTGGGCGACGGGCTACGACCCGCGTTTCGAGGAGGCGATCCTCATTGTTGTCGCCGGCCGCACGCCTGTGCTGCTGCTTGGCAATGAGGGCTTTCCCTATGCCGAAACGGCGCAAGGCGAGTTCGAGCGCGTGCTCTGGCAGCCGCTTTCCCTGATGGGGCAACCGCGTCAGCATCTGCGCCCGCTGGCGGCATTGCTGAAGGAGGCCGGCCTCGCGCCCGGCATGGCGGTCGGCCTTGCCGGCTGGAAGGGCCACGAGACCGAGGACGGGGTTTTCGATCCGGACTGGTTTGAGACGCCGCATTACCTCGTCGAGACGCTGAAAGGCTTCGGCCCGGTCATGAATGCGGCGCAACTGTTCATGCACCCGGAGCACGGGCTGCGTGTCATCAATGAAGCCGATCAGCTTGCGCTGTTCGAGGCCGCCGCCTGCCGCACCTCAAGCGCCATCCTCCGCGTGATCCGGTCGATCCGGCCCGGCATGACCGAGTATGAGGCGTTGACAGCCATGAGGCTGGATGGCTTCCCGCAATCCATCCATGTGAACTTCTGTTCAGGCCCGCGCGCCAAATACGGCCTGCCCAGCCCCTCATTCCGTATCATGGAGAAAGGTGACCCGGTGGCGTTCGGCGTGGGTTTGATGGGCGCGCTCAACTGCCGGTGCGGTTTCCTTGCGGAAAGCGAGGCCGATCTGCCCCATCACATCCGTGACTATGTGCCGAAGCTGGTCGCGCCTTACTTTGAAGCGGTGACGGCCTGGTACGAAACCATCGGCATCGGCGTCGCGGGCGGCGCCGTTTATGATGCGGTGATGAGCCGCATCGGCGATCCGTTCTTCGGCATCGGCCTCAATCCTGGCCATCTCATCCACATGGATGAATGGGTGCATTCACCTGTCAAGAGAGGCTCAAGGCAGCGTTTCCGCTCCGGCATGGCCGTGCAATGCGACATCATTCCTGCAACCGGCACCGATTGGTTCACCACCAACATCGAGGACGGAATCGCGCTGGCCGACGAGGCGCTGCGCGCCGAACTGGCTGAACGGCATCCGGCGATGTGGGCGCGCATCGAACTGCGCCGTGCCTTCATGGCGGATGTGCTTGGCATCCGCCTCAAGCCCGAAGTGCTGCCCTTCTCCAACATGCCGGCCTGGCTGCCGCCGTTCTGGCTGGGGCACGATAGGGTGATGGTGATGCGGTGAGAAACGGCAGCCGATCCTGGGATCCTTCATCCTGAGGTGCTTTTTCCATCGTGCTTCGAGGCTTGCCCGGATGCAATCCGGGCTGCGCACCTCAGCATGAAGGAAAAAGCCTCGAAGGACGAAGGATCTCCAGGTCGCAACCGTATTTCCCGGTTTCCGCTGCGTCTGACAGTGCCGATCTTCATTGAACGCAATCCAATCAAAACCCCGTTGACGCGGGCCGAACTTGTGGTTACGCCTGCGGCCATGACACAGAACCTCATTCTCGTGGTGGGAACGCGCATGGGCACGCCGGTGTAACCGGCAGGCAACAGCCACCCATGCGCGACAGACAAAGGCTCCCAAGGGAGCCTTTTTTATTGCCTGCGATTTGACTACTGACCCTCAACCGAAAATGGCGCCACGCCACAGCGAGCACACCCATGAGCCAGACGACACTCGAACGGACAGCCAGCGCAGACGAGGAATTGATGTCGGGGGCCGAAATGGTCGTCCGCGCGCTGAAGGACAACGGCGTCCAGCACATTTTCGGCTATCCGGGCGGGGCAGTTCTGCCGATCTATGATGAACTGCACCAGCAGACCGACATTGAACACATCCTCGTGCGCCACGAGCAGGGTGCGGGCCACATGGCGGAAGGCTATGCGCGCTCTTCGGGCAAATGCGGTGTGGTGCTCGTCACGTCCGGACCGGGTGCGACCAACATGGTGACGCCCTTGCAAGACGCGCTGATGGATTCCGTGCCGCTCGTCTGCATCACCGGTCAGGTGCCGACGCCGCTGATCGGGTCGGACGCGTTCCAGGAATGCGACACGGTCGGCATCACGCGGCCTTGCACCAAGCACAACTGGCTGGTGAAGAATGTGAACGATCTGCCGCGCATCATCCATGAAGCGTTCCGCATCGCCACGACCGGCCGGCCCGGCCCTGTCGTCGTTGACATCCCGAAGGACGTGCAGTTCGCCAAGGGCCGCTATGTCGGCCCCCATGAAGTGTCGCGGCCAAGCTATCAGCCGAAACTCCAGGGCGACCTGAAGCAGATCGAACGAGCGATCGAATCGATGCGGGCTGCGAAGCGCCCGGTGTTCTATACCGGCGGCGGCGTCATCAATTCCGGGCCCGAAGCCAGCCGCCTCCTGCGCGAATTGGTGGCTTTGACGGGTTTCCCGATCACCTCGACGCTGATGGGCCTCGGCTCCTATCCGGCTTCCGGCAGGAACTGGCTGGGCATGCTCGGCATGCACGGCACCTATGAAGCCAACATGGCGATGCATGATTGCGACCTGATGATCAACATCGGCGCGCGCTTCGATGACCGCATCACCGGTCGCCTGAACGCGTTTTCGCCTGGCAGCCGCAAGATCCATGTCGACATCGATCCGTCCTCGATCAACAAGACGGTGCGTGTGGACATTCCCGTCATCGGCGATGTCGCAACCGTGCTTGAAGACATGGTGCGCCTGTGGCGGGCTGGCGGTGACAAGGCACCGGACATCAAGCCGTGGTGGACGCAGATCGCCAAATGGCGGGCGCGCAATTCGCTCGCCTACACGCCGAACAATGACGTCATCATGCCGCAATATGCGCTCCAGCGCCTCAACGCGTTGACGAAGGGCCGCAACGTGTTCTTCACGACGGAAGTGGGCCAGCACCAGATGTGGGCGGCGCAATTCCTCGACTTCGAGGAGCCGAACCGCTGGATGACATCGGGCGGGTTGGGCACGATGGGCTACGGCTTCCCGGCAGCCATCGGCGTGCAGGTGGCGCACCGTGACGGCTTGGTCATCGATGTTGCCGGCGACGCATCGATCCAGATGTGCATCCAGGAAATGTCCTGCGCGGTGCAATATGACTTGCCGGTCAAGATCTTCATCCTCAACAACCACTACATGGGGATGGTTCGCCAATGGCAGCAATTGCTGCACGGCAACCGGCTGTCGCATTCCTACACCGATGCGATGCCGGATTTCGTCAAGCTGGCGGAAGCCTATGGCGGCGTCGGCATCCGCGCCGAGAAGCCCGGGGAGCTCGACGAAAAGATCATGCAGATGATCGAGACGCCGAAGCCGGTGATCTTCGATTGCTGCGTCGCGACGCTCGCCAACTGCTTCCCGATGATCCCGTCGGGCAAGGCGCACAATGAGATGCTGCTGCCGGACGAGGCGACGGATGAGGCGGTCGCCAATGCGATCGGCGCGGAAGGTCGGGGGCTTGTATGAGCGAAGCGCCGGTCATCCATTTGGCGCTTGGCAACAAGCTCTACTCGTCCTGGTCGATGCGGCCTTACGTGCTGCTGAAGGCGCTAGGCATCCCGTTCAGCGAGACCGTCATCCCGATGTACCGGGAGGACACCAAGGCGCGCATGCTGGCATTTTCGCCAACAGGCAAGGTGCCGGCCTTGAACCATGGCACGATCACCGTGTGGGAGAGCCTGGCGATCATGGAATATGTCCATGATCTCTTTCCGCAGGCCGGAGTCTGGCCAACAGACCGCGCCGCGCGCGCCCATGCACGATCGGCTGCAAGCGAGATGCATGCGGGCTTTCAGGGTGGCGCTGTGGGCGGAATGCCGCGCGCGTTTTGGCGAAAAGGCGGAAGGCAAGGCCGCCGGGCCGTTTCTCTATGGCGCATATTCGGCGGCGGACGCGATGTTCACACCGGTGGTGACGCGGCTTTTGCATTACCAACTTCCGGTCGAGCCCGAAACACGCGCCTACATGGAGACGATCCTGAAGCACCATGCATTTGAGGCATGGAAGAGCGAGGCGCTGGCCGAACCGTGGTATATTCCCCACTATGAGGAAGGCCACACGCCGGTGGCCTATCACGCGCACGCCCCAAAGGACGCATGACAAGCCCGCAATGACCCACGCGCGCCCCGCCCTTCTTGACTACGCGATGCTGCTCGCGCTTGCCGCGATGTGGGGCGCGGCCTTCCTGTTCTCCAAGATCGCGGTGCAATCGATCGAACCCTTCACGGCGACATTGCTCCGCCAGATCGTAGCGGCGGCGATCTTCGTGGTGCTGATCTGGTGGACAGGCGAGCGGCAGGCCATGACGCGCGCTGACCGTGTGAACGCCTTCCTCACGGCGGCGCTTGGCACCGGCATCCCTTTCGCGCTGATCACCTGGGGCGTGGTCGAGGTCGATGCTTCCATCGCGGCTATCCTCATGGGTCTGATGCCGCTCACCGTGCTGGTGCTTGCCCATTTCACCACCCAAGACGAAATGCTGACCGTGCCGAAAGCCTTCGGCGTGGTGCTTGGGCTGGCCGGGCTCATCTTGCTGTTTTGGCCTGACATCACCGGGGGCAAAGCGCATGCGGGCAGCCCGCTGCATTTCGCGGCCATTCTGGCCGCCGCGATCTGCTATGCCGTCAACGCGCTTGTCACCAAACGTTTGCGCCATTTGAAACCGCAGCCGCTTTACCGCGAAGTCATGCTCTGGACATTGGTGATCCTTGCGCCGCTCGCCTTCGCGCTGGAAAGCCCGCTTGCCGCGCGTCCGACGGCGGAGGGCTGGATGGCTGTGATCGTGCTCGGCGTGTTTTCGTCCGCCGCCGGATCATTGCTGCTTTTCGCGATTGTCGCCCGCAACGGCGCAACCTTCTTCGGCCAGATCAATTTTCTGGTGCCGCTGTTCGGCGTTGTCTGGGGTGCGGTGTTCCTCGGCGAACGGCTGACACTGTGGTCCGGCCTGGCGCTCGCATCCATCCTTGCGGGGGTTGCCATCGCGCGCCTTCCCGCCAATAGAAGCCGCCTGCATCTGGAAGGAAAAGCGCCATGAACGCGCAGCATCAGCCGACAGGGTCGGCCTACTTCATCGCCGCCGAAACGCAGTCCATCGAGCGGCGCACCCTGTCCGTGCTGGTGGACAATGAACCGGGCGTGCTCGCGCGCGTCATCGGCCTGTTTTCGGGCCGAGGCTACAACATCGAAAGCCTGACGGTTTCCGAAACCGAGCATGACCGGCATCTGTCGCGCATCACGGTCGTCACGCGCGGCACGGCCAATGTCATCGCGCAGATCAAGACACAGCTTGAACGCATGGTGCCGGTGCACCGCGTCGTCGATCTCACCATCGGCGCGCGCGAAAAGGGCCATGAGAAGCCCATCGAGCGGGAGCTGGCACTCGTCAAGATCGCCGGTTCGGGCGACAACCGCATCGAGGCACTGCGCCTTGCCGAAGCCTTCGAGGCCAAGGTGATCGACGCCAACACCGGCCATTTCGTCTTTCAGATCACCGGTGGCGTCAACAAGATCGAGCAGTTCATCGCCATCATGGCGCCGTTGGGTCTGGTCGAAGTCTGCCGCACCGGCATCGCCGCCATGATGCGCGGCCCGGACGGGATGTAAGTGGGGCCCAGGGTCAGGACCTATTGATTTCGTTGAAATGGGTCCTGACCCTAGGCGCTTGGTTTATGAGATGCCTGGCCCGCCGCAGCGGACCGCCTAAACCGGCGTTCAATTGGCGAAGTTGGCACAGCGTGATGGAAGGCGGCGGACGGCGCATCAAAGCCGTTCCCATCCTGCTACCCGAAAGGACGCCCCCCATGAAACGTTCCACTTCCTTCACTGCTTCTGCCGCCGCCGGTATCATCGCACTCGGACTTGCCTGCGGCATCGCGAGCGCCACGGAATCCAATATTGTCGTCACCGCCGAAACCGCCGCCAAGATCACAGAAGTGCTCAAGGCGCAGGGCTATGACGTCCGCAAGATTGATTCTGAGGATGGCCGCTTCGAAGCTTATGCGCTCAAGGACGGCAAGAAATACGAGATCTATCTCGATGCTGCCTTCGCCATTGTCGAAACCAAGCTGTCCGATTGAGGCGAAACGGTCGGCGCGCTTCGGCGCGCCGCTTTCGCCCAAATGATCATCCAAGGAGACACGCCATGGTCCGCATCGCCGTCTGGGACCCCTTCGTCCGCATCTTCCATTGGTCGCTCGCCGGCCTGTTTGCCGCCAACGCCCTGTTTCTCGACCCTGAAACGACGCTGCACCGGCAGGTCGGCTATGCCGCCGCCGCGCTCATCGCGCTGCGGCTTGTCTGGGGTGTCATTGGAAGCAGGCATGCGCGCTTTCGTGATTTCCCACCCAGCCTGAAGGGGGCGCTCGGCCAGATATCCGACCTCGCCACCGGACGCCGCAGCCTGCATGTCGGCCATACGCCGCTCGGTGCATTCATGATCTACAATCTGCTCGCGACAGTCGCGGCGATCGCCGCATCCGGCTGGCTGATGACGACGGATGCATTTTGGGGCGTCGCGTGGGTCGAAGAGGTTCACGAGGCCGCCGTGCTCTGGGCGGAAGTCTCGATTGTGCTTCACGTGGCAGCTGTCATACTGGAAAGCCTGCGCATGCAGATCAATCTCCCAAAGGCGATGGTCACCGGCGTCAAGATAATGCCTGGGCCGCACTGAGGCGGGTGAGGAACCGGCCCTGCCGGATCAAGGTGACATGAACAGGACATTCGACAGGGTCATTGACGCGCCGGCGATGCTGCTTGCGATCATCGCCGTGCAGATCGCCTGCATCCTTTTCTTCGCCGGCGACGTGATGGTGGATTTCCTCGCCTCGCCCGACCTCGCGCCGGAGCGGCCTCATCTCCTGACCGAGGCGGCCGTAAACCTGTCGCTGGCGGCGGCGGTCATCGTGGAGGTTCGCCTGTTTGTGCGCCTGTTGCGGCGCAAAGCCCATCTGGAACGCAGTGCCACCATCGCGCGCGCGGCGATCCATGATCTGATCGAAGCGCGGTTCGATGCTTGGCGGTTGACGCCAGCCGAGCGAGATGTTGCCGGCTTCCTCGTCAAGGGGCTCGCGATTTCCGAGATCGCGCGCCTGCGCGGCAGCGCGGACGGCACTGTCAAGGCTCAGCTCAATGCGATCTACCGCAAGGCTGGTGCCGTCGGTCGGGGCGAACTTCTGGCAATGCTGCTCGACGACATCATGGGCTCCCGCACGCCGCATTCCACCCCGTCGGCGGACGGCCGACGGTCTGCGGCCGACTTGTCCCCCTGACATCATCCGCGTTGCGGAGATCCAGTTGCGTCAATATTGCTGACACATTCCGATTTCGCCCGTCCCGCCGCCCATGACACCCGACACGCTGATCGCGCTCATCATCTTCGCCTTTGTGACATCCGTCACGCCGGGGCCGAACAACATGATGTTGCTGGCCTCCGGCGTGAATTTCGGCCTCAGGGCCACATGGCCGCATATTTTCGGCATCGCCTTCGGCGTGTCGACCCTACTTCTTTCAACCGCGCTGGGCTTGGGGGCGCTGTTCACGCTCTACCCGCCCCTGAACACGGCGTTGAAGATCATCGGGGCCGGTTACATGCTGTGGCTGGCCTGGAAGATCGCCACATCGGGCGGGGCGAGCACATCCGGCGGGCGCGCACGGCCGATGCGCTTCTTCGAGGCGCTGGCTTTCCAGTGGATCAACCCGAAGGCGTGGATGATGGCGCTGGGCGCGGTCGCAGGCTACCTCAACCCGGCCAAGCCCGTTGCGTCCGGCGCGGTGCTGATCGGGGCGTTCTGGATCACCGGCATCATCTCGATCATCCCATGGGCCGCATTCGGGCAGGTGATGCGGCGTTTTCTGGATGACGCGACGCGGCTGAAATGGTTCAACATCACCATGGGCGTGGCGCTCGCCGCCTCGATCTGGCCCATGCTGCGCTGAGGACCACGGTTCGCCATGCCTTCAAAACCCTTCGTCACTGCCGCCGCCCTGTCCGCGCAAGAGGGCTGGAACGAACCGGATGGCCGTGGTGTCCTGACATGGCAGACGCTCGCCTCCAACGATGTGACACCAAGCGAAGCGCTGACGGCGGGTATTGTCCATCTTGCGCCCGGCGGGTTCCTCGCTCTGCACCGGCATCCCCCGGCCGAGATCTACCATGTCATCGAGGGGTCTGCCGTGGTGACGCTGAACGGCACATCCCAAGTCGTCACAGTGGGCGACACCGTCTACATTCCGCCGATGACGGAACACGGCATCCGCAACACGACGGCCTCACTGATGCGCTTCTTCTATGTTTTTCCGACCAACGCGTTTGCCGAAGTCGAGTACCAGTTTTCCTGACCATTTCCCGACCTGCATTTCACGCTCGGTAAACCTGGCGCTGCTATTGGTCGCGGATGAGCATTCACGAGCGTGACACGGGCCGGAGCGGGGCCGACGCACTGGATCCGGCCGGTGGCAGCCAACGTCACAGGTTGGCAGCGCTTGTTGGGGCGGCCAGGCGCGCGGCCCGCCGAACGGCGATCACCGGCGGTCTGGAAGCCGTCAATCTCGCATCGCTGCTTGGCCTCACGTCGCACGCGTCAAGCCTTGGCTGCATCTTCACGCTGCATCATGTCCGTCCGCATGTGCCGGGACGATTTGATCCGAACCGTCACCTCTCGGTCACACCTGAATTCCTCGACGCCGCGCTGGGGCGGATTCTGGCGCTCGGCCACCAGCCTGTCCCATTGGGCGAGGTGCCGAAACTGATCGCCAAGGGCGATGCCTCTCGCCGCTTCTTTGCCGTGACGTTGGATGACGGCAACCGCAACAATGCCGAATTCGCAGCACCCGTGTTCCGCAAGCACGGCGTTCCCTACACCATCTTCGTCACCAAGGGTCTGAGCGAACGCACCGCCACCATGTGGTGGGAAACGGCCGCCGCCCTTCTCAGCGTCGTCGACAGGCTGACGTTCGACTTCGGCAATGGCCACGAGACGGTCGCCTGCCCCACAGACATGGAAAAGAAGCACGTCTTCAACCGCATGGTGCGCATGGTCGAGCATGTGTTCGAGGACGAGGCCGTATCCCGCATCAATGCGGCCGCCGTCCTGCACGGCGTCGATGCGCGCGCCCTTGTCGATGAATTGATCATGAATCCTGCCGAGGTCGGTGCTCTCGTGCGGTCCGACCCGCTGTGTTCGATCGGCGCCCATGGCGTCACCCATTGTGATCTTGCACGCGCCACGCCGGAACGCCTGTTCCATGAGGTCAATGCGTCTGTCGCCGCCGTCGCGGCATGGGCAGGCCGCAAGCCGGACAGTTTCGCCTACCCCTATGGCTTCGCCAAAGTGTTTGGCGCACGCGAACGTGCGGCCGTTGCCGCGGCAGGCGTGCCTGTCGCCGTCACCACCCTGCCCGGCGTGCTGACAGCGGCCCATCTTGGCCAGTTGACGGCGCTGCCGCGCATTTCGCTCAACGGATTTTACCAGAAGCCGCGCTATGTCAGCGCGCTCGCATCAGGCGCGGCATTCCGCTTCCTGCGCTGATTTCGCCGTGGCCCGCCGGGCCCGCCGGTTCGCCAAACCAAAGCGAATCAGGCACATGCGGCCATGGCCAGGATTGCAGCCCGCAGCCCAACCTTTGACCCGTCGCCCGAGCAGGCCAGCGCGCTTGAAGCGGTGTCCGGCTGGCTGAAGCGCCCGCGCGCGCAGGTGTTCCGCCTGTTTGGCTATGCCGGCACCGGCAAGACAACGCTGGCGCGCCTGTTTGCGGAGCAGGTGGACGGCGGGGTCCAGTTTGCAGCCTTCACCGGCAAGGCGGCGCAGGTGCTGCGCACGAAAGGGGCGGCGAACGCACGCACCATCCACTCGCTGATCTACCGTCCACGCGGCGAGGAGGAGCAGGCCGACGAGACGACCGGCAAGACGGTGATGACGCCGACCTTCGCGCTCAACCGGCAAAGCCCGATTTCCAAGGCGGCGCTGGTGGTGATCGACGAGTGCTCGATGGTGGACGAGGCGCTCGGCCGCGACCTGCTGTCCTTCGGCACGCCGGTTCTCGTGCTGGGTGATCCGGGCCAGTTGCCGCCCGTGGGCGGTGGCGGCTATTTCACCGAGCATGAACCGGATTTTCTTCTGGAAGAAATCCACCGCCAGGCCGCCGACAACCCGATCATCCGTGTCGCACGCGATGTGCGAGAAGGCCGCGATCTCGCCTATGGGGACCATGGCGCGCTCAGGATCATCAGCCGCAATGACGTGACATCCGCTTTGGTGATGGAAGCCGATCAGGTGCTCGTCGGCACCAACCGCACGCGCAAGCGCTACAACATGCGCCTGCGGGAACTCAAAGGCTTTGAGGGTCCGCTGCCGCAGGCCGGCGACAAGATGGTCTGCCTGCGCAATGATCCGGCCAAGGACTTGCTGAACGGGTCTTTGTGGAAGGTGATGACGGCCGCGCGCGAAACAGTGAAGCCCGGCATCTCGCTCCTGCTTACCCCCGAGGAAGAGGACTTCCGGTCAGGTGTCGCCAAGGTGAAATTGCTGAAAAAGCAGTTCGAGCAGCCGGATGAAGAGATCACCTGGCAGGAAAAGCGCCGCTTCGACGATTTCGACTATGGCTATGCCCTGACCGTCCACAAGGCGCAGGGTTCGCAATGGGACAATGTCGTCCTGTTCGACGAAAGCTATGCTTTCAAGGACATCCGCGAGCGTTGGCTCTACACCGCGATCACGCGGGCGGCAAAGACGCTGACCATCGTGCGGTGACCGCCAGACGGCGAGCAGGTCAGGCGGCGGCGCAGACCCGGTTCCGGCCGGTGCGCTTTGCCTGATAAAGCTGCATGTCGGCGCGCTTGTAGAGGTCTTCGGCCGTCTCGCGGTGATCCCAGATGGCGATCCCGATCGACATCGTCACGCGCAGATGCACATTGCCTGAACGGATGTTGAGGCTTGAGACGGCATTGCGGATGCGGTCGGCGAGCTTGAACAGGCCTTCGCGGTTCATGTTCGGCGCGACAATGGCAAACTCTTCGCCACCGAGCCGCGCCACCACATCATGGTAGCGGGTGAATTCCTGAAGGCAGCGCGCCACCTGGCGCAGCACTTCGTCGCCCACATCATGACCATAGGTGTCGTTGACCTTCTTGAAGTGGTCGAGGTCGAGGATCATCAGGCCGACAGGCTTGTCGATGCGGCGGAACTGGTCGAGATATTCATTCACGGCGTCATCGAAATAACGCCGGTTGTGCATGCCGGTCAGCGCGTCGGTCAACGCCTCGTGCTCCAGCGTCTCGGAGCGCGCTTCCAGCGACTGCGTCAGATTTTGCAACGTGTCTTCCTTGCGGACCTGATGGCGGATCGCCGGAAAGACAACGGCGAGGCCGAAAAGCGTGGCGGCAGCCAAGATCGACAGCGAACCGACAAGGATGTAATTCAATTGAGCCAAAATGCCTGCCGCATTTGGGCCGGACAGGCCGCCAAGGCTCGAAAGACCGACATAAAGACCCAGCGCCACGCACACATTGAGCGCGATCAGAATAAGAAACGACAGTTCTGAACGGTGCAAACGCATGTGACGCGGTATCGGACCTTGAAACCTCATTTGACCGTCGCACGCCCAAGTTTCGTTCGGGTTAATCCAACCGATCTAACGTGAACGTCAGCACAGGTTTGTCACAGTTCCCGATCACGAATTGCATCGATCGCGGCATCAGCCGACGCAAAGCGTCGCCATTGGGGGCCGAACTGGTTGCGGAACCAAGTGCGCTGCCGCTTGGCATATTGCCGCGTGGCGATGACCGCCAGTTCCACCGCCTGCGATTCGCTGATGTCTCCGCCAAGAAGGCGCGCAAGCTCCCGGACGCCGATCGCCTTCATCGCAGGCAAGGCCGGATCAAGCCGCATCTCGACCAGCTTGCGCACCTCGTCGGACGCGCCTTGTGCCATCATCACGTGGAAGCGCTGCTCGATATTGGCGGCCAAACGCGCCGGCGGTGGATCAAGCACGATGGCGCACACCTCCGGCGAGGCCATGTCGACGTCGCCCGCCGTCGCCTGTCGCTGAAAGGTCGCGATGGACATTCCGGTCTGCAGTTTCACCTCCAACGCGCGGATGATGCGCTGGCCGTCGGACGGGCCGAGCCGGGCCGCCATGTCCGGGTCGATCACGGCGAGCTTGCGATGCAGCGCTTGCGGTCCGCTCGCATCCAGGGCGGCGCGCAGTTCGGCGCGCAAACCGGCATCGATGGGAGGCATTTCGGCCAGCCCTTTTGTCAGCGCGGTGAAATACAGCCCGGTGCCGCCCACGATGATGTGCGGACTGCCAGCCGCCTCGGCCATCGCCATGCGCATGTCTGCCAGCCAGCGGCCGGTGGAATAGGAATGGCTCGGCGCGACATGCCCATAAAGCCGGTGCGGTGCGCGGGCCTGTTCATGCACGGAAGGCTGGGCGGTGAGCACCGGCAGGCCCGCATAGACCTGCATGGAATCGGCGTTGAGAACCGCCCCGCCGCTGCGCTCGGCCAACCAAAGCGCAAGCGCGGATTTGCCGCTGGCTGTTGGCCCCGCAATCAGAAACGTCTTATAGGCCGCCATCGCCTGTCCCATCCCGCGCGCCGGAGCATTGCCGCCCATGCCGTTGATTGCAACGCTTGTCACCTCCCCGAGGGTTCCGGTTCTTGATGCGCAGCTGGCTGAGACATGCGCCGCAGCGCTGGGTGGCGGTGCGGCCGATTGGCTGTCGCGAGGCACGGCCTGCGATCTGGCAGTGCCGGATGGCGTTGACGAACGGGACGCGCACGCACGGCTCGCCCATGCGCTCAACGGCGCGCCGGTCGACGTGGTGGTGCAGGAAGCATCGATGCGCCGCAAGCGGCTGCTGATCGCCGACATGGATTCCACCATGATCGAGCAGGAGTGCATCGATGAACTGGCCGACATGGCAGGCGTGAAGGATCATGTCGCCGCCATCACGGCGCGCGCGATGAACGGAGAGATCGCCTTTGAGCCGGCGCTGCGCGAGCGTGTTGCGCTGCTTGCGGGCCTGCCGGTCTCGATCATCTCACGGGTCTTGGCCGAACGCATCAGCTTCACGCCCGGCGGGAAGGCGATGGTTGCTACAATGCGCGCCAATGGCGGCTTCGCCGCGCTGGTTTCGGGCGGCTTCACGGCCTTCACCGGGCCGGTCGCGGCGGCGCTTGGCTTTGATGTCAACCGCGCCAACATCTTGCAAGAAGAGAATGGCAGCCTCACCGGGACCGTGGCCGATCCGATCCTTGGCCGCGAGGCCAAGGTGCAGGCGTTGGAACATTTTGCCGCCGAACTGGGTATCACTCCGGACGACGCCATTGCCGTCGGCGATGGCGCCAATGATCTCGGCATGTTGCAGCGCGCCGGGTCGGGCGTTGCTCTCCATGCCAAACCCAGCGTCGCGGCGCAGGCCCGCATGCGCATCGATCATGGCGACCTGACGGCGCTTCTCTACATCCAGGGCTATCGTGATGCGGACATCCTTCGTCCTGCCGCTTGAAACCGAGCGGCTTGTCATCCGAAATTGGCGCGACACCGACCGCGACCTGTTTCACGAAATCAATTCCGACGAAGCCGTCATGGAATTCTTCGCCGTCCGCCGCACCCGCGCCGAAAGCGACGCGCTGATGGACCGGCTGATGGCCTCGATTGACCGGACCGGATTCGGATTTTCCGCCATCGAACGCAGGTCCGATGGTGCCTGCCTCGGGTTCTGCGGCATTTCGGAACTGACCATGCCATCCGTTTTTCCGGCGGGCACGGTGGAAATCGGCTGGCGCATTGCCGAACGCCATTGGGGCAAGGGCTATGTCACGGAAGGGGCGCACGCGCTTGCTGGTGCAGCGTTCAACCGCCTGCACCTCACAGAATTGATAGCGATGGCCGTGCCCGGCAACCGTCGATCCACCGCGGTGATGGACAGGCTTGGCATGGTGCGGGACACAAAGGCGGACTTCGATCATCCGGCCGTGCCCGACACTTATCCGCACCTGCAACGCCACGGTGTCTGGCGCCTGAGCCGCCAGCGCTGGCGGCTCCTCAACCGGCAGGCTTAAAAGGTCTCAGTCGAGGCGGATTGTCACGAAGCGCAATTCCCCGCCCGGTGCCGCGACCATCAGCAACGCATTCTTGCGACCGGCCGTTTTCAGCTCATCGATCTTCTTCGTCATCTCTTCCGGCGTGTTCACGGCATCCTGCGCCACTTCGGTGACGACATCGCCCGGATTGAGCCCGCGACCGGCCGCAAGCGAACCCTCCGCAACCTTGGTGATCACCACACCCTTCAGATCCTCGGCGATTTCATACTGGCTGCGCAGATCATCGGTGATGATGGACAGCGTCATGCCGAGAACCTCGACTTCGGCCGGCGCGGCATCGCCGCCGCCTTCGCCGGACTCATTGGCCGCCATCTGCTCCTCGCCATCCTCCAGCCGGCCCAGCGTGACCTTCACGGTCTGCTCCTTGCCATCGCGCAGAATCAGCACGTCAACGCTTTTGCCGACCGGGCTTTCAGCCACCGCGCTCGACAATTCGCGCGGCTCGTTCACCGTCTTGCCGTCAAACTCGATGATGATATCGCCGGCCTTCAGCGTGCCGTCGGCAACAGGGCCGCCGTCAATCACGCCGGAGATCAGCACGCCCTTGGTCTCGGTCATGTCGAGGCTTTCGGCAATGTCGTCCGTCACTGGCTGGATGCGCACGCCGAGATAGCCGCGCCGTGTCTCGCCAAACTCACGCAACTGCGCGATGACGCCGGTTGCAAGTTCTGACGGGATCGAAAAGCCGATGCCGATTGAGCCGCCGGATGGCGAAATGATCGCGGTGTTGATGCCGATGACCTCGCCATCCATGTTGAACAGCGGGCCGCCGGAGTTACCGCGGTTGATCGCCGCATCCGTCTGGATGAAGCGGTCATAGGGGCCGGAATTGATGTTGCGGTTCTGCGCCGAAATGATGCCGACCGTCACTGAACCGCCAAGCCCGAACGGGTTGCCGATGGCCATCACCCAATCGCCAATGCGCGCTTTGTCTGAATCACCGAACGGCACGGCCTTCAGCGGGAACTTCTTTGGATCGACCTTCAGGACGGCGATGTCGGTCTTCGGGTCGCGCCCGACGATTTCCGCGTCCAGCGAGCGCCCGTCATTGAAATTGACGGTGATCTCGTCGGCATCGGCGATGACATGGTTGTTGGTGATGACGATGCCCTCTTCGGCATCGACGACAAAACCCGAGCCCAGCGAGTTCACCTCGCCGCGACCGCCGCCGCGCGGGCCCTCGCCACCGCCGCCGGGGCCGTTCTCGCCGAAAAACTCGTCAAAAAACTCCTGGAATGGCGAACCTTCCGGCAGTTGCGGGCGGGGGCGGCGGGGCGCGCCTTCCGGCGCATCGACCTTTTGCGTCGTCGAGATGTTGACGACTGATTCGAGCAGTTCTTCCGCCAGATCGGCGACGGAATCCGGCCCGGCCTGCGCCGCCGCCGGAGCCACAAGCACCGGGTTCAACGGATGGGGGACCGCCGCAACAGTGAAAACGGCAATGCCGGCAACTGTTGCACGAAGAAGCAAGGCACGGAAACGAAGCATGGGGGTCTCTCTTGCGGGATGTGAGGCCAAACAGGATCCGTGGATTGGCCGCCGGTGGAGCCAACACTAGCGAAGCACAGGCTGTGCGGCAATTGAGACCGCACCATGACGCAGGGTCCGTGTGTCACGTCCACGTGAAAAATGCGGCCGGCCTGTCACCCGCGCACCAGCCAGACAAGGAAAAGGCCCGCCGCTGCCGCGGCGAGCCCGATGATCCTGAGTGTCTGTTCGGGCATGCCCGCAACCATCTCCCAAACCGCGCGGGCACGGCCGGGAAACAAGGCATAAAGCACACCTTCGAGCACGAAAGCGATGCCGAGCGCCGTGACGAAGTCAGCGAGCCCCGGCATCCACACTCACTGCCCGACAGCGGCAGGCGCTTGCGGGCTCGTCTGCTGCGACTGGTTGAAATAGCGGAAGAACTCCGATGTCGGTGACAGCACCATCGTCGTTCCGCCCGCCTGCAGGGCCCGTTGGTAGGCGATCATCGAGCGGTAGAACTCGAAAAACTCCGGATCACGGTTGAACGCATCGGCAAACACCCGGTTGCGTTCGGCGTCACCCTCACCGCGCAGGATTTCCGATTCGCGCTGCGCTTCGGCGACAATCTCCACAACCTGACGATCGGCAATCGAGCGCAGGCGCTGCGCCGCCTCGCGGCCGCGGGCGCGCAGGCGCTCCGCTTCAGCCAGACGTTCGGCCTGCATGCGCGCGAAGGTCTGTTGTGAGACTTCCGTGGTCAGATCGGTGCGGCGGATGCGGACATCCTCGATGGTGAGGCCCAGCGATGCCGCATCCGTACGAAGCTCGTCGCGCACTTCTCGCATCATCGCCGTGCGCTCTTCCGACAGCGCCGCCTCGAAGCCGCGCAGACCGTAGACACGGCGCAGCGAGGCGTTCAGGCGGGTCTGGAGCCGCTGTTCGGCGAGCGTCACCGAGCCGGACACCGTTTCGCGGAACCGGCGTGGATCGCTGATCGAATAGACGACGAAAGCGTCGACGTCATAAAAGCGGCCACCCTGCACCTGCACGCGAATGTCGTCGAGGTCGAGCCGGAGCTTGCGGTCCTCGATGATCTGCACTGTATCGAGCACCGGCACCTTGAAGTTCAGGCCCGGCTCACGCTCGATCTGCACGATCTGGCCAAAACGCAGCACAATGGCCTGCTCGCGCTCGTTCACGACATAAATCGCACTGTAGAGGATGAACGCGGCAACCAGCAGGACGCCGCCGATGATGGAGGTTGCGGTCGTGTTCATGGGTTGGTTCCTTCCGCCGGCGTGCGACGCGCATTGATCTCAGGCAGCGGCAGATAGGGCACGACACCCTGCCCGTTTGCACCCGGTTCGATGATGACCTTGTTGGACTGCGACAGCACGCCTTCCATCGTTTCAAGGAAGAGGCGCGTGCGCGTCACGTCCGGCGCGTTGCGATATTCGTTGTAGATCGAGATGAAGCGTTGCGCCTCACCTTCCGCCTCCTGCACGACACGGTTCTTGTAGGCTGCCGCTTCTTCGCGAATTTTGGCCGCTTCACCGCGTGCCTGGCCAAGCTGCTGGTTGGAATACTGGTTGGCTTCCTCGACGAAACGGTCCTCGTCCTGCTCAGCGCGCTGCACTTCTTCAAAGGCGTCAGCCACTTCGCGCGGCGGCGCCGCATCCTCGATCGAAACCGCGTTGACGGTGATGCCGGCCGAATACTCGTCGAGCGTCGTCTGCACGGTCTGGCGCACGGCCTCAGCAATGCCGGCGCGGTCATCTCGGAAAATGTCCTGGGCGGGCCTGCGGCCGACAACTTCACGCATGGCGCTTTCGGCCACCTGCCGCAGCATTTCTTCGGACTGCGCGACACGGAACAGATAGTTCATCGGGTCGGACACCTGATAGGCGATGGAAAACTGAACGTTGACGATGTTCTGGTCGCCGGACAGCATCAGCCCGGTGCCATTGTCGCCGCCGGCCGCACCGATATTGGCAAGCTGCTCGCGGGTGTTGACCTTTTCAAAGCGCTCGATCGGCCAGAAATGCAGGTGCAGACCGGGTTCGGACACCTCGTTTTTCGGCTTCCCGAACAGGAGTTCGACACCCAGTTCATCCGGCTGCACGGTGTAGATTGACTGGAACAGCCACAGCGCCACGAGGCCAACGGCGCCGAGACCGATGGTCGCACCGGTGGAAAGGCTCGGGCCGCCGGCGCCGCCTCCGCCGCCGGGTAGCGCGTTTTTCAGCCGGTCCTGGCCGCGCCGGATCAATTCTTCCAGATCAGGGGGACGGTTGCCGCCACCACCGCCGCCGCCGCTTGGACGGCGCGGCCCCTGGCCCCACGGGCCGCCGGAGCCGCCATCATTACCGCCGCCGCCCCACGGGCCGCCGCCGCCATTCTTGCCGCCATCGCCGCCGCCCCACGGCCCGCCATTCTTGCCGCCGCCGCCGCCTTGATTGCTCCAGGGCATTGTTCATCCTTGTGTTTGGAAAGCCGACGCCACGGGCGCGGCAGGTGGGATCTTGATGCGGATGGTTATAGGTTTCGGCCTGCGGCCTTTCAATGACACGCAACGCGCATCCTGTCGTGCAGACCGCAATTTCGGGTCAGCGTGAACGGCCTCTGCGTCGATATGTGACAAAGCGCGTGGCAAACTCGTCCTTTTCACCGGCAGGAACCTGTTCGGTGCCGCACTCCTCGAAGCGGTCCGGGTCGATGGCGGGAAACATCGTGTCGCCGTCCGGGTCCGCGTCCACATGCGTGATGTGCAGCACGTCTGCGCGCGCTATGGCCTGCGCATAGACCTCGCCGCCGCCGATCACGCAGACCGCTTGCGCGCCCGAGGCATGCGCCGCAGCAGACGCCATGCGGATCGCGTCATCGAGAGAGGCGGCCGTCACGACGCCTTCCGCCGCCCACCCGCCATTGCGCGAAATCACGATGTTGATGCGCCCCGGCAAGGGCTTGCCGATGCTCTCGAATGTCTTGCGGCCCATGATGACAGGCTTGCCGATGGTCAACGCCTTGAACCGCTTCAGATCGGTGGAGAGGCGGAACGGCAGGCCGTTCTGCCGTCCGATCACGCCGTTACGCGCCACCGCGGCGACAAGTTCAACAGCGGGAACCCTCACATCGCACCCTTCACGATGAAGAGGATGTTCAGATCGTCATAGGGCCAGAAATCCGTCTTGCGCATCTCAAACGTGGTCGGTCCGGTTTTCTTCACGTCCTCGCCGCAAAACGAGACCAGATTGTCGGGCGATCCCTTGTCGACCGTGAGTTTGAAGTCCCCGATGGCCTGGGCCCAGTTGGAACCCGTCCGCAGCACATATTGCACGCGCGACTCCGAATAGTTGACGCCTTCTTGCGGCTGTCCGGCCTTGCGCTCCACACTGTCAATAAAGTCATCGTCCATGCAGAAGCGGCGCTTGTAATCAGCGATCTGCTGATCCGCATCGGAGTTGGCGCGCAAGAACGTCACCTGAACCGTGCCGCCAAGGCTGGGCGTGTAGTCGTGCTTGACGGAAATCGTCTTGCCCGCAGGAAACACCATGCGCCACCAATAAGATGATTTGAGGGTCCAGGTCGGTTCCGCAACCTTTTTCCAGCCTGAACCATCATCATACTCACTGATGATCACCGCGCCTTCGGCGGCAAGCATGGTGATCTGTTCGGGCGTCAAGGCGGCGAGCGCCGTCTGGCCTGCTTGCGTCCACGGTTGCAAGGGCAGGCCCGCCCCGGTCAGAAGATCGGTCACGTCGCGGCCCGCGGCAAAGGCGCGTTGCTGCAATTGCGGCGTGATCGACGCGCCATCGACCTCGACGGTGAAGCCCAGAAAATTGTCAGCCTCATATTGCGGGATCGCGATATTGGCTTCCGGCGCGAAATCGATGTCCGGCATCGGGAAGGCGACGATGGTTTCGACATCCTCCGCCGTGGTGTTGGTGAACCGGTAGGCGACGCGCACCGCATCCATCGAGATGAACAGATCCTCGCTGTCCATCCGAACGGCGTCCGTCCGCCCGAGCACCAACCCGCCCGTGCCGATCTCCGCCACGGAATCATTGGCGTGCACCAAACTGGCGTGGCAAAAAAGCGCCGCAATCATGACCAACAAGGTCGATTGACGATTGCCGGACATGTTAGGCCGCCATCCGATAAATAAGGGCATCTTCGACATAGATGCCATTGACCAAATTGGCCGAAAACGCCATCTTTCCAACGCCTGTGTATTGTATTATCTGATTAAGACCTTGGATCAACGGGTCACTTTTATGCACAATTCGCACACGTGAAAGATCAAGAATCGGGTAGTAAATAGTTTTTTCAATATTGACATGATGTATAATATCGGCAGCGAGCTTGTATTTATTTTCGAGATCACTTTTGAGCCCGTCAAACGCAACTATAAGCCGCCAACGATCCACTTCTCCATAATAGAACCAAAGAGCCGCCACGACGCCGAAAC
>JALOTE010000058.1 GCA_025458045.1 Rhizobiaceae bacterium
GCCGACAAGGTGCGCCGCCTCGGCCCGGACTCCATCAACCCGCGCCGCGTGACCTACAAGCCGCTGACGCGGTGAGGGCGATCGTAATCCGATTGTGATCAGATCATGATTGGGTTATGAAGAAGGAGAGGGAGGGCGCCATGCTCATGACCAAGGCCAGCCAAGCCGTTTCCTCGACTGATCTTCAGAAGCGCACCCGTGAACTGCTCGACCGGGTGGTTTCCGGAGAGGAAGCGCATTTCGTCGTGATGCGGGACAACAAGCCTGCGGCTATCATCATGGCAACGGAGCGCTTTGAAGCGCTTATCGAAGAGCTTGAAGATCTTCGCACTGAGGCAATCGCGCGGGACCGTCTGAAAACGCCGCGTGAAGACTATCTCGACCAGGCTGCGATGGATCGCTTCATCGACAGTCTCTGACATGGGTTGGGCCGTCGTTTATCATCCAAAGGTGCAGGACGATTTTCGCCAGATCGGGCGCACAAAAGCAGTAATGATCGCAAACGTCATTCGTGAAAGACTGGCCAATGGCGAGCCTGAAAAGACAGGCAAGGCGCTCAGCGGCGAACTAAGCGGTTACCGACGGTTGCGAACGGGCGACATGCGCATTGTCTACTCAGTCAACCGAACCGAGGTTGAAATTCTCGTTCTTGCAATCGGGCTTCGTCGAGATGACGAAATCTACAACCTTGCGATGCGTCGCCTGCGTTGACCCGCCTCACGCCGCCTTGCGGGTCTCAGCCGTGTGCGCATAACCGAGGCACTGCGCAACGTTGACGGCATGGGCGTGAAAACCTGCGAGCGTCGCCGCAAAGACGTCCGGCGCATCAAGGAACGACGCGTGACCGGCATTCTCAAGCAGGATCGGCTCACCGCGGTGGAGCGTCGGGCCGGTCACCTTGCGCAGCGTGTCGGCGCGGATGAACGGGTCTTGCGTGCCGAGCATAAGGCAGACGGGCATCCGGGTTTCCGCAATTGCGGCACGCTGGTCGCGCCCCTTTCCCAAAATGGCCGAACGGGACAGGGCCGGGCGCATCGCCGGGTCGGTGCACAACACGGTTTCGGCAAATCCGTCATTTCCTGTGCAGACCTCGGCAAATCGCCTTGCGTCTGCGTCCGTCATTTCGCCCTTGCCTGCCAGAAGCAAATCGCGCGTGAAGTGGAAGCCTGCCATGATGCCGAGCGGCCCGCGCTGGACGGCTGCCGAGCCGCAGGTGGCGACACCGATCAGGCCGGGCGCCCGGTCGAGCATTTCCAGGCCGATCTGCCCGCCAAGCGACCAGCCGAACAGCACGTAGTCCGCAAGTCCGAGCTGTTCGGCCATTTCGGTGATGCAAGCGGCAAAGCCTGCGGTCGAATAGGTGATCGCCGGGGTCGCGGCATTGTCCGATCCGCCATGGCCGGGCAGGTCCGGGATGATGAGCGGCAGTCTCGACAGTTCAGGCGCGCTGGCAAGGCCGCCAAACACGTCGCCGGAGAAACTGTTGCCGTGCAGCAGCAACAGGGCAGGGCCTTGGCCATCGCGCATTTGGACGCGCAGGCGGCCATGCGCCGTGACCACATGATGCTCTGCCAGCGGGCCAGTGTTTTGCGGAGTGTTGCGGGTTTTCAGGTCTGTCATCGGCGCAGTCCGGTTGAAGACGGAAGTCTCCCGCGCAGCATGACACTGACAGTTTAGGGTCAGGCTCGAAAAAATGTTCGTATTTTAATGATGCTGTCGCTTCGCGTTGCCGCGCTACCTCCTTGCGCCTATGTGATGTTGGAACATGCCTTCAACTGGATGACCGATGTTCCTCGACCTCGTGATTATTGCCGCCTCCTTCATGACCATCGCAACCTATACCTGGTCCATCCGCGCGCATTTCCGCTCCGAGCGCATGCCCGATGGCGCAAGGCTGATCAGCGGCCTCGTCATCCTCGGCGGCCTGTGGCTGACCGTGCTGACGCTGACAATGGAGCAGCCTGCGGGCATCCAGCTTGCCGGTCTCGTGGTGATCCTGCTGGCCTACGCGCTGTTCTGGCGGGTCATCGCCGAAACGCGGTCGGCCGCCCTGCTTGCGGCCTTTGATGAACGTGAACCCGGCAGCCTTGTCACAACCGGGCCTTACCGCTTCGTCCGGCACCCGTTTTACTCCAGCTACCTGCTGTTCTGGGGCGGCTGGGCGCTGGCGTGTTGGAGCATCTGGGCGATCATCCCCTTTATCGGAATGACATTCACCTATTGGCGTGCCGCGCTGGACGAGGAAGCGAAATTCACCCGCACGGAGATGGCCGATCGTTACAGGGCCTATATGGACACCACCGCCCGTTTCATCCCCGGCGTCTGGTGACGAGCCACCCCGATCCGAAGGCCGGAGATGATGTCATGACCCAAGCCGCGCATGGCGACCTGCCGACCATCCACCCTGCGCGCCGCATCGACGGCCATGTTGACGGCGTTTATTCCGCCACCGGTGACAGCTTTGTCACGGCGAAGGTGCAGGCGCTCACGGTCACCTTCGAGGGAATCGTCGGCGATCATCACGCCGGATGGACGCGCAAGGCCGGCGGGCGCGAGCCGTGGTATCCGCGCGGAACTCAGATGCGCAACGAGCGGCAGGTCTCGATCGTGGCGCGCGAAGAACTGGACGCGATTGCCGAAGCGCTCGGCCTGCCGCATGTGCGGCCGGAATGGCTGGGGGCGAACATCGTCGTTTCCGGCATTCCCCGCCTTTCGATGCTGCCGCCGCGGACGCTGATGTTTTTCGGTGACGTGACGTTGAAAGTGGATGGCCAGAACGCGCCGTGCAGGCAGGCGGGCAAGGCGATCGCGGATGGCCTGAAGGCCGACGGTCATGAACTGGAGGACGAAACCGGCCTTGCGCTTGCCTTCAAGGATGCAGCCAAGCGCCTGCGCGGGCTGGTTGCATGGGTGGAGCGCCCCGGCATCATCAAGGGCGGCAGCAATCTGAAGGCCCGACTGCCCGAGCAATGGATTTATGTCTGAGGCTCCGGCCCGCCATCTTCGGCGGGCCAGTCGTCCTCGTCCGTCACGTAACGCCCGGAGCGCCACTGCGTCAGCGTCGCATTGATCGCGTCGGTGACGAAATGGCGTGCCGAATCGCGGTCATAGCCTTCGGCCAGCAGCGCGTCATAGTCGGTATGGCGATGACGGACATGCGCCACGGCAGAGAGCCACACAGCGGTTTCAGGATGCAACGCGCGCATGTCCGTGCGTGCGGCGCGCTCGCGGATCGGCTCGGCATCCGCGAACGGGGCAAGCGGCATCAGCGCCGTCAGCGCGTCGCGGATGTCTTTTTGCCGTTTTGAAGCCATGGTGATCACCCCGCCGGTTTGTGCCGCCCCACTGCATGAAACGCAATGGCGCGACAGAAACAGGCTTGCCTGCGACGCGCATCTGACATAAACATATCTTTATGTCTTTTGGAGACGATGCCGCGATGCCTGACCTTTCCGCCATGACCGAGCTATTGAAGGCGATGGGCGAACCAACGCGGCTGCGCATTCTGGCGTTGCTCACCAAGGGCGACCTGACGGTGAGCGATCTGACATCCGTGCTCGGGCAGTCGCAGCCGCGCGTGTCACGCCACCTGAAACTGCTCGGTGAAGCAGGGCTGGTGACGCGGCATCAGGAAGGCTCATGGGCATGGTTCCGCATGGCCGAGGCGGGCGTGCCGCGCGAGATCGCCGACAGTGTTGTCAGCCGCCTCAAGGCCGACAGCAATGGCATGGCGCGGGACGCGGAGCGGCTCAATGCGGTGCGCCGCGAGCGGCAGGCGCAGGCGGCCAGCTATTTTGCCCGCAACGCCGCCGAATGGGACGCGCTGCGCAAGCTGCATGTGCCGGATGATGCGGTGGAGGCGGCGATGCTGGCCGCCATTGCCGGCCGCCGCATCGACACGATGCTTGATCTGGGCACCGGTACCGGACGGCTTCTCGAACTGTTCGCACCGGTTTATCGCACGGGCCTTGGCATCGACATGTCGCGCGAGATGCTGGCCGTTGCCCGCGCCAAGCTGGAAGCGGCGGGAGTGACCCATGCCGCCGTGCGTCAGGGCGACGTGACGGCGCCACCCGTCGATGCAGGCCGCTACGACCTCGTGACAGTGCATCAGGTGCTGCACTATCTGGATGAACCGCAGGTGGTGATTGCCGAAGCGGCGCGTGCGCTGCGCCCCGAAGGCACGCTGCTGATCGTCGATTTCGCGCCGCACGGGCTCGATTACCTGCGCGAAAGCCATGCGCATCAGCGCCTGGGCTTCTCCGATGAGCAAATCGCCCAATGGTGCGGGGAGGCCGGTTTGCGCCATGTGTCGGCGACGGCCTTCAAGGCGGCACCGGAACAGGATGCCAAGGGCGGTCTGACGGTGAAGTTGTGGCAGGCGCGGGATGCGCGCCTGCTGATCGCGGACACCGACGAACACAACACAGTCAAGCCATCCAACAGGGTTCTGGAGCGCGTCGCATGAATGGGTTTCGCAAATCCCGCCAGTCCGGCCTCGGTCAGGACATCCGGGTCTCGTTCGAGTTTTTTCCGCCCAAAAGCGACGAGATGGCGAACCGTCTCTGGTCGACGATCGAGCGCCTTCAGCCGTTGCAGCCGGATTTCGTGTCGGTCACCTATGGCGCGGGCGGCTCGACGCGGGAGCGCACGGTCGGCACGGTCGGCCGCATCCTCAAGGATTCCACGCTGTCGCCCGCCGCGCATCTGACCTGCGTGGCCGCCACCAAGAATGAGGTGGATGCCGTCATCCATCAGTTGCGGGATTTGGGTGTGCGCCGTTTCGTGGCGTTGCGCGGCGATGACCCGGCGGGCGCTGGTGTCGCCTTCAAGCCGACGCCCGGAGGCTACCAAAGCTCGGTTGATCTCGTCGCCGGTCTGAAGGCCATCGACCCGGAATTCGACATCACGGTTTCTGCCTATCCCGAAAAGCACCCCGATAGCCCGGACATGCACACCGATATCGACATGCTGAAGCGCAAGGTGGATGCCGGGGCAACCCGGGCGATCACCCAGTTCTTTTTCGACAATGACGTGTTTGAGCGTTACCTGGAGCGGGTCCGCCGCGCCGGGATCAGCATTCCCATCGTGCCCGGCATTTTGCCGGTGTATGACTTTGCCAAAGTCGCCAATTTCGCCCGCGCCTGCAAGGCGCATGTCCCGGCCTGGTTGGAGGACCGGTTCCGCGGGCTGGAAAGCGATGTCGAGACCCGCAATCTCGTCGCTGCCGCCGTGGTTGCCGAACAGGTGTTCGACCTTGTCGAACGGGGCTTAAGCGATTTCCACTTCTACACGATGAACCGTCCTGAACTGGTCTACGCGATTTGCCATCTGATCGGCATCCGTCCGCGCGAGACGGTGGCGACGCTCGCCGCCTAGGGTCCTGACCCTAAGTGACCGGCCATCCGAAAACGAAAAAGGCCCGCACATGCGGGCCTTTCTGTGATGAGTTCATTCGGTCGGCCGGTGGTCGCCGGTCTTTGGTACGGGTGGCGCGCTCAGGGGACGATGCCCAGCACGACTGAAGCCACAAAAGCGAACGCGGCACAGACCAGAAACAGGTTGAACGAGCGGGTCAGGGTCATCAGCACCTCCTTCGTTGTAGGCGGATAGTCGGTGCAAAAGCGCTTTCGGGCAAGGAAAATCGTTGGTGCGCTGCACCCGTGCAGGGTGAAAAGCCGTTCCAATTTGTGACAAGCCGATGACAAATTTGCGCTTTTGGCATGTCGGATGACCGTCGCTTTTGTCGTTAGGCAGCAGGAGAAATGCCGTCAGGAGGCGTGATCGGCTGATCGCAGGGCTGATTCGAGCGCGTTTGCCGCCTGCAGCGCCAAGCCATCCCGGCCGAATGGCGCGATCACCTGCATGCCCAGCGGCAGCCCGTTTTGCGCATTCAGGCCCGGCACGTTCATCGCAGGCAGGCCCAGCAGCGTGAAGAGCTTGTTGAACTTGGAGTCGCCCGTCGAGGCGAGGCCAAACGGTGCCGCCCCCGGTGCCGACGGCGTGAGCAGCGCATCGATGCCGTCAAACACCGCCGGGCTCGCCTTGCGCGCCAAACGGGCGGTTCGGCGGGCGGTGTCGAAGTCCGCAGGCGAGATTGCGCGCCCGGCTTCCAGGGTGGTGCGCAACCGGTCGCTCAACATGTCGGGGAATCGGTCGAGTTCATCGCCCAGCGCCAGCGCCGCCTCGAAATCCTGCAGGGTTGAATGCGCGTTGCGCGCGGCGCCCCATTCGGCGGGCTCGGCCATGCGCTGAACAGCGTGGCCCGCGCGGGAAAGCGCTTGGGCAGCGCGTTCAAGCGCTGCAAGCATCTCGTTGTCGGCTTCGTGGTGGACCGCCTGTTGCAGCACGCCGAATGTGAACCGTGAATGTGCAGGTTCAAGCGCAAGCGGGCGACCAGTCACCGCAGCGGCGAGGAATGCCACATCAGCGACGGTGGCGGCGAAAAACCCGGCAGTATCAAGCGACCATGAGAAGGTTTTCATGCCCGTCGTCGGCAGCAGGCGGAATGACGGCTTGTAACCGGCAATCCCGCAATAGCTGGCAGGCCGGATGATGGATCCGCCGGTCTGCGTGCCGATGGCGGCCAGCACCATGCCTGCCGCCACCGCTGCCGCCGAACCGGATGAGGATCCGCCTGGCGTGTGCGCGAGGTTGAGCGGGTTCCTTGTTGCTGCCGGATGCAGGAAGGCGAATTCGGTTGTGACAGTCTTGCCGATGATGGCAGCCCCGGCGCGCCGCAGCATGGCGACGATGGCCGCATCGACGGACGGGCGATGGCCCGCGAAAATCGCCGAACCATATTCGGTTGGCAGATCATGGGTGTCGAAAATGTCCTTGACGCCGATGGGGATGCCGAGAAGCGGACCGTTGCGCCATTGCGGCACGTGCTGGATCGCGGCGAACGCACCGATTGCCGGGTCACGCGCGATGATGCGCGCGAGACATTCCTGAACGACGTTCTGCGCTGTGATCTCTCCCTCGCCAATCGCCTTCGCCAAGCGCGTCAGCCGGATCGGGCCGGATGCCGGAAAGATCACCTCATCATGCATCGCGATCCTGGCCCCCTCCTGCAAATGCCGCCGGATTGAAGGTTCCAGCCCCCTTGTCAAATCCGAAATCAGACCAAAGTCGTATGTGTTCCACGGAGGACAAGGTCATGCCAAAGCTGATCCGGTTTGTCATCGTCAACTCCGCCATCGGCGTGCTGATCGGCTGGGGCGTCGCGTTCGCCATGATGTGGTTCAATGTCAATGGGCTCGGCCAGATGTACATGCATGCCGAACACCAGGGCATCATCGCCTTCATACTGATGCTGAGTTTCGGCGTCACGTTCGGGTTCGCCTATCTGACGACCGCCGTCATGATGATCCCGACCGACAAGGATGAATTCGACAAGTTGTAAGGTCAGCGTCGCGCAAGCAGCCGCCCGTCAATCATGATCAGGCCGAGACCGATGATGGCCATGCCGGCAGTGTCGATGATGAGCAGGCGTTCGCCCAAAAAGGCGACGCCGAGCAGGATGGCGCTCACCGGCACGATCAGTGTCACCAGCGAGGCGTTGGTCGCTCCGGCCCGCGCGATGATCGCGAAATAGAGGATGTAGGCAAACGCAGTGGAGACAAGCGCAAGCGCGATGACCGCCGCCCAGACCGGAGGGCTGGCATTCAACGTGAATGTTCCGGTAAGTGCGACAACAGGAACCATCCAGAGTGTCGAAGCCGTCAGTTGCCCGGCGGCAGTCACGGCCGGGTTGCCAAGCTTGAACCGCTTCGCGAACACAACCGCGACTGCATAGGAAAACGTCGCGCCGATCAATGCCAGTTTCGGCCAAAGGGCGCGGCTCGCATCCGCAAGCAATCCCGGCCCGAGCAGGATCACCGTGCCCGCGATGCCGATGATGATTCCGGCGATGATGTTGCGCTTCAGTTTCTCATCGGTTGTCACGGCATTGGCGAGCAGCGCTGTCCAGAACGGCGTGGTGGCGTTGAGGATTGCCGCCAGACCCGCGCCAAGTTCCGTCTGGCCGTAGAAGATCAGCGAGAAAGGGATGGCGTTGTTGACAAGCCCAAGGAGCATGAAAGCCCTGAAGTCCGCCCGGTGATCAAGGAACCGGATGCCGCGCGCCATGAGCCAGAGGTGCAGCGCCAACGCGGCGATCGACACGCGGAGCAAGACCAGCATCAAGGGCGGGATTTCGGCAACCGCGATGCGGGCGAAAAAGAACGATCCGCCCCAGATCGCGCCAAGCGCGACAAGCATCGCCCAGGCGCGGGCGTCAAGCGTCGGGCCGGCCGTGGTGGAGGCAATATCTGTCATTTTTCATTCATTGAACACGCGGGGAAATCCGCTATAGCCGCTATCACCGGCGCGCGTGGGCCGACACCGGATTCCGCACATGGTTCTTGTCACCGTGGCAGGGTTCGGTGTCGCAAGTTGCCTGCGCGCCGTCCCGTTCAGGTGTCGGGATCGGACGCCTCCCTTGGGACGTGACCCACCATGCAAAGCTTCAAAACCGCCGAACAACTGGCCTATGACTTGCGGCCGGACCAACCCGTCTATGGCTTCCGCCCGCAGGTGCTGGAGGCTGACGCCAAGCGCTTCATGCGGCTGTTCCCCGGCAAGACGGCCTATGCGGTGAAAACCAATGGCGAGCCGCAAGTGCTGGATGTGCTGGCGAAAGCCGGTGTCACCTGCTTCGACGTCGCTTCGCCTGCCGAGTTTGCCGCCGTGCGCCAGGCCGCGCCAAAGGCGGAGATGCTCTACATGCATCCGGTCAAGGCGCAGTCCGACATCCGCCTTGCGCTCGAGACCTATGGCATCCGCACGCTCTCGCTCGACCACGAGGACGAAATCGTCAAGCTGACGCGCGTGGTGCAGGCGATGGACATCGACCCGGGCCAGATCACGGTCTTCGTCCGCCTCGCCACCAAGGGGGCTGCCGCCTATGAATTGTCGAAGAAGTTCGGCGCCGGCCCGGCCTATGCCGTCGAACTGCTGGACCGGCTGACGAAACTTGGCCACAAGACGGGCCTGTGCTTCCATGTCGGCTCCCAGATCGAGGATCCGAACACCTATGAACAGGCGCTGAAATCGGCCGATTGGGTGCGCAACCGCATGATGGGCGAACTTGCCGGCCTCGACATCGGCGGCGGCTTCCCGGCCGATTACGGCGTCGACCCCGCCTCGCGCGGCAATGGCATGCCGCCGCTCGACGAGTTGATGGCGCGCATCAATTCCGACATCACCGAATGGGGGTTCGGCGATGTGCCGCTGATCGCCGAACCCGGCCGCGTCATCGTCGCGCGCGCCTTCTCGCTGATCGTGCGGGTGATGCTGCGCAAGGGCAAGCGCCTCTACATCAATGATGGCATCTGGTCGTCGCTGTCGGATTCCTGGACCGGCAAGATCACGCTGCCCGCCCGCTTCATCCCCGATCCGGCGATCCGCAACCGCAATGGCGACCGAGCAAAAGTCGTGCCGTTCAAGGTGTGCGGGGCAACCTGCGACAGCGTCGACATCCTGTCGCGCCCGTTCTGGCTGCCGGAAACCGTCGACACCGGCGACTGGATCGAGATCGGCAATATCGGCGCCTATTCGCTGTCGCTGCGCACACGCTTCAACGGCTTTTACCCCGACACGTTCTGCCGCATCGAAACGCCATTCGACGAGGATGTGAAGCCGGAAGGCCGCGCCAGCTTGGAGACCATGGATGGCTTCCGGGAAGCGGCGGAATAGCATGGTCCGCCCGGGGGAGGGCTGTTCAATACAGGTCCTGCCTCGCCCGGGCGATCTTGAAGCCGTGGCCGTCATCATTGATGCATTCGAGGCCCTGCCGCGTGGCGGTGCAGGCAATGCCGTAATAGTCGAGCCGCATGTCATAGCGCAGTGTGGGAGCCTCATCGTTGCGCACGCTGTCGCCGGTGCAGCCCATTTCAGTGCGGCCAAAGTTCTTCAAAATGAAACGGCTGCCCCATTCCAGATCACAATCCCCCGGGCGGGGGCGTGCCGGCCTGTCATTGGTGCGCGAAAGCAGATCGCATTCGATCGTGGTTTCCCCGCCGCCGACCCAGCCCACGCAATGGATGTTGCCGGATGGCGTTTGAAACGCGGTGTCATCGATGGCGCGCGCCGGAGAAGACGCGAGCAAGGGCAATGCAACCAAAGCCGCGGCAAACGGCAAAGCCAGCACAGTGTGTTTCATGATACCCCCCCACTGGATCAGGGAAGCATGTCACTCAACTGACGCATCGGCAAGCGCGGCAATCATCAGCCGCGGACGCCATTCGCCTTCAGCCATTTGGCCCAGTCCTTGGCCGAGCCGCGGAAGACGTTGATGTCGGCCTTGCCCTCGATGCCGGGGATCTTGCCGGTTCCGGTATATTGCCAGAACGTCCAGCGTTCATGCGGGTAGCGCTCGGTCGGGTGGGCCGCGGTGGAGCGCAGCCAGAAATGGTAGCCTTGCAGGCGGCCCATGTCGTTGTCGTCGTAGAAGTCGGGCGTCGTGTAAATGATCGGCGTCTTGCCGGTCTCTTTTTCCACGATGTCAAGCCAGATCTTCAGGTCGCGCCGCACGCGCTCGGGTGATTTCTTGCCGGGGCAGGTGCGGGACTGGTGGTTCCACTCCGCATCCAGCACGGGCGGCATGGAGTGCTTGTCACGCGGGACGTTGCGCAGATACCAGCGCGCCTGCACCTCGGGCTCGGTGCAGAAATAGTAGAAATGATAGGCGCCGCGCGGCACGCCCGCCGCCTTGGCCGCTTTCCAGTTCTTGGCAAAGGCGGGGTCCATGTGGTCGCCGCCCTCGGTTGCCTTGATGAAGGCAAACGCGATGCCGGAACTGCGCACCTTTGGCCAGTTGATCGATGGCTGCCAGCGTGACGTGTCGGTGCCGTGCACCGGATAGTCGGTGGGCTTCCGGTTCGGGAAATCGAACGGTTTGTAATCGCCGAACTTCGGATGCAGTTTCGCCGGGCGGAATATGTCGGGGTTGATCGACGCCGTCTGAGTCTCGTCATAGGCCGTGACGGCGGGGCGAGCGGGGGCGGGTTCAGGAACGGCCGCGACAGATGCAACGGCAACAGACTGGGGCAGGGGCGCGGTGGCCGGAACGACCGCGGAGCCCGCGGCTACATCGGCCACAGGTGGATCCGCAACAGGCACTTCGGCACCCGGCACTTCGGCCGCCGGCGTAACCGGGGCGACAACGGGCGCAGCGGCGGAAGCAACCGGGGTGGGCGCGATGTCGGTGTGGCTCAGTTCCAGCGAATCATAGGTCGAGCCGCCGCAGGCAGACAGCATCAAGGCCGCGCTGAGCGTGATGGCGGCCATCGCCCCTCGCGCGGTTCCGGCTTTGAAGTGAAGGAAACGGTTCGACACAGACAAGCCCAAGCGCACCAGACAGCCTCCGACGCTTCATAAGACGATCCCGACAAATGCGCCAGTTCCGGTGGAGATTTCGTTAACCAGCCGGTGCAGGGATTGGCGTGCTGGCGGATTCGCCGGTCAGGCCGCTTTGATGAGCCGAACAGTCACGCAGTAGTCCCCATGGGCGCGACGCGTGCCGATGCCGGCGACTCCCGGCAGGGCGTGGGCTGCGTCCTCCAGCCCGCCACGCGGGGTGACATGGAACCGCCGCAGCCACGCCCGCAAGGCGGCGCGCGCCGGGGCGGGCCAGCCGGATTGATCGGCGAAATCGACGATGGCCAATGTTCCGCCCGGCGCGGTCAAGCGCCAGCTTTCCTGCAAGGCGGCCCGCCAGTCGGGGATCATCGACAGGGCATAGGAGATGAAGACCGCATCAAAAGTGCTGCGGCCGAATGCGGCGGCGGCGTCAAACTGCGTGGCATCGCCTTGAGCGAAACGAACCCGACCAGACAGACCGGCGCGCCTCGCCGAAGCTTGCGCTTTCTCCAGCATGGCGCGGGAAATGTCGAACCCGTAGAGCCTCGAATGCGGCACAAGCCCGGCAAGATGCATCAGGTTGCGGCCTGTGCCGGTGGCCACTTCGAGGACCGACCCAGGCTGCGCCGTGGCAACATCGGCAAGCAAGCCGTCACGCCCGAGCAGGTAATATTTGCGCGTCGCATCATAAATATGGCGCTGGAGGCGATAAACACCGTCCATCAACGCGGCGTGTTCATGCCGGGCGGGAGCAGTCGTCATGCGCGCCGCCGGTAAAGGTGCACGCCGCCATAGATGGCCGAACGGTCGGCAGCAAAGGCGTGCGCCGAAGCGGCTTCATCCCGCATCCAGCGGCCCAGCACCGAAAGCGAGACCCGCCCTTCGATGACGCTTGCCGCGCCGGCCGTGCGGAACAGAACGCGGGCATTGTCCGATGCGGTCCGGTCGATTTCGGCCCACAGCCTGTTCATCGTTGCATCGTCCATCCAGTCCTGCGCATCGAGCAGGATGAAGCAATCGACGCTTGACGCAGGCTTTGCCGCCAGCACGTCGCGCAGATTGGCGTGGTGGATCGTGGCGCATTCCACATGGGTTCGGATGGCGGGCAGGCGCACCGGATCCAGCGCGGGCGGGGGCGCGCCCTCATGGGCTTCCGGAAAGCGGCGGGCGAACGCCATCCACGCAAAGTAATTGTCCTTCAACGCATGGCCGCAGGCGAGCCGCTCGGTGCGTTCTTTCAGCACATCGGCCATGTTGGAGCGGCCTTCGAGCAATGCCTCATACTGCGCAGGCGGAATGCCGAGCCCGAACAGCGAGACCGGCAGCCGCGTCCCAAGCTTCACCAGTTGCGTATAGAAAATCGGCGCGATGTGGGTATCGAAGAGCGCCTTTTGCTCTTCAAGCGACTTCGCTTTCAACAAGACGGCCGGGTCCACGCCATTCAACCGTGCGATCGCGTGACCGAACGCGATGAAGCGGCCGAGCAAGCCGGTGCGGTGGATGTTGCGTTCAAACACCGCGATGCGGCGGCGGCCCAGCTTGTCGCGCGCATTCCAATAGGCGCGTGTCTCATTGTCCAGCGCAGGCGCGATGAACCGGTCATAGAGGCTGATAGCGCCAGGCTGGCCGGGGCTGCCAAAGAAAGCGGCCACCGCTGCGTCGTCGAGCAGTGACGCATAAACCGCGCGTTTCAGACGGCTCAGCGCCACATGATGCGCATTGAGGTCCACTGCGTCGATGGATGCCGGGCCGCGTTCGCAATAGGCCAGCCAGTTGCACCCGCCCGATGCGATTGTGACAATGCGCTCACCTTTCGCAAGGTCCAGCGCGGCCATGTCGGCATCGGGGTCTTCCCAGATCATCGGATAGACAAGGCCCGTAAACAGCCTCGCGAAGATGCGGTCGCCGACAGACAGCGCCCGCGTTTCGCCCGTTGCCGCCAGCGCATCACTGACAAGATCATGCGTGGCGCGCGGCTGGCGTGTCGCGGTTTCAATTGCCGCCATGGATGCAACCTCAAATTGTTTGAAGCGGCGAGCTACCTGCTTTGCATGACGGTTGCGTGACGTGACGCACACGGCGCCGTGCCGTGACAGTGCGCCCTTGCGCTTGCCCCGTCCTGCCGTCATGACAGCGCGCGGCGAAGCAGGCGGAGGACGTTGGATGCGGATCGTGACAGGGCTTGGCCTTGGGCTTCTTGCGGCGCTGGCTGGCGGGTTCGCCTATCTGAGAAGCGCGCCGCCGGAATTGCTGAAGGTCGGCACCGGCTATTCGGCAAAGATCATTTGTTCCAACGTTTTCCTCGCGGGCAGGGATGCCGACGAGGTGCTGCGGGTCGATGTGCAGGCCCCCGGCCACCCCCTGTTGAGATTGGTGCGCGCGGAAGCGGACATGGCGGCAGGCGAGGTGCGCACGTCGCTTATCGGCGGCATCGCGCCGGCGCGCGCCGTGTTCCGCCAAGGCTATGGTTGCACGCTGTTGCCGGACGGGATGGTGGCGGCCGAGGATGTGCCGCCCGTGCCGGAAATCATGCCCGCTCACGTGTGGCGAGAAGCGCCGGATGACAGGCTTGCCGCTCTTCTGAATGACGAAGCGCTGGCAGGCCCCGGCATGCGCGCCACCGTTGTCGTGAAAAACGGCGCGATCATCGCCGAGCGCTACGGCGACGGCTTTTCAGCATCGACGCCGTTGCTTGGCTGGTCGATGACGAAAAGCATGACGGGGCTTCTCGTCGGCGCGCTGGAAAAGATGAGCGGCATCACGCGCGATAAGGTTGGGCTGTTCCCCGACTGGTCGGATGATCGCGCCAAGATCAGGCTTTCCGATCTTCTGGCGATGCAAAGCGGGCTTGCCTGGAATGAGGGCTATGGCGGCGTGTCGGATGTGACGCGCATGCTGTTCCTCTCCGCCGACATGCAGGCGCTGGCGCAGGCGCAGCCAGCCGAAGCCCCTCCGGGCAGCACCTTCAACTACTCGTCAGGGACCACCAACCTCGTCATGGAGGAGATCGAAGATGCGTGGGGCGACGGCGCTCAGACATTGCCGCGCGCGCTTTTGTTCAACCCGCTCGGCATGGCGAGTGCGGTTGTCGAGCCTGATGCATCCGGCACGCTGGTCGGCTCGTCCTACATGTATGCGACCGCGCGCGACTGGGCGCGGCTCGGCCAGTTCATGATCGCAGGCGGGGTAGTTGGCGGCGAGGCTTTGCTGCCGCGTGATTTCACCCATTGGATGGTGCAGCCGACGGAAGCATCGGGCGGAGCCTACGGCCAAGGCCATGTCTGGATGGCGGATGCGGATGACGGTGCTGAAACCGGCCTGCCCAAGGGCAGCTATCGCTTCTCCGGCCATGATGGCCAAAGCGTCATCATCGTGCCATCGGAACGGCTGATCGTGGTGCGCATGGGGCTGACACCATCACGCACGGGGTATCAGCCCTATCCGCTGGTGAATGCGGTGCGGGCGGCGCTGGCGCGATAGAGCCGTCACGCCTCCGGCAGATAGCCTCCCGGTGTCGGTGTCGTCACGATCACCGCTTCGCCCGCGCGCACAAGCGTCTGGTCGACATGGTTCAACGTCTCGACCGTGCCATCACGGCGGCGCACCTGCGTCATGCCCTTCATGCCGTCGCCGCCGCCCGCCAGCCCGTGCGGGCCGCGCTTGCGGTGCGAGCCGAGGATGGCGCAGTCCATGTCCTCCAAGAACAGAAGCGTGCGCCGCGTGCCGTCGCCGCCGGGGAAGCGCCCACGCCCGCCCGAGCCTTCCCGGATCGTGAATTCCTCGACGCGGATGGGGAAGCGCAGTTCCACCACTTCAGGGTCCGTCATGCGGGTGTTCGTCATGTGGGTGTGGACGCCATGGGCGCCGGCAAAGCCGCGGCCTGAATTCATCACGCCGGCAGGGGCACCCGAGCAGATGGTCTCGTAATTCTGGTGGCGCGCATTGCCATAGGTGAGGTTGTTCATCGTGCCTTGCGCATTGGCAAGCGCACCCAGCGCCTCCAGCAGACAATTGGTGACATGCTGGCTTGTCTCGACATTGCCCGCCACCACCGCCGCCGGATAGGCAGGCTTCAGCATCGAGCCTTCCGGAATGATGATGTTGATCGGCTTCAGGCAGCCGGCATTCATCGGGATCGGCTGTTCCACCATCAGGCGGAAGACATAGAGCACGGCGGCGCGCGTCACGGGTTCCGGCGCGTTGAAATTGTTTGCCATCACCGGTGACGTGCCGGTGAAATCCACAGTGGCTTCCCGTCGGTCGCGGTCGACGCTGATCCTGACGCGGATCACCTGTCCCGTGTCCGTCTCGTAGTCGCAGGCGCAATCCTTCAACGTGTCGATGACGCGGCGGACGCTTTCCTCCGCATTGTCCTGCACGTGGCGCATATAGGCGTTGACGGTTTCCATGCCGAAATGGGCGACCATCTTGCGCAGTTCGTGCACGCCTTTCTCATTAGCGGCGACCTGCGCGCGCAGGTCGGCGATGTTCTGGGCCGGGTTGCGGGCCGGGTAGGGATGGTCCGTCAGGACCTTCAGCAAATCCTCATCAAGGAAGCGGCCGTCCTCGACGACTTTGAGGTTGTCGATGAGGATGCCTTCCTCGTCCACAGTGGTCGCGAGCGGCGTCATCGATCCGGGGGCCTTGCCGCCGACATCGGCATGGTGCCCGCGCGATGCGACATAGAAGAGGATGTGCGGTTTGCCACCCATCTCCCCCCTTGAGGGGGAGATGCCGCCGCTTGAGGCGGCAGAGGGGGGGGAGTTGCTCAAATCGCCCCCCTCCTGTCGGCTTGCGCCGACATCCTCCCCCTCCAGGGGGGAGGTTGAAGACGAAAACACCGGCGTCACCACCGTGATGTCGGGCAGATGGGTGCCGCCATTGTAAGGCGCGTTCAAGGCAAACACATCGCCAGGCTTCATGTCGGGGTTGAGCTTGATGATGGTTTCCACCGAGCGGTCCATTGAGCC
>JALOTE010000149.1 GCA_025458045.1 Rhizobiaceae bacterium
CTCCATGCTGAAATTGCCGGACAGCACATCCAGCGGCGTGCGCTGGATGGGGGAAAAGCGGCCGCGTTCGCCCACTGCCGTCCAGAAGGCGGCAAGGCGTTCACGCGCGCTTTCGCGCGGATCGCCGCCCGCGCCTTTCGCCATGCCTCTTGCCCAGCCATCGGCCAAAGCTGCAGCGTTCATCGCACCCGCCGATGTGCCGGAGACTGCGGCGATGGAAAGGCGGCCATCCTCCAGCAGGCGATCGAGCACGCCCCAGGTGAACGCCCCATGCGAGCCACCGCCCTGCAGGGCGAGGTTGACCGGCTTCTGTGTGTTGCTCGCGCTCACAGGGCGGTCCACCCGCCATCGACGGGCAAGGCCGCCCCGGTGATCTGGGATGCGGCGGGTGACGCAAGAAACACGGCCAGCGCGCCGAGATCCTCGACACTTGCCATTTTGCGCGTCGGCTGGCGCTGAAGCATGACTTTCTCCAAGACTTCTTCGCGGCTCATCTTGTGCACCTTCATCTGGTCGGCGATCTGGTTCTCCACCAGCGGGGTCAGCACATAGCCGGGGCAGATCGCGTTGCAGGTGAGATCAAGCCGCGTCTCGGCCATTTCAAGGGCGACCGTCTTGGTGAGCCCGACCAGACCGTGTTTGGCGCTGACATAGGCGCTCTTGTAAGGCGAGGCCGTCAGCCCATGCGCCGATGACACATTGATGATGCGGCCGAAGCCGTTCGCCTTCATCAGCGGGATGGCAGCGGCACTGGTGTGAAAGGCCGATGACAGGTTCAGCGCGAGGATGTGGTCCCATTTCGCCACCGGAAATTCCTCGACCGGCGCCACATGCTGCACGCCGGCATTGTTGACGAGGATGTCCAGCCTGCCCAGCGCATCCGCGGCCCGCGCGACAAGCGCGCGCGCCAAGTCCCCCTCTGAGATGTCGGCCGCGAGATAGACCACGGCCACGCCGTGCCGGGCGGACATGGCCGAAGCGAGCGCATGGTTTTCCGGCGTGTCCGACCGGCCGTTCAACGCGACAGCCCGGCCGGATGCGGCAAGCGCCTCGGCGATGCCAAGGCCAATTCCGGATGTCGAACCTGTGATGAGCGCTGTCTGTGCCTGCATGACCCTGCTTCCTGTTGCAGTGCACATATCGGGCTTGGAGGCCCATGCGGCAAGATGGCCCGCATCCGACTTTGCGGCGCGTTGACAGATGCACGACGCATGGCCAAGTGAAAGACAGAGAAAGCCACGCACCGGATGCCGCACTCATGAGCCGTTTCAACGCCGACATCGCCCCGCGCCACCGGACCGTCGGCGTCAGGGTCGGCTCCGTGATGGTGGGCGGCGGCGCGCCCGTCGTGGTGCAGTCCATGACCAACACAGACACCGCCGACATTGACGCGACGGTGGCGCAGGTGGCGGCGCTGCATCGCGCCGGTTCGGAAATCGTGCGCGTGACGGTTGACCGGGACGAGAGCGCCGCCGCCGTTCCCAAAGTGCGCGAGCGGCTGGAACGGCTCGGCCTCGATGTGCCGATCGTGGGCGATTTTCATTATATCGGCCACAAGCTTCTCGCCGATCATCCGGCCTGTGCGGAGGCCTTGGCGAAATACCGCATCAACCCGGGCAATGTCGGCTTCAAGGACAAGAAAGACCGCCAGTTCGCCGACATCATCGAGATGGCGCTGAAGCACGGCAAGCCGGTGCGCATCGGTGTCAATTGGGGCTCGCTCGACGGCGCGCTGCTGACGCGGCTGATGGATGAGAACGCCGTCAGCCCCAACCCGATGACTGCCGACGAGGTGATGATCGAGGCCATGGTGCAGTCGGCGCTCCTGTCGGCGGAACTGGCTGAAAGCCTCGGCATGGGCCGCGACAAGATCATCCTGTCGGCCAAGGTCAGCCAGGTGCAATTGCTGATCAAGACCTATTGCGTGCTGGCGGAACGGTCGAACTACGCCCTGCATCTGGGGCTGACGGAAGCGGGCATGGGCTCCAAGGGCATCGTGTCCTCGTCTGCCGCCCTCGGCATCCTGTTGCAGCAAGGCATCGGCGACACGATCCGTATCTCGCTGACGCCGGAACCGGGCGGCGACCGCACCAAGGAAGTTCAGGTGGCGCAGGAACTGCTGCAAGTGATGGGCTTCCGGCAATTCATGCCCGTTGTTGCCGCCTGCCCCGGCTGCGGCCGCACGACCTCCACCGTGTTTCAGGAACTGGCACAGAAGATCGAGGCGGATCTGAAGCGCAACATGCCCGTCTGGCGTGAGAGATATCCGGGTGTCGAGCAGTTGAAGGTCGCCGTCATGGGCTGCATCGTCAACGGGCCGGGAGAATCCAAGCATGCCGACATCGGCATTTCGCTGCCGGGCACCGGCGAGACACCCGCCGCGCCCGTCTTCATCGACGGCAGGAAGGCCGCGACCTTGCGCGGCGAGAACATAGCCGCCGAATTCGAGGCGATGCTGGGAGACTACATCGAGAAGCGGTTCGGCGCGATGGCCGACGCCTGATGCGTCAAGGGCACCCCCTGCCGGTCTGACCTGTCAGGAAATCGTCCGGTCAGTCAGATTTTCTGGCCGGTCTTGGCCCAGTCGGCAAGGAATGTTTCCAACCCTTTCGCCGTCAGCGGATGATTGGCCAGCGATTTCAGCACGGCGGGCGGCGCCGTGATGACATCGGCGCCAATCAAGGCCGCTTCCTTCACGTGGTTCACCGTGCGGATGGACGCCGCCAGGATCTGCGTCTTGTAGTCATAATTGTCGTAGATCGTGCGGATGTCCTGGATCAGGTCCATGCCGTCGAGATTGATGTCGTCGAGGCGGCCGACAAAGGGCGAGATGAAGGTCGCGCCGGCCTTGGCTGCAAGCAGCGCCTGATTGGCCGAAAAGCACAAGGTCACATTGGTCTGGCGGCCCTCGGCGGTGAGCGTCCGGCAGGCCCTCAGTCCATCGAGCGTCAGCGGCAGCTTGATGCAGACATTGGGCGCGATCTTCGAGAACACGGCCGCCTCGCGCATCATGCCGTCATAATCGGTCGCCGCCACTTCGGCCGACACCGGGCCATCGACAATCGAGCAAATTTCCGCGGTGACCTCGACAATGCCGCGGCCGGATTTGAGGATCAGCGACGGGTTCGTCGTCACGCCATCGACCAGACCGAGCGCAGCCAATTCGCGGATGTCGCTGACGTCTGCGGTATCGACAAAAAACTTCATGGCCTCGCTCCCCTACGTTTCCCGCTGAATTGATCAGGCCAATAGACTTATTCGGGGGCCGACTGCAAGCGGGCAACCGGGGCACGCTCCCGGTTTTGCAACAAACGCAATGAAAGAAAACGCAATGAACGAACTGGTGCGGGTGGTCGGAATCGAACCGACACTCCTTGCGGAACCGGATTTTGAGTCCGGCGCGTCTACCAGTTTCACCACACCCGCAGCGCGGCTGGCGAACACGCCAGCCGACACGACGCGCATAGCCAGCGCAAGCGCGCCGGTCAATGCTTTGTCCGGGTTCATGACATATGAGACGGGTCGGCCCCGTTGGTTGTGGCTTTGAGATCGCTTGCGGGGTTTGTCCGCCAAGTGCTCCGTGCAGCCTGTGGTGGTTGTAGATGCGCTGGAAGCGTTGACAGCTGCCAACGCCGAGATCGAGCGCCTGATCCTGAAGGCTTGGGGCAGGGTGGCATGTCGCGCCCCTTGTTCCCGCCCGCCGGGGTCGGTGCAGGCTCGGTGGACCACCACCATGATTGGACCATGATTCGGACCGGCAGGGGCCGATGAGCCGCGAGGATGGATCGAAGGCGCTGTTCGCCATCGGCGCGCCCGGCGTCAAGCCCGATGCTGCGGCGGGCGTCGGCCTTGTGTCGCCGGAACAAGAACGCGTCGCGTGCCGCGTCCGGCGCGATCTCTTTCATCGAGCGGGCGCTGTTTGCACAAACGCTGGCGCAAGCAGGCGTTGCGCGCCCGGCTATTTTTGCCCCACTCGCCATCCACAATTCCGAACTGACGCGGCTGTTGCAGGTGGCTGAAAACGTGCCCGCCGCCATCATCCGCGCCATCGGCCCGGCACCCCGGATCGGCCGTCCGCGCTGGCTGGCGCTGGGCGCGCCTCTGAACGATGACGCCAACCCGGAAAAGGCGCAGGGCGACATCCGCTCCAAGCGCTTCGACGGGGCCGACACCGACGCGCGCTTCGGCCTCCTGTTCACGCGGCTTTCCCCGTGCGCCGCCCCGCCTGCCCTGCCTGCCCTGCCTGCTGCGGCGCGCCCGTTGTTTGACGGCTCCGGCCGGTCTCTGGGGCTCTATTCGCCCGGTCCCGAACCGAAACTTGTCTTCACCGCTGGGCGGAGGCTGCGCAGATCGCCATGCTCGTGCGCTCCATGCTGGGCGTCTCGCCTGATGCTTGGCTGCAGGCAGTGGCAGTCTTGGGGCAGGACAGCGCGACCATCGCCATCGCCTGCATCCTCCAACGCGCCCACCTCATCCGCTCGTCCGGCTGTTATCTGCGCTCTCTCGCCGACAAGGCGGAGATGTCAGGCTTCAGCGTGGAACCGATGTTGAAGGCGCTGGAGGGGAGGACGAAGCGGCCATGAATGCGT
>JALOTE010000059.1 GCA_025458045.1 Rhizobiaceae bacterium
CGTCATCGTCCAATATGGCGGGCAGACGCCGCTGAAACTTGCAAACGCGCTGGCGAACGCCGGCATCCCCATCCTTGGCACGTCGCCCAAGGCAATCGACCTCGCCGAGGACCGCGACCAGTTCCAGAAGCTGATCCACGACCTGGGCCTGATCCAGCCGCGCAACGGCATCGCCCATTCCGTCGATGAAGCCATCGCCACCGCGAAAGCGCTCGACTATCCGCTTGTCGTGCGTCCGTCCTTCGTGCTGGGCGGCCGTGCGATGCAGATCATCCACACCGACAAGGCCTTATTGGATTATCTGTTCGAGACGGTGCCGCAACTCATTCCCGAAGACATCAAGGCGCGCCACCCCAATGACAAGACGGGGCAGATCAACGCGCTGCTCGCCGACAATCCAATCTTGCTCGACGGTTATCTGACAGACGCAACCGCATTCGCTGCCCGATGAGGTGACCAAGGAATTGAAGCGGCAGACGGTGCTGCTTGCCAAGGCGCTCAATGTCGGCGGGCTGATGAATGTGCAGTTTGCAATCAAGGACGGTGTCATCCACATTCTTGAGGTCAATCCGCGCGCCTCGCGCACCGTGCCATTCGTCGCCAAGACGATCGGTTCGCCGCTGGCCAAGATCGCCGCGCGCGTGATGGCGGGCGAAACGATCGCCCAAGCCGGCGCGCCCTATGGCGGCATAAACTCCGTGAAAAACCTCACCCATATCGCGGTGAAGGAAGCCGTTTTCCCGTTTGCCAAATTCCCCGGCGTGGATGTGCTGCTCGGGCCGGAAATGCGCTCGACCGGCGAGGTGATGGGCCTCGACCGTTCCTTTGCAATGGCGTTCGGCAAGGCACAGCTTGGCGCGGGCAATGACCTGCCGCGCGATGGCGTCGTCTATGTGTCGGTCAAGGATGACGACAAGCCGAAAATCACGGAAGCGTGCCGCAGGCTGGTCGGCGCCGGCTACCGCATCCTTGCCTCCGACGGGACGGCGAAGCACCTGCGCGAACAGGGCGTCGCGTCCGAGCGGATCAACAAGGTGGCCGACGGGCGCCCGCACATCGAAGATGCAATCAGAAACCGTCAAGTGCAGCTTGTCATCAACACCACCGAAGGCAACAAGGCGATCTCGGACTCCAAGCCGATCCGCCGCGCGGCATTGATGCAGAAGGTGCCCTATTTCACCACCGTCAAGGGCGCGGTCGCGGTTGCCGACGCTTTGGTGGCGCTGAAGAACGGCGAATTGGAAGTTCACACGCTGCAGAGCTACCGTGCGGCGTGAGAGGTTTCAGCGCGTGCGCTTGCCGAAGGTGGCAGGCGGCCGGCGGACGCCGAAGCCGGTTGAGTCGGCAGCGTAGTCCGGGCGCATCTGCGATTGTTCGGACGACGGCGCGCGCGGCGCGTTCACCGCGACGGGCTGCGGCTGCGGCGCATCCATCAGCTCCGAATATTGCTTGTCCCAGGCGTCGAGGCTGCTCTTGACCGGGACACGCGTTGGCGGCTGGCTGCCGGTTCCGGCACCCGCACCTGGCAGCTTGGCGCGGAAATCGTGGAAATTGGTCGGCACGGTTTGCGGGCGTGCCAGCACATAGCCCTGCACGAAATCGACCTGGCAATCGACCGCGAGATCAAGCTGCCACGATTCCTCTATGCCCTCAAACAGGGTGATGATGCCCTTGTCGCGGAACGTGGTGACCATTTCCTTGAGGAGGTCCGCACCCGCTGTGCCGGAGTCCATCAGCTTGGTGATCCAATAGGCGTCGAATTTCAGGATGTCGGGCGAGAGTTTGCGCACGCGTTCCATGTCGGAATCATCGGCACCATAATCATCGACCGCGACCTTGAAACCGCGCTCGCGCATCGCGGAAACGAGAGAGAGAAGCTGCGCCTCGTCTGTGCGGTGTTCGGTGACTTCGCAGACAATGCGTTTGCGGTCGAAGCCAGCAATTGCGATCGTCTCATTGAGGATGGCCAGCGCATCAAGGATCTTGCCGCGCGAGGTGAACATGGACGGGTCGAAGTTCAGGAACAGCCATTCATTGCCGGTCAGCACCGCAGGCGCGTTCAGGACATGGACGGCGCGCGTTTGCAATTCGACCAGATAGCCCTCATCCTTGGGAACAAGGGGAAAGAACTTGCCCGGAGACGAGGGAACGCCGTCGCGGAACGGGCGGCAAAGCGCCTCAAACGCCCCGATGCGCGCAGGTCCGCCTGTCATGCGGAAGATCGGCTGAAAGCCGCTCTTCAGCAGAAACGGGCCCCAGATGGCGGTGTATGTCCCATCATCATGGCGGCGCAGATGGAGGTCGGCGAGTTTCATGTCCGATCCGGATGTTTGCCCGCAGCAAGCCTGCACCAAAATCTTTAAAATTCATGAAACCCCGACAAGCGTTGCCTTGAACGGGCGCAATGTTGCGTTAAGAGCAGGCGGCATTTTCCAAACTGCCAGAGAGCGCATCATGGCCTTCCTCGCCGACATCCTGACCCGCGTGAAACCGTCTGCCACCATCGCAATCACCCAGATGGCGCGCGAGCTGAAGGCCAAGGGCAAGGATGTCATTTCGCTTTCGGTTGGCGAGCCGGATTTCGACACGCCGCAAAATGTGAAGGATGCAGGCATTGCCGCCATCCAGCGCGGCGAGACCAAATACACGCCCGTCTCCGGCATCCAGCCGCTGCGCGAGGCGATTGCCGCCAAATTCAAGCGCGAGAACGGCCTCGACTACAAGCCGTCGCAGACGATTGTGGGAACCGGCGGCAAGCAGGTCTTGTTCAACGCCTTCATGGCCACGCTGAACCCCGGCGACGAGGTGGTGATCCCCGCGCCCTATTGGGTCAGCTATCCGGAAATGGTGGCGCTGTGCGGCGGAACAACCGTGTTCGCAATGACGACGCTTGAGAACCAGTTCAAGCTGACGCCGGAGGCGCTGGAAGCGGCGATCACGCCGAAAACCAAGTGGTTCATGTTCAACTCGCCCTCCAACCCGTCGGGCGCGGCCTACACTTATGACGAATTGAAGGCGCTGACAGACGTGCTGATGCGCCATCCGCATGTATGGGTGCTGACCGACGACATGTATGAGCATCTTGTCTATGGCGATTTCACCTATTGGACGCCGGCCCAAGTGGAGCCTGGCCTCTATGACCGCACGCTGACGATGAACGGCGTGTCGAAAGCCTATGCAATGACAGGTTGGCGCATCGGGTATGCCGCCGGGCCGGAGCACCTCATCAAGGCGATGGACATGGTGCAGGGCCAGCAAACCTCCGGTGCCTGCTCCATCGCGCAATGGGCTGCGGTTGAAGCGCTCAACGGCCCGCAGGATTTCATCCCGTTCGCCAAGAAGGCCTTCGAGGAACGCCGCGACCTTGTCGTCTCCATGCTCAATCAGGCAAGCGGGCTGACCTGCGCCAAGCCGGAAGGCGCGTTCTATGTCTATCCGTCCTGCGCCGGGCTGATGGGCAAAAAGGCCCCTTCGGGCAAGGTGCTCGAGACGGACGAAGATTTTGTCATGGAGTTGCTGGCATCCGAAGGCGTGGCGACCGTGCATGGCTCGTCATTCGGGTTGGGGCCGAATTTCCGCGTCTCCTACGCGACCTCCAACACCAATCTCGAAGAAGCCTGCAAGCGCATCCAGCGCTTTGCGGCCGAGTGTCGCTGACGGTTGAGGCAGACTGCCCTAGGGTCAGGACCCATTGATCATCTTGGAGCATGCTGTTTCCGATTGACCGGTTTCCACTTAATCGCAGCATGCTCCAAACGAAAAAGCCCCGGCATGCCGGGGCTTTTTTTGGGGCGACCGTGACGATCCCGACGGTGCAGACGGTCAGTTCATCCGCGCCTTGATCTCGTTCAGCGATGCCTTGAACAGGTCGGCGGAGGCTTTCGCGTCCACCCCCTTGCCCAGCAATTCGGCGGAAGCGGCAATGGCGATGGCGACCGCCTGCGACTTCACCTCGCCGATCGCATCGGCCTCTGCCTGCGCGATCTTCTGTTCGGCCAAAGCCTCGCGGCGCTTGACGAACTCTTCCGTCTTGACCCGCGCTTCTTCCGCGATGAGGGCGGCATCGCGCTTGGCTTGCGCCACGATGCCTTCGGCCTCCGCCTCGGCTTCCTCGCGCTTGCGCTGATATTCGGCCAGCAGCTTCTGGGCTTCCTCGCGCAGGCTGCGCGCCTCGTCCAATTCACGCTGGATCCGGGCGGCACGGCCATCGAGCGACTTGCCGACCGTGGCCGGCACCTTGAGGTAAAAAATCAAAGCGAAAAACAGGATCAGGCCGACAAGGGCGAAAAATGTTGCGTCCATCGTCTTTGCCCCTGTCAGTTGCCGCGCGCGGCTTTCACCGCGGCCGCGATGTCTGCCTTGGCGATCTTGCCGCCATACAGCCGCCCGAGAATGGCGCCAGCCGTGTCCTCGGCAATGCTGTCGAGATTGGACAGCGCCTTGGCCTTGATCTCGCCGATGCGCTTTTCCGCACCCGCCAGACGCCCGGCCAATTCGCCCTCCACCCGCTGGCGCTCGGCTTCCGCTTCGGCCTTCGCCTGATCACGCGCCTTGGACCCGATGTCGGAAGCGTTGGCACGCGCCTGCGCCAGCGACTGCTCATAAGCCGCCAGCGCCGCATCGGCTTCCGCCTTCATCGTCGCCGCCTCGTCAATGTCGTGGGCGATGCGGTCGCGCCGGGTTTCGAGAATCTCTCCGATGCGCGGCAAGACCACACGCGACATGAACAGGTAAAACAGCCCGAAGCTGAGGAACAGCCAGAAGAGCTGCGATGGAAAATAGGTCGGATCGAATGGCGGGAAAACGCCGCCGCCGCCATGCGCGGCGTCCGCGCCATGGGCGGCTGCATCGCCATGCGTGGCCGTTTCCGATGCAGCCAGAGCCGCAGTCACGAACATGGTCGTGCTCCTTCAATCAATGGTGACCGGCCGCAAGACGCGGCCGGAAGACCCCATTGCGCCAATGCGAAAACTCAGACCGCGAACAGGAGCAGCAGGGCGACGAGAAGCGAGAAAATGCCCAGAGCTTCGGTCACGGCGAAGCCGAACACGAGGCGGCCGAACTGGCCGTCGGCGGCCGACGGGTTGCGCAGCGCGCCCGACAGATAGCTGCCGAAGATGTTGCCGAGACCGAGAGCGGTGCCGGCCATGCCAAGGCATGCGAGACCTGCGCCGATGTATTTTGCTGCTTCTGCTTCCATTTTAAGCTCCTAGGGGTCGAGACCGGTTTTGGTTGTGCAGGAGGACGTCGTGCCCGCCCGTTGGGTGGATCAATGATGCGGGTGGACCGCGTCGTTGAGATACATGCAGGTCAGCACCGCAAACACATAGGCTTGCAGGAAGGCGACCAGGAATTCGAGGCCGATGATGGCAACCGTCATCGCAAGCGGCAGGATCGCGCCAACGGTGCTCACGGCGCCGGCCGCCGTCATGGACGAGACGAAGCCGGCAAACACTTTCAAAGCCGTGTGGCCGGCCATCATGTTGGCGAAGAGACGCACCGAAAGCGAGATCGGCCGCGACAGGAACGAGATGATTTCGATCGGCACGACCAGCGGCATCAGGGCGACGGGCACGCCATGCGGGGCAAAAAGGCCGAGAAAGCCGAGGCCGTGCTTGTAAAAACCGTAGCCGATCACCGTCAGGATCACCATCATCGCGAGCGCGAACGTGACGATCAGATGGCTGTTGACCGTGAAGAAATAGGGGAACATGCCAAACAGGTTGGCGACCAGGATGAACATGAACAGCGAAAACACGAAGGGGAAGAACTTCATGCCGCCGCTGCCCGCCGCGTCCCTCAACATGCCCGCAATGAACTCATAGGCCAGTTCCGACACCGATTGCATGCGCGAGGGGATGAGGCCGCGTCCGGATGTGGACAGGAACAGGAAGGCGCTGGCTGTCACGACGGTCGCGACCATGAACAGCGAGGAATTGGTGAAGGACAGATTGAGGCCGCCAAGAGGGATTTCGACCAACTCTTTGATCTGAAACTGGTGAATCGGATCGTTCGCCACAATCGCCTCGTCTCTGGTGCGCCCCTTGTCCGGGCGGTGTCGTGTTTGGCTCCGGCGCGCCCTGCGGCTGCCGGATCAGGGCTTTGGCCCCAGTTTTGACGGCGCAACCGTTCCGGCGGCGCGCATCACGTTCAGTACCCCGGCGCAAAAACCGAGAAGCAGAAAAACGATCAAGCCAAACGGTGTCGTCCCCGCCAGTTGGTCTACGCCCCAGCCGAGGAAGGCACCGACCACGACGCCGGCAATGAATTCGCTCGACATCTTCATGGCCCGTCCCATCGCGGTCGGATCGCTGCCGGGCTTTTGACCGCTGTCCGCATCACTTTCGACGCCTGTCAGGTGCCCCTGCCGAATTGGGGCGGAACATAGTCAGACGCCTTGCCTGCGTCAAGGCAAGGGGGTGCATTGCAGCAATGGTATAATCTGCATTGAATTCAATAAGTTACAAAGGTGCGACAGGATGCCTTGATCCATCGTCGCAGATTCGGCCGACCACTCGCACCAGACTCAGCGCCGCGCCGGTTCAGCCGTGCCCGGTCTCAACTCCAGCCGCCGCGCTTGGTGCGGTAGAAGATATGCTGGCCGATACGCGTCAGTTTCACCATCGTCGGCGCCCAGTCCGGGCGCACATAGGTCGCGTGATAATGGGTCGAGGAGCCGACATCCTTGATCCAGATTTTGCCTGCCGTTACGGCAAGGGCGATCGCCTTGGCCGTTTCCCAATGTTTGCCGGGCTGGACGCGGTCCTTGATGCGGTCGCAGGCAAACGAGAACTGGCAGCGATTGTGCATGTGGATGTTCTGATAGACCACTCCGCAAATCGTGTTCGGGAAGGTCGGGTTGCGCACCCGGTTCAAGATGACCTGCGCGACGGCCGCCTGGCCTTTCTCCGGTTCGCCGCGCGCTTCAAAGTAGATGCCTTCGGCGAGGCATTTCTGTTCCTTCTTGGAGAACACGCTTTCCGGCAGGACGGTTTTCGCCCAAGCGTGATCCTTCGGGCCGATCTGCGGCACGAAGCGCGCGGGCTTCTTGCGGAAGGGCGCAAGGATTGCGGCAAACGGGTCCGGCTTTTCCGGGGCGGCGGCGGCATAGGCTACAGCCAGCGCATCAGGTTCGTCATTGGTGACGAGTTTGGCGACCGCGCTGGGCATCATGTCGGTGAGCGGTTTCGGCTTCGGCTTCACATGCAGCACCTGCGCCATGGCGATCTGCTGCATGTGCGGGGCATCCGGCTTTTTCAATGCAACCGCCGTTCCATCGAAACCCGGGCGCAGCAGGCTCGATTGCCGTTGCAGGATCGAACCGGCCGAGAACGCCTTCGGCGGCGCGACGGGCGCGATCTTGACGATGCGCGCGGTTTTGCCAGCGCGCACGACGCGGGCTTCATCCGGTGTCGCGGCAGCGACCACGCCGGCGGGAGCGACGGCAACAGCGCCAAGGCCTTCCACGGATGCACCGAAAGGCTCGATCGCGCCGGTCGTCACAGGGTCGATGTCGAAGGCGAGTTTGGCTGCATGGGTGGAGCCGGCAGGCGAGCGCTCCAGCGCCTGCGTCCAGCTTGTCGCCGGTTCGGCGGCGAGCATGGCGGACACATCCTGACGGGCGACACCGCCGGTGTTGAACAGCAATCCTGATGCGGCAAGAACGGTGGTGAGCAGCATGGAGCGGGCCATCCGCCCGGGGAAACGGGCGCGTGTTGCGGAGTTGCGCGCCAGTGCGCGCGGTTTGGCAGTCGGAAACGCAATCGACACGGGGACGCTCACTCCGGAAACGCAGACGCCAACAGGACACGCGCGGCGAACTTCGCCACGGCCTGATAGTCAGCCATTAACCTTGATGGTTGGTTAACCGCGTCCGGCCGTCCGGCCGGTCAGTCCGGTTTGCGTTTGCGGCCCGCGAAAGGGTTGTCCGTTTCGCGCAGCATCATGCGGATCGGAATGCCTGCGAGATCGAAACTCTCGCGGATCGCGTTGACGAGATAGCGGATGTAGCTGTCCGGCATGGCGTCGGCGCGCGTAACAGACAAGACGAAGCCCGGCGGCCGGGTTTTCGCCTGCGTGATATACTTGATCTTCAGGCGGCGGCCTGACACGGCGGGCGGCGGGTGCCGCGTGATTGCCTGCTCGAACCAGCGGTTGAGCGGCCCAGTGCCGATGCGGATGTTCCAGCGGTCATAGGTCTCGAACACGGCGCCCATCAGCTTGTCGAGGCCGTAACCCGTCTCCCCCGAGACCGGCACGGCACGCACGCCCTTGATCTGCGGCAGCAGGCGCTCCGTCATCTCGCGCAGTTCGGCGAGTTTCGCCTGCCGATCATCGACAAGATCGAACTTGGAATAAGCCAGCACCGGCGCCCTGCCCTCGCGCACGATCAGGTCGGCGATTTGCAGGTCCTGCTTGTCGAAGGGCTGGGTGACGTCGATCATGACGATCACCACCTCGGCAAAGCGGATGGCGCGCAAGCCGTCGGCGACCGACATGCGTTCAAGCTTTTCCTGCACCTTCGCCTTGCGGCGCATGCCGGCCGTATCATGCAGGCGGATGGAGCGGTCCTTCCAGACCATGTCGATGGAGATCGAATCCCGCGTGATGCCGGCTTCCGGCCCGGTCAACAGGCGGTCTTCGCCGAGAAAGGCGTTGATCAGGGTCGATTTTCCGGCATTCGGCCGCCCGACAATGGCGATCCGCATCGGCTTTTTGGCCCAATCACGGGCGGGCGCCTCCTCGTCGGCTTCGCCCTCGGCAAGCGTGATGTCGGTTTCGGCAACCTCGTCAGCGTTTTCCTCCGGGAAAACGCGCTCACGCCCCAGCGTATCCAGGATGGCGCGGAACAGGTCCGGCATGCCAAGGCCGTGCTCTGCCGAAATCGCCACAGGATCGCCAAGGCCGAGCGCGTAGGATTCCGCCAAGCCCGCATCGGACGCCTTGGCTTCCGCCTTGTTGGCAACCAGGATCACCGGCTTGCCGGACCGGCGCACCAGATTGGCGAAGGTGTGATCGACCGGCGTGATTCCCTGCTTGGCATCGACCATGAAGAAGATCACATCCGCTTCGCGGATGCCGATTTCGGTTTGCGCGCGCATGCGGCCGGAGAGCGTTTCCGGCCCGGCATCTTCCAGGCCCGCCGTATCCATGATGCGGAATTCCATGCCGGCCAGCCGCGCCTCATGCACGCGGCGGTCACGCGTCACGCCGGGCGTGTCATCGACGAGCGCAAGCTTCGCCCCGGCCAGCCGGTTGAAGAGCGTCGACTTGCCGACATTGGGACGGCCGACAAGGGCGGCGAGAAACGCCATGCCTCAGCTTGCCGCCGCTTCGCCGATGAGCGCCAGCATGATTCCGGCCCGCTCCGCCACGCCGCGCGGTGCCTGCGGGTCATCGGCGATCTGGCCGAAGAGCCGTCGCGCGTCATCGTCGCGCTGCGCCTTCCATGCGGCCAGACCCATCGCCTCGCGTGCCGAATGGCGCAGCGGGTTGCCGTCGGCGGACAGGAGTTCCGCCCGCTGCGCGACCTCTTCATAGGTGCCGTTGTCCACGAGCAGGTAGGCTGCGCGCAGGCGGGCAATGTCCCGCAGGGGCTGCGGCACGCTTGTGTCGGCGGCAAAGGCATCAAATGCGGCAATGGCAGCCTTGGCATCGGTTTCGGCTTGCAAGCCGGCGGCGCGCAGCTTCGCCAGCATCGGGTAAGCGCCGGTGCCGTCCGCCTGGAGCGACTGCAAGGCGGTCAGCGCCTCCGCCGTGTTGCCGTCACGGGCCTGATCCAGCGCGGCAAGGAAACGGTCGCCGGATGCGTTGGCGCGGCTGGTTTGCCAATAATCATATCCAACCCACCCCGCGACACCGCCGACGACCAAGAGGGCGCCGCCGATGATCAGCGGGCCAAACCGGCGCCAGATCGACTTGAACTGGTCGTTGCGCAGTTCCTCATCGACTTCGCGGATGAAAAGGTCATTGTTGTTGGTCACGGGCGGGCCCCTTTGGCCGGAATGTCAGCCGTCACCTAATGCGCGCCCGCGCAAGGGTCAACCAACGCCACCCCGATCCGCGTCCGGCGCTGCTCGCCTTGTTCGCTGACCGGCGCTACTCGCCTTGTTCGCTGACCGGCGCTGCTCGCCTTGTTCGCCGATCGGCGCTGCTCGCCTTGTTCGCCGATCGGCGCTGCTCGCCTTGTTCGCTGGCCAGCGCTGCTCGCCTTGCTCGCTGACCGGCCCTACTCGCCTTCGGCAAACCGGTCGGCGACGAGCGCTTCGAGCGCATCCAGAACGGCTTTGGCCTGCGCACCCGTCGCCGACACCCGGATCACCGACCCTGTGCTTGCCGCCAGCATCATCAACCCCATGATCGAGGTGCCGCCGACGGCGACACCGTCCTTTTCCACGGTGACGGCCGCATCGAAATGTTCGACCGTCTTGACGAATTTGGCCGACGCGCGCGCATGCAGGCCGCGCATGTTGATGATCGTCAGATCACGCAGGAGCGTCTCCCCGCTTGACGACGCCGCGCCGTCGGGCTGCATGCCCGCGCTCATTGGCCGGACAGGACCTGGCTGGCAATGTTGATGTATTTGCGGCCTGCCTCCTGCCCTGCTTTAAGCGCTGCTGCCATGTCGCCCTTGTCGCGGGCGCGCGCGATCTTGATCAGCATAGGCAGGTTCAGACCGGCCAACACCTCGACCTTGCCTGCGCTCATGACGGAAATCGCCAGATTGGACGGCGTGCCGCCGAACATGTCGGTGAGGATGATGACGCCCGAGCCGCGCTCGACCTCGGCCACGGCCTTGATGATGTCATCGCGGCGCATTTGCATGTTGTCGTCCGCGCCGATGTTGATGGCGGCGATGGCCTCCTGCGGGCCAACCACATGCACCACGGCTTTAAGGAACTCATCGGCGAGCCGCCCATGCGTGACAAGGACCAGCCCGATCATGCGGTCGCCTTCGGTTGTAAACTCATGAGCGGCTGTCACCCGTCTTGTTTTCGCCAGCGCGCGGACGTCGGGGGCGCACATTGTCACCAAACGGACGAATGACAAGCAAAAAACGGTCGCAAGGCATCATGACATCGAGGAATGCGCAGGCTGGCTGCTTATCGCCGGATGGTGGCGGATCATCATCGCGGCGACAAATGCGTTGCGTTCGGGCACCTTGAGCAACGGCAGCGCAACCCCGCACAAAACCGTGCCATCCGGATACGGCATGCGTTCAATCATGTGCGGCGGGCACAGACGAACCAGCAGCACCGGCTCAATGGCGTCGACCGCGTCGACATTCAGGACGCCGACGCCGTGCAGTTCGGCAAGGCCCTTCAGCGCGTCCGGCGCGCGCGCGATGAGCCTGCCGTCCGAGACGAAAAGCTCGGTCCTGTCATCGGAGACGAAATGCGCCGTCCTGCGGGGCGATTGCGCCCCATCGACGAGTGCAAAGGCCAGCAAGGATTTTCCGGAACCGGACGGCCCTTCGATCAAGACACCCTTGCCGCCAATGGCGACACAGGTCGCGTGGATGTTGACACTGTTGGCGTTCACCGCGGCCGGGCCTTGGGCGCTGTTGCCGGGGCAAGCGGCAGGCTGATGCGGAAGCGCGCGCCCTGCGGCTCATCATCGCCGCCGATGTTCTCGGCAGTCAACGTGCCGCCATGCGCCTCAATGATCTGGCGCGAGATGGAGAGGCCGAGCCCGGAGTTCTGGCCGAAGGATTCGCCATCCGGCCGGTCGGTGTAGAAGCGCTCAAAGATGCGTTCCAGCGCATCGCGGCGGATCCCCGGCCCGTTGTCCTCGACGGTGATGATGGCGCGCTCGCCGTCTCGACGCAGATGAACGGCGATAGCACCCGTCTCCGCCGGAACGAAGGAGCGCGCATTGTCGATGAGGTTGTGTATCACCTGTCCGAGCCGCAGATCATGGCCTCGGATCATCGCGCCGCTGCCCTTGACGCCGCGCACCCCGCTGAAGCCGTCGATTGACAGGGTGAGTTGCACCGGCTTGCCCTTGCCGACATGCGGCTGCTCGGCCTCGACATGCTGGCGCAACAACGCCGCCAGATCGAGCGGCTGGGCCGTGTCGCGGCCAAGCTCGGCATCCAGCCGCGACGCGTCCGAAATATCGGTGATCAGCCGGTCGAGCCGCCGGACATCATGCTGGATGACGGCAAGCAGCCGCGCCCGGGAGTCATCGTTCTTGACCAGCGGCAGGGTCTCGACCGCGCTGCGCAAGGAGGTGAGCGGGTTCTTCAACTCATGCGCGACATCGGCGGCGAAACGCTCGATGGCATCGATGCGGGTGTAGAGCGACGATGTCATGTCGCGCAGCGCAACCGACAAATCACCCACCTCGTCGCGCCGCCACGAGAAATCCGGGATTTCCTGACGGTCCGACACACCGCGGCCGACGCGGACGGCTGCCGCCGACAGCTTCTTCAAGGGCGTCGCGATTGTGGACGCGAGCAGCAGCGACAGCAAGCCGGTGACGAAGGCCGCCACAAGAAACACGCGGATGACGGCCCAGCGTTCGGCAAGGATGATCTTGTCAATGTCGCCGCCTTGGGTCGACAATTGCAACACGCCCAGCACCACGCGGAACCGCTGCACCGGCACGGCGACGGACACGATGATCTCATTGTCCGCCGAGGTGCGCACCACGGTGGCCGCCTGCCCTTCGAGCGCGCTGATCACTTCCGAAAAGCTGCTCGCGCCCGCATTTGGCAATTCCTGCTGCTGCGGCAGGTCGCGGCGGTAGAGCGTGTCGAGCATCCGGCTCCAGAAACGGCGCAACGCCCCTGGCTCCTCGCCTTGGATCGGCGGCAGTTCATAGCGCAGCACCTGCCCGCCCGCCGCATACAGGGCGCGCGTGTCAAGCAGCAGCGCGCCGTCACGGTCATAGACGCGGGCGCGTGTGCGCGTCGGCGAGATGAGGCGCTGCAAGACCGGCGCAACGCGTTCGGGGTTGATCAGGAATTCGGTCTGCTCCAACGGGTCGATGGTGGGCGTGATCGCCTGTCCGGCTTGCAGCGACAGCAATTCGTCGGGGTCGATCCTGAGCGCATCGGTGTCGACGCTGGCGGAGGATGAAATCGCGCCGGCAATGATCTCGCCCTGCGTCATCAGGCTTTCAACGCGCGCGTCGATCAGCCCCTCGCGGAACTGGTTCATGTAAAGGATGCCGGTGAGCAGCACGATGAGCGCCGCCAGATTGAGGACAAGGATGCGCTTGGCAAGCGACGTGAAGGCCAGCGTTGACAGCCGCCCGCCAAGCCTTGCCCAACGCGAACCCGGACGCCGGCCTGTCACTCCGCCATGCGTCGCGGGCACCGGGCGCGAGGCATCCCGCAGGGCCGATCCGGGCAGGGTCTCATCGCCGATATCCGCCACGCGGGGTGTGTCCTCTCAGCCGCCTATGTGCCGACCGCGGCCGCTCACGCGGCTTCGCGATACTTGTAGCCGACGCCGTAGAGCGTTTCGATCATCTCGAAATTGTCATCGACCGATTTGAACTTCTTGCGCAGCCGCTTGATATGGCTGTCGATCGTACGGTCATCGACATAGACCTGATCATCATAGGCGGCGTCCATCAGCGCATCGCGGCTTTTGACAACGCCGGGCCGCTGCGCCAACGCATGCAGGATCAGGAATTCCGTCACTGTCAGCGTGACGGGCCGCCCCTTCCACGTGCAGGCATGGCGCTCCTTGTCCATCGCAAGGTCCCCGCGCTCGATCATCTGCTCGCCGCCGCCATTTATCCCCTTGCCGCCGGCGCCGCCAAGCTCGCGCGCGCCGCCGCGGCGCAGGATCGCCTTGATGCGCTCCAGCAAAAGGCGCTGCGAAAACGGTTTGCGGATGAAATCGTCGGCACCCATTTTCAGGCCGAACAATTCGTCGATCTCCTCATCCTTTGACGTAAGGAAGATGACCGGCAGGTCGGATTTCTGGCGCAAGCGCCGCAAAAGCTCCATCCCGTCCATGCGCGGCATCTTGATGTCGAAGACGGCGAGATCCGGCGGGCGCACCTGCAATCCGTCGAGCGCCGACGCGCCATCGGTGTAGGTTTCCACCTTGAAGCCTTCCGCCTCGAGCGCGATCGAGACGGAGGTGAGGATGTTGCGGTCGTCATCGACGAGGGCGATTGTCGGCATGGGAACTCCGGATGCGGGGCGTGGCGCGCACGCCGTGTCGGGACAAAACTGGCACAAATTGTGGCAAAGGTCACGCCGCCATCATCATCGGCGGGAATCATCGCCGGAGGCGCCCACCGTTGGCCCCGTGCAGGGCCACCCTCAAGACTTTCGGATGAGCCGGGACGCCAAGACGCCGATTTCAATCGGTTTGTTGAGGAAATGCTCACCACGATTTAAACGATTAAACAAATTCCCGATTCTTTAAAACGATTAAACATTTGAATTCTCCATTCTTTTCTGGCTTCGGCTCACTTGGCCGGGCGTCGAACACCGGCGCAACGCGCTTTCGGGCAAAAACGCGGCCAACAGTCAAAGGGGCTCCGCCATGAATGAAACCGGCCTTCGCAATGCGGCAAACGGCATTTCCGCCCAAGGTCTGACGACCTCCGGCGCGGTGTTCTACAATCTGCAGCCGGCCGCGCTCTATGAGCATGCGATCCGCCGCGGCGAAGCCGAACTGTCGGCGCATGGCGCGCTTGTCGCCCGCACCGGCCAGCACACGGGCCGCTCCGCCAAGGACAAGCATGTCGTGCGTGATGCCAAGACCGAGGGCCGCATCTGGTGGGACAACAACCGGCCGATCACGCCGGAGGCCTTCGCCGTCCTGAAAGCCGACATGCTGAAACACGCCGCTTCGCTCGACCTGTATGTTCAGGACCTGATCGGCGGCGCGGACGCGACAAACGCGATCAAGTCGCGCATCATCACCGAGTATGCGTGGCACTCGCTTTTCATCCGCAACTTGCTGATCCGCCCGTCGGACGACGAGGTTGCGGGTTTCGTGCCGGAACTGACGATCATCGACCTGCCGTCCTTCAGGGCCGATCCGGCGCGCCACGGCTGCCGCTCGGAGACGGTGATCGCCTGTGACCTCGAAAACCGGCTGATCCTGATTGCCGGCACGTCCTATGCCGGCGAGATGAAGAAATCGGTCTTCACCGTGTTGAACTACCTTCTGCCGGAGAAAGGCGTGATGCCGATGCATTGCTCGGCCAATGTCGGGCAAGAGGGCGACACGGCAGTGTTCTTCGGCCTGTCCGGCACCGGCAAGACCACGCTCTCGGCCGACCCGTCGCGCACGCTCATCGGCGATGACGAGCATGGCTGGGGCGAAAACGGCGTCTTCAATTTCGAGGGCGGCTGCTACGCCAAGACCATCCGCCTTTCAGCGGAAGCCGAACCCGAAATCTTCGCCACCACGCGCCGTTTCGGCACTGTTCTGGAGAACGTCATCCTCGACGGCAAGCGTGTGCCGGATTTCGACGATGGCTCGCTGACGGAAAACACGCGCTGCGCCTATCCGCTCGATTTCATCCCCAACGCATCCGAGACGGGCAAGGCGCCGAACCCGAAAAACATCATCATGCTGACGGCGGATGCTTTCGGAGTGCTGCCGCCGATCGCCAAGCTGACCCCGGCGCAGGCGATGTACCACTTCCTGTCGGGCTACACGGCGAAAGTTGCCGGCACCGAAAAGGGCGTCACCGAACCCGAAGCGACCTTCTCGACCTGTTTCGGCGCACCCTTCATGCCGCGCCATCCGTCGGAATATGGCAATCTTCTGCGTCAACTGATTGCCACGCATCATGTCGATTGCTGGCTGGTCAACACCGGTTGGACGGGCGGTGCCCATGGCATTGGCCGCCGCATGCCGATCAAGGTGACGCGCGGGCTTCTCTCCGCGGCACTTGAAGGCTCGCTTTCCGGCGTGGAATTCCGCACCGACGCCAATTTCGGCTTCCGCGTGCCGGTGGCCGTGCCGGGCATCCCGTCTGAGATTCTCAATCCGCGCGAAACATGGGCCGACAAGGCCGCCTATGACGCGCAGGCCCGCAAGCTTGTCGGCATGTTCCAGTCGAATTTCGTGAAATTCGAGGCCTATGTCGATGGCGCGGTGCGCGACGCGTCGCCCATGCTGGCGCTTGCGGCCGAGTGATCGTTCGAAACTCCGCTGTTCTCCAGCGGCGGACCAACAACGCCCCGGATGGCATTGCCGCCCGGGGCTTTTCTTTTGGCGTCTCCTCCGCCACATCATCGGCGATGAGCAATCTCGGCAAAATCTGGCACGGCGTGTCCGACCGTCTCGTCATTTATGAGGACGAGGTGGAGGAGCGGTTCGTGCTGGCATCCGGCCCCGGCGGGCAGAATGTCAACAAGGTCGCGACCGCCGTGCAACTGCGGTTCCACCTTTACCGCGCCAAGGGATTGGGCGAGGCGGTCAAGTCGGCGCTGTACCGGCAGAACGCCAACCGCATCGCCGCCGACGGCACGCTGCTGATCGAGGCGAAACGGTTCCGGTCGCAGGAGCGCAACCGCGCCGACGCGCGCGACAAGCTGTCCGCGCTGATTGCCAAGGCGGCCGAACCGCCGCCGCCGCCGCGCAAGGCGACGAAACCGTCCTATGGCGCGCAACAGCGCCGCCTGAAGGAGAAGACCGGGCGCGGCCAGATCAAGCAGGGCAGAGGCAGGGTGGGCCTGCCGGACGATGAGTGATCCGGAAAGGCTAGGGTCAGGACCCTAGGGCGGTGCGTCTGTTCTTGCCAGCGCCGCCCCGGCATTGCACAACGCGGCGACAGCCAAAACCGCCCGTCACAGGGGCGCAGACCGGGAGCATGCAGATGGGCTTTTATGATTTCATCAAGAAGGCAGGCAAGAAGCTGGGCCTTGGCGGAGACGACGAAGCGCCCAGCGCGGACGCGTTGAAAAAGGAACTCGATTCGCATGATCTCGGCACCGGCCGCGTCACTGTCGAAGTGCAGGGTGAAACGGCGGTGCTGAAGGGCGTCGTCGCGGACCAGTCCATTTTCGAGAAAGCCGTGATCGCGGTCGGCAACACGCTTGGCATTTCGCGCGTGGAGGCGGCGGAACTGAAAGTCATAGTGCCGGAGTCCGGCCTTCGCCTCGACGATGCCGACATGACCGCGCTGGTTGCCGCCGCGACGCCGGCGCGCGAGCCGCGCTTCCATACGGTCAAGAAGGGCGACAGCCTGTGGAAGATCGCCGAAGCCGCCTACGGCAAAGGCAAAGGCGCGAAGCATACGGTGATCTTCGAGGCAAACCGTCCGATGCTGACACATCCGGACAAGATCTATCCGGGCCAGGTGCTGCGCATCCCCGACCTCGAAACCGCGTGACGGCGCTTCCCGACGGCGTCGCGTTCCACCCCGGCTTCATCGATACCGCCGGGCAGAGCGTGCTGTTGTCGGAACTGCGCGGCATTGTGAAGGCCGCTCCGCTTTTCACGCCGGAAATGCCGCGCACCGGCAAGCCGATGAGCGTGCAGATGACCAATTGCGGCGCGCTCGGCTGGGTCACGGACAAGGCGCGCGGGTATCGCTATCAGCCGGACCATCCGATGACAGGCAAGCCTTGGCCCGCGATCCCTGTCAGCCTGCTGGCGATTTGGAACGCCGTCGCGGGATTTCCTGCGCCGCCGGAGGCTTGCCTCGTCAACTTCTATCGCCCGGACGCCAAAATGGGCCTGCATCAGGACCGTGACGAACAGGAATTCGGGGCGCCCGTTGTTTCAGTGTCGCTTGGCGACGATGCCCGGTTCCGCATCGGCGGCACCGAAAAGGGCGGGCAGACCGCGTCGCTGATCCTGCGGTCCGGCGATGTGCTGGTGTTTGGCGGCGCGTCGCGGCTGGCATGGCACGGCATTGATCGCGTCTATCCGGGGACATCCATGCTCCTGAAGGATGGCGGCCGCATCAACCTGACATTGCGGCGCGTGACACGCGCTTGATCAGGACATTCAGTCATGTGTCGCCGGGGGTGGCTTTCGGCCCGCCTTTCCTGTATCGGGCCGCAACTCCCAAAGTTCCTGACACGCCAAATCTGAAAGCAGGCCCTCCGATGGACCTTCGCAACATCGCGATCATCGCGCACGTCGACCATGGCAAGACCACGCTGGTCGACCAACTTCTCAAGCAATCAGGCGCCTTCCGCGACAACCAGACAGTTGCCGAACGCGCGATGGACTCAAACGACCTTGAGCGCGAGCGCGGCATCACCATCCTCGCCAAATGCACCTCCGTGGAATGGAAGGGCCTGCGCATCAATATCGTCGACACGCCCGGCCACGCCGATTTCGGCGGCGAAGTGGAGCGCATCCTGTCGATGGTGGATGGCGTGGTGCTGCTGGTGGACGCCGCCGAAGGCCCGATGCCGCAGACCAAATTCGTCACCTCAAAAGCGCTGGCGCTGGGCTTGCGCCCGATCGTGGTGCTGAACAAGGTGGACAAGCCGGACGCCGACCCTGACCGTGCGTTGAACGACGTATTCGACCTTTTCGCCAATCTCGGCGCCAATGACGAGCAGCTGGATTTCCCGACGCTTTACGCATCGGGCCGCGCCGGCTGGGCCGACAGCGAATTGAACGGCCCGCGCCAGAACCTCGACGCCCTGTTTGACCTCGTCGTCGCCCATGTGCCGGCGCCCAAACAGGTGGCGGCGCAGGATGAACCCTTCCGCATGCTGGCGACCACGCTGTCGGCCGACCCGTTTCTCGGCCGCATCCTGACCGGGCGCATCGAGGCCGGCCGCGTGAAGGCGGGTGAGACGATCAAGGCGCTTGCGCGTGACGGGTCGCTGATCGAGCAGTTCCGCGTGACCAAGGTTCTGGCGTTCCGCGGCCTCAGCCAGGTTGCAATCGACACAGGCGAGGCGGGTGACATCGTGTCGCTCACCGGCATGACCAAGCCAACGGTCGCCGACACGCTGTGCGCGCTTGCCGTCAACGAAGCGATCCCGGCGCAGCCGATCGACCCGCCGACGATCACCGTGACCTTCGGCATCAATGATTCGCCCTTGGCAGGCCGCGACGGCTCCAAGGTTCAGACCCGCGTCATCCGTGACCGGCTGATGAAGGAAGCCGAATCCAACGTGGCCATCCAGGTGAAGGACACGCCGGGCGGCGAAGCCTATGAAGTGTCCGGCCGCGGCGAATTGCAGATGGGCGTGCTCATCGAGAACATGCGCCGCGAGGGCTTCGAGCTTTCGATCTCGCGCCCGCGCGTCATCTTCCGCGACATTGACGGCGTGCGCCACGAGCCGGTGGAAGAAGTCACCATCGATGTGGACGATGAATACACCGGCGCGGTGATCGAAAAGCTGACCGGCCCGCGCAAGGGCGATCTGGTGGAGATGAAGCCATCCGGCGTCGGCAAGACGCGCATCATCGCGCATGTGCCGTCACGCGGACTGATCGGCTATCACGGCGAGTTCTTGACCGACACGCGGGGCACGGGCGTCCTCAACCGCGTGTTCCATGAATGGGCGGTCTACAAGGGGCCCATCGCCGGCCGCCGTGCCGGCGTGCTGATTTCGATGGAAGCGGGCCAGGCTGTCGCCTATGCGCTGTTCAACCTCGAAGACCGCGGCAAGATGTTCGTCCATCCGCAGGAACCGGTCTATGAGGGGATGATCATCGGCGAACATTCCCGCGACAATGATCTCGACGTGAACCCGATCAAGGGCAAGAAGTTGACCAACATGCGCGCCTCCGGGAAAGACGAGGCCGTGACGCTGACACCGCCGGTGCGCATGAGCCTCGAACAAGCGATTGCCTATATCGACAATGATGAGCTCGTTGAGGTGACGCCGAAGGCGATCCGCCTGCGCAAGCGCTACCTCGATTTCCACGAGCGCAAGAAGGAAGCCAAGAAAGACGACGCTGCGTAATCGAAGGCGTCAATCCTTGAGCGCGTGAAGCAGCGCCACCAGTTCGGCTTGGCGTTTGGTGCGCGTCTTGGCGAAAACGATTTTCGCCCGTTCGCGGATGGTTTCCAGCGACACATTTTCGCGCCGCGCGATCCGTTCAAGGGTCAGTCCCGCGCCGAGCAGCACGCAGAAGCGCAGTTCGGCGGCTGTCAGCCGGAACAGGATCTGCACGGCATCCAGCCTGCCTGAAAGGTCTGGCTCGGGGGTTGTGAGGCGGATGACCAGCAGATGGAACGGCCCGGAACTGAAACCCGGCGTCGTTGTCCAGAACGGCACGGCGTTCAGGCTGAGCCGCATCCATTGTTCTCCGTCGTGCAGCACGGCCGGCACCGGTGTCTGGCTGAGGCCGCTTGTCAACACCATGCGGCTTGCCTCAATCCAGCGCTGCGCCGCAGGCTTGGTGAAGGCAATCTTGCCAGAGACGAGCCGCACCTGCGTGCCGTCGCTGATCATGGCTTCGGCCGCGGGATTGGCGGCCAGCAGCGTGCCGTCCTTCTTGAGGGCGAATGCCGCGTCCGGCATGCGATCGACGATCGCGCCCTTGGCCGCGCCCGCCAGCCGGTGCGCGTCGATCATCCGGCTGAGCGCAAGCGTCTGCGTCAGCGGGGCGGAAATGCGTCGCAGCACATCTTCGATGAACGGTTGATAGCGCGCGGCATGCGCATGGTCGTAGTGGACCGCGATCTGGGTGAAGTTACTGGCATCGGATTCAAGCTTGATGCCGGTGCCCGCCTCGAAATCCCCCATGGATTTCAGGAACTCCTCGATGAAGGGATGGCCCTTCAATGTGTGGGCGGGCAGGTGCGTTTCGGTCGAGACCACCGCACCGGTGCGTGCCGACACCCAAAGACGCGCCCACGGGTTGCGCCATGAATAATTCTCGAGGAAATTCCGCAAATCGCTGTCGTCGGCCCCTGCGACATTGCCGAAGCTGCGCGACTTGTCGGTGAAGTCCTGCCCGTTGAACGAAGCGAATGAACCGGGCAGCGCCGCATGAATACGGGCTGTGACATCAGACCAGCTTTGCGTTTCAGACAATATGCCCGCAAGCATCGCCTCAATGTCACGGGCGACTTCAACGGCCTGAACTGAACCGAGCTTCGCCAAACCGGGTGTCCCTTGCGCAGAGGGGATGACTTACCGATGATCCAGATGGATGAAAAAGCATTTCCTCTCTCGGCGCAACCTCTGAGTTCATAGAAGTTCTGGCTATCATTTCAATCGGACACGCAAGAGCGGCAACCCTTTCGATCGTGGCTGGAATTCTGTCTGACGATTGCAGGCACGCCATGATTGACCTTGACGGCAGGTGAGATCTGGTAGAAATATATCAGTCGTCTTGGCAATGAATTCCGGGGTGGCGCGCTGCACGGGTTCAAGTATTGGTATCATGCTGAATGCCCATGCGCGCTTTTTTCTGATTTTTTCACTTCTTGACGCGATGGAGGAGTACAATGAACATCACTTTGGCGTTTAAATTATCCTTGGGCTCTCTGGCCGCGGCAGCTGGTCTTTTTGTTGCGGCTGGTTTTGCAATGGCGGAAGGAAAACCGGCTGAGAAGCCGATGTTTCGGTCTAGCGATACTCAGCCGCGTAATGGCCGCATTGTTGGCGGGACACCATCGCCGACTGGCGCCAACCCATGGCAGGTCGCCCTGATCAGTTCAACGGGACGCTTTTTCTGCGGCGGCTCTGTCATTGCTCCAACACTTGTCGTCACAGCAGCTCACTGTGTTGATGATTTTCCGACCGGCTTGCGTGTTCTTGTGGGAACCAACAGGTTGAACTCCGGCGGCCGCCTGATCCCGGTCAGTTCCATTCAGGTCCATCCGGGGTGGTCTCCGACAGACGGAGTGGGTGCGCGGGATGACAATGATGTTGCCTTGCTGCGTTTGGACTTTCCCGCAAATGTGACGGCGATCAGACTTGCAACGCCGCAATTGGCCGCAACCCTCGAAAGGGTGGGCACACGCGCGACAATTTCGGGCTGGGGGGCAACCTCAGAAGGTGGAAGCGGGTCAACCAACCTTCTTCAGGCGGTGGTTCCAATCGTTTCGCAGGCCTCCTGCGCAGCGTCCTATGGCACGTCAAGCATCACGACGCGCATGATCTGCGCTGGTTTCACGCAGGGCGGAACCGACACCTGCCAGGGCGACAGCGGCGGGCCGATGGTAGTGCGCAGCAATGGTGTGCCGTATCTGGTCGGCATCACGTCATTTGGCCGGGGTTGCGCGCGGCCAAACTTCCCCGGCGTTTACGCGCGCGTGTCGCAACTCAACAGCTGGATCCTCGGCAACCGGTCCTGCTATGTCGCCGGATTGCGTCCGAACATTCGCCAGCCGGCCAACTTTGACTGCACTCAAATTCCGCCAAGCGACGATGGCAGCACGCTGACACGTGTCAGCCTCGGTTTTCCGGTGAAGTTCGGCGCACTCACCTACCGTGACCTTTGGGTCAACAACAATGGCAACCTGACCTTCACGAACCGGATGAGCACATTCACGCCGGGTCGGCTCTCCTTGGTTGGGCAGCCGATCATCGCGCCGTTCTCGCTCAGCCTATTATGGTCGGGCCACCATCGATGGCCGGCGGGCCTTCATGGCGATCTGGCAGGATGTCGGCTACTTCTCCAATCAGTTTGACAAACGAAATACGTTCCAAGTCCTGCTGATCGAACGCGGGTTGAACTCCGGCAATTTCGACATCGAGTTCAACTACTCCAAGATCCAATGGGAGACCGGTGGGGCATCCGGCGGCGTTGGCGGGATCGGCGGCTCACCGGCCCGTGCCGGCTATGCGGTGAACAGCACGCGCTTCAATGAACTTCCCGGCTCCGGCGTTTCCCGCGCGTTCCTCGACACCGGCCCGGCAACTACGCGTCTCATCAACCAGCGACGCGGTACTGTCACTCCGGGTCGGATCGTCTACCGCGTGACGAACGGCATTCCGAACTGATAGTCGCAAGTCTGATCAGAAACACAGGCGCGCCCGGTCTTTCGGGCGCGCTTCTTTCTTGATGACACGCATTTTCCATTTGACTGCAAGCGGCGGTGTCATCCAATTGCAATCCAGTTGACGTAGGCGTCACTCGGATGCATGGTTATCAAAGAAGCATGACGTGTCGGCCACAGGAGGACATCTCTATTGGTCGAGGTCAATTCTGTAGACTCGCAATGAGGGGATCGCGACGATGTTCAAAATCTTGAAACGAGTTGTGGCGGCTGCCCTGCTCATGTCTGCACCACTGGCATTGGCACCTGCGCATGCTGAGCCTGACACCGCGCAGTTCACCCCGCGCAATGGCCGCATCGTAGGAGGGACGCCTGCGCCGAACGGCGCCTATCCATATCAGGTCGCTGTCGAGATCCGGACGTCCCAAGGCGCAAGCCTGTGCGGAGGTTCTGTCATCAACAATTTCACGATCCTGACCGCCGCCCACTGCATGCGCGCTGGCGCAACCTACAGGGTGCTGGTGGGCACGAACTCACTGAACACGGGCGGGCGCATCATCGGGGTCCGGCAGGTGCGGGTGCATCCCGGTTACAACCGGCCGACTGCCTTCAACAATGATGTCGCGCTTCTTCGCTTGGCATCGCCGGCGGGAGTGGTGCCCATCCGCCTTGCCAACGCACAGCAGGTTGCTGTGCTCGAAAGGGCTGGCCGCAATGCGGTCATCACCGGTTGGGGCGCGACGTTCGAGGGCGGCGGCGCGACACCGACCTTGCGGCAAGCTGCCGTGCCGTTGATGTCGCTTGCGACATGCCGGAACCTCTACGCCAACCGCTACAACATCACGAACCTGATGATTTGCGCTGGCCGAATCCAGGGCGGGGTCGATACCTGCCAGGGAGACAGCGGCGGGCCGATGGTCGTGACGGAAGCAGGCGTCCGGTACCAGATAGGAATCACATCGTTTGGCTTGGGCTGCGCCCGCCCGCGCGCGCCGGGCGTGTATGCGCGGGTGTCGCAACTTCTGCCTTGGATCAACGCGAACCGTTTCACGAACTGAGCCTTGCTTGTCGACCCTCTAGTGCGCGTCCGGTGTGCCGGGCGCGTTTTCTTTTTGCTTGCCTCAGTTCACCCGTGAATGCGCGCCGGTTGCGCAAACGGCTTCCGCGCGGACCGCAAAGCGCGCAAATCCATCCCTCGCCTCACTGTTTGCGTTCGATCAAGGAGCGATGCGCGCAGGCATGCGACGCCACGCGCATTGACGGCGCGCGGCAAAAGCGGCATCGCGGTCTCAACATATCAATGGCGCGGCATATGCGCGCCAACGCGAACGGAACACAGGCATGGCAGGCGCTTTCCACGACGTGACAGTGACGAAGGTGGACCACTACACGGGGACACTTTTCGCCTTCGAGACGACCAGGCCGACAGAACTTCGCTTCAGGAATGGCGAGTTTGTGATGGTGGGCCTTGAGGTGGAGGGCAAGCCGCTGACGCGCGCCTATTCCATAGCCTCCCCCAACCATGCAGAACATCTGGGCTTCTATTCGATCAAGGTGCCGAACGGCCCGCTCACCTCGCGGCTTCAGCATCTGAAGGTCGGCGACACGGTGCTGGTCGGCAAGAAGCCGGTCGGCACACTGGTGCAGGACAATCTGACGCCGGGCAAGCACCTCTATTTGCTGTCGACGGGCACGGGTCTCGCGCCGTTCATCTCGGTTGCCGCCGACCCCGAGGCTTATGAGCGCTTCGAGAAGATCATCGTCGTGCATGGTTGCCGAGAAGTGGCCGAACTGAAATATGGTATCGATACATTCGCCGCCTACGCGCAAGACGAGTGGATCGGCGAGATGGTGCGCGAGAAGCTCATCCATGTGACGCTGGCGACGCGCGAACCGCACCCG
>JALOTE010000060.1 GCA_025458045.1 Rhizobiaceae bacterium
ACAATGCTCAAGGGTGTGAACGATCGTCGACGAGGCCAGCCGCTCACCTGTCTTGGCACTGATGCGCTCCAACACATGGTCTTTGAACGCTTCGACATCTTCCCGGCGCAGGCTTGCGAAGGCACGTTTCCGGGTGAAGGTTTCAAAGGCCGTCAAGGCCGCAAGCTTGGCCGAGATCGTCTTCGACTGTTGCCACGCGCCTGCTGCAGCGCGCGTCTCCATTCGTATCTCAGCTCATCGTTGGGCCTGGATCGCTTGGTCATCTGTTCTTCTCCGGGGTCAACTCAAACGGCATAGAGAATTGAAGCGAACCATCAATGTCCTGTTCTCTGACAAACTTGGCGCCTGTCGCGGCCGTGGGCGCTGATGACTTGCTGCGTCGTCGCGGCAGAGCTTTGCCAGCCGGCGCGGCCAAAGGCTGCCCGATGTCCGCCGAACCATGGAGATCGGATCGTGCGTTCGATGTCTTGGATTGTGCAGGGGGAAAGGCGGGCAAGCCGCCAAAAAGATCGTCTGGAAACATGACGTGCAAACGACCGAAGTCGCCCTCTCTTGCACGTCATGCGCAGGTTGCAGCCTGAAATTAACTCACCATGAGGATCAAGCAAGAGCCCATTGGCGCAAAACGTCGCGCCCAACACCAGGAGAGCCACACCCACAATGTGGGGCTGCCTGTGGGGCCGGATGTCAGCTAATCAAAATAATGGAATCATTCCAATGATTTGGCATCAAAACTGGCGGAGGGGGTGGGATTCGAACCCACGGTAGGCTTTCACCTACGCCGGTTTTCAAGACCGGTGCCTTAAACCGCTCGGCCACCCCTCCGGTGTCCTTGGCTATGGAGAAGCTTTTCAAGCAACGCAAGTGGTTTGCCGAGCGGGCCACGGTTTGCGGAACGCCAAAAAAACGCGTCCTGAGCAATCAGCCGGGTTCAGCGTCGGTCTGCCACTTCAGTTTTCCCGAAATCAAAACGAAACGGATGCGAAGCACCCGGCCGCATCCGCTTCCATGTGAAACCCATGGCTTGAGCGTGTCAGTTGCCTTGGTTGCCCTTGGCCTGCTCCTGCGCCTCGAGAACCTTTTTCTCGAATTCCGCCTTGTTCTTGGCAACCCACTCCTCGACCTGCTTTTGGCGCGCCAAGGCATCCGTCTGCTGGATGGGTTCGCCCTCGAAGGCCCCGGTGAAACCGGTCAGCGACACTTTCACCGGGTTCTGCTGGCGCTGAAAATTGACGGAAGTCAGCGTCAGTTCGCCGCCCTTCTTGAGCGAAGCCAAGAGATTGTCGGTCAGTTCGGCTTCCGCGATGCACCGGTCCGCGAAGCAGACCGAATAGTCGACCTTCTGTGGTTTGCCGCCATCGATCACCATCGCGATGCCGGGAGGCAACAAACGGCCGGGCGGGACTGAAACCTGGAAAATCTTGCGGTTGGTCTTGCCCTTGATGTCGAGCAGGCTGACGGCGGTCACCAGTTGCCCGTTGGGCGCAATGATCTGGTTTTGCGTGTTGCAGACATCGACGTCCGCCTGCTTGGCGCACACCTTGAACCATGTGGGAGCCGGAGCCGGGGCCGACTGCGCCAATGCAGAGGGTGCCGCGGCGAGCATGCCGACAGCGGCGACCGCACCGGCCAGCGGACGATAGGGAAAGTGCATGGGAGGTTCCTTCAGATGGGCGGAAACTTGAAATCCATCGCGCTGCCATAGTCGTCTGCGGCGCGCCTTGCAATCGGGCCGTTGGTCTTTCCCGAATGCGGCGAGACGATGACGCGCAAGAAAACAAACGCCGCCCCGGTGTGCCGGAGCGGCGAATTCAACAGTCGGGGAAGGTTCACCCGCGGACGGCGGCCGCAACTTCAGCCGCGAAATCCGTGACTTCCTTCTCAATCCCTTCGCCCAGCGCCATGCGGATGAAGCCGGTGATCTTAGCCGGAGCGCCGATCTTGCCTTCGGCTTCCTTGAGGGCCTGTTCAACGGTCTGGTCCGGGTTGATGACGAAGGCCTGTTTCACAAGCGCGACTTCCTCGTAGAACTTGCGCATGCGGCCCTCGACCATCTTCTCGATGATCGCTTCCGGCTTGCCGGACTGGCGCGCTTGGTCGGCGAAAATCGCGCGCTCACGATCGGCTGCTTCCTGAGGGATGTCGTCGGGCGTGAGGCCGGCCGGGCTCGTCGCGGCAACATGCATGGCGACCTGGCGGCCGAATGCGCGCGCCGCATCCGCATTGCCGGCCGTTTCGATGGCGACCAGAACGGCGATCTTGCCAAGATGCTGCTGCTCGGGAGAAACGGCATTGTGCATGTAGGTGGCAACCACGCCCGGATGCGCGGCGAGTTTCACCGAGCGGCGGAAGCTCATGTTCTCGCCGATCGTGCCGACGGCATCACGCACGACTTCGACAACCGTCTTGCCGGCGCCCAGCACCGGAGCATGGGCGACCGCTTCGCTCGTGCCATCCGTGCCGAGCGCGGCGGCGGCAATCGACAGCACCATGGACTGGAAGCCTTCGTTGCGGGCAACGAAGTCTGTTTCGGAATTGACCTCGACGGCGACCGCCTGGTTGCCTTCGACAGCGATGGCGACCAGCCCTTCGGCAGCCGTGCGGCCAGCCTTCTTGTCGGCCTTGGCGATACCCTTCTTGCGCAGCCAGTCTACGGCTGCTTCCATGTCGCCATTGGTTTCGTTCAAGGCGGCCTTGCAATCCATCATGCCGGCGCCGGTCAGGTCGCGCAGCTTTTTCACATCAGCGGCGGAAATTGACATTGTCGTGTCTCACTATCTTGAATCGGGTGCGGAAACGCCCTTGCATCGCGCGATGAAGAGCCTGTGACAAACGCGAATGCCGGACCATGCTTGGCCCGGCACCGCAAATCCGGGGCTGTGCCGGCAGATCAGGCGTCGGCGAGCGCGGCTTCCTGCGGTGCGTCCGCCTGCGCGCCGATGTCGCGGCCCATGCGGCCCTGCTGACGCTCGATACCGTCAATGACGGCTTTCGTGAACAGGTCGCAATAGAGTGCGATGGCGCGCGATGCGTCGTCATTGCCGGGGATCGGGAAGTCGATCATGTCCGGGTCGCAATTGGTGTCGAGAATCGCGACAACCGGGATGCCCAGACGCTTGGCTTCCTGGATTGCGATCGACTCCTTGTTGGTGTCGATGATCACCATCAGGTCGGGCGTCGAGCCCATGTCCTTGATGCCGCCAAGCGCGCGTTCGAGTTTCTCTTTCTCGCGGTCGAGATTGAGGCGCTCCTTCTTGGTGAAGCCCTGCGCATTGCCGGCAAGGATTTCGTCGACCTGGCGCAGGCGCTTGATCGAATTGGAAATCGTCTGCCAGTTGGTCAACATCCCGCCGAGCCAACGCGCGTTGACGTAATATTGCGCCGAATTTTTCGCCGTTTCAGCCACGAGATCAGCCGCCTGCCGCTTGGTGCCGACGAAAAGAACGCGGCCGCCTTCGGCAACAGTGTCGGAGATCTTCTTCAGCGCCTGCTGCAACAGCGGCACGGTCTGGCTGAGATCCAGAATGTGGATGTTGTTGCGGGTGCCGAAGATGAACGGAGCCATCTTGGGGTTCCAGCGGTGGGTCTGGTGACCAAAGTGAACGCCAGCTTCCAGAAGCTGGCGCATGCTGTAATCGGGCAGCGCCATTGTTTGAAGTCCTTTCCGGTTTGCCTCCACGGGGCTTGGACGGTTTGCAGGCCGCCACCGGTGGATTGCCGCCCTGTTCGGGCAGTCAAGCCGATCCCCGTGTGTGGAATGAAGGCGCGCTTAGACGATGCGCGATGCGATTGCAACCCGCTTTCCCTGCTGGCAGGGTCCCGTGTTGAAATCGGTCCTTCGAGGCTTTTTTCCTTCATGCTGAGGTGCGAGCGAAGCGAGCCTCGAAGCACGAAAGAAAAAGGGCACCGCGGATGAAGCTGGCTGCAAACTGGGGCCGAGCCTTCCTGCCGCCTGTCACTCGCAGGCGGGGGTCTCCATCATTTCCAAGTCCACAAGTGTGCCCGACAGCGTGAAGTCGTTGTAATCCATCACGAGATCACGCGTGATGCCGGACTCATAGAGTTTGAATGCGATCCGGTATTGCGGGAGCGCCTCGCCACCGGTTTCCGCAAGCGGGTCGAAATAGGCGATCTCGACCGGCCAGAAGGGCTTGCCCGCCAATTCGTCCGCTTTGGCCAGCTCAGGGTCACCGGCTTCCGGTTGCTCCTGCCTGCCGATGACGACCGATGTCAGTTGCAACCTGTCGCCTTCATCCGTCCCGTCGAACAGTGTCGTCTCATAGAAACGCTCGCCTGCCTTGGCCTTGGTGATGAGTTCGCTCAGATGCATCGTTGGAAATTGCGATGGTTCAAGCTTCACATCGACCGCATCCGGCTTTTCGATCTCGACCGAGATGCCCTCATCGGTGCGCGCGGCCGAGCCCTTCAGTTCCTTGTCCAGTTTCTCATCCGTGAATGTCTTGGTGAGGAAGTTGAACTCGCTGCCGTCGCCGCTCTCGAATGTGGTGGTCTGCTGATCGGTGATCCGCACATCCTCAGGCAACTGCATCCGCAAAACGAAGCGCATGTTCATGGTGTAGCCGTCGCATTGCGAGCCTTCGAACTGGAAGACCAAGCGGCCTTCCATGCCGCTGATGCCCGTCTGCTCGTCGGCGCGCTCCATTTTCACATCATAGACGGCGCGGTGTGATGCAAATACCGGCTCGGACCAAGCGTCTGCCACAGGAAAGACGACCGGAAAGGCGGCGGCCAGCACAAACGGCGCGACCGGGCGGCGGAGAGGAAGGGGCATGGAAACGATGTCCTTTCGGGCGGCAGTGTCGCCGCGGCGTGATGTCCTTGACATTGCCGATGCTGATGGCAGAACCGTGGCACCGCCGCAACTGCATCGCCGGGCGCAGCATTGACGCAGGACCGCCCCAGCACCCGCCCGATCTGCCCCGCCCCGAACGGCCAACCTTGACGGACCTTGTCATGAACGCTCCCCTCGCCCAACCCTTCGCCGACCGCCTGGCCGCTCTCGGATTGTCACTGCCGCCCGCTGCCGCGCCAGCAGCCAAATATGTTCCGGCTGTCATCGCGGGCAACCTGCTCTACACCTCCGGCCAGCTGCCGCTGGAAGGTGGCAAGCTGACATCGATCGGGCTTGTCGGGCGCGAAGTTTCGATCGAGGAGGGTCAGGCCGCGGCGCGTGCTTGCGCGCTCAATGTGTTGGCGCACGCCAATGCGATGGCCAAGGGCTTGGAGAACATCAAGCGGCTGGTGAAGATCAGTGTTTTTGTCGCCTCCACGCCGGATTTCACCCAGCAGCACATCGTCGCCAATGGCGGCTCGGAATTGTTCTTTGCGGTTCTGGGTGACGACGTTGGCGCGCACGCCCGCTCGGCCGTCGGCATGGCGTCGCTGCCGCTCAATGCCCCTGTCGAGATCGAAGCGGTCTTCGAGCTGAAATGAACACGCCGCGCGCCGATTGGCTGAAGGACCGGCCGATTGCCCATCGCGGCCTGCATGATGGTAATGTCACGCGGTTTGAAAACACGCTGTCCGCCTTCGAGGCTGCGGCGCGCGCAGGCTACGCCATTGAGTGTGACGTGGTGCTTGCCGCCGACGGCGTGCCCATGGTGTTCCATGACCTGACGCTGGAGCGCCTGACAGACCAAACCGGCGACGTGATCGCGCGTGACAGCGCGGCGCTTGCCCGTCTTTCCATCGGCGGCACGGCCGACCACATCCCCACCCTTCACGACGCACTTCGCGTTGTCGCCGGGCGTGTGCCGGTGGTCATCGAACTGAAAGGCCACGATGCGTCGGATCATCGCCTTGTCGCCGCTGTAGCAGCCGTGCTCGACGGCTATTCCGGCAAGGCTGCGCTGATGTCATTTGATCACTGGCTGGTGCGTCGCTTTGCCTTGGATGCACCGGGCTGGCCGGGTGGGCTTACGGCCGAAGGCACATCAACCGGCGACCTTGAAGCGCATTGCGCGATGCTCGCCCACGGCATCGGCTTTGCGTCGTTCCATGTGCATGAGCTGCCGAATCCGTTCGTCACGCTGCTGCGCGAACGGCTTGGCCTGCCCGTCATCACCTGGACCGTGCGGACAGCCGAAGAGGTGGAACTCACACGTGCCCATGCCGACCAGATGACATTCGAGGGATTTCTTCCGTGAGACGCACTCATGCCGATTGACGAGACGAAGCCCTTCATTCCCGTGCGCTTTTCCGTGCTCACGGTCTCCGACACGCGCTCGCGCGCCGATGACCGCTCGGGCGACACGCTGGCAGATCGGATCGCAGCCGCCGGGCATGTCCTCGGCCAGCGAGCGATTGTCCCTGATGACGCCGACGCTATCCGCGCCACGGTGTTGGCGTGGTGCGGGGACGGACAGTCCGACGTGGTGATCACAACGGGCGGCACCGGGTTCACCGGGCGCGACATCACACCGGAAACGCTGGAGCCGCATTTCTCCAAGCGGATGGAGGGATTTTCAGTCGCGTTCCACAGTTTGTCCATGGGCAAGATCGGCACATCCACCGTGCAGTCGCGCGCCACCGCCGGCCTGATCGGAACCACTTTCGTGTTCGTGCTGCCCGGTTCGCCCGGCGCGTGCCGCGATGCATGGGACGGCATTCTCGCCCCGCAATTCGACTACCGCCACACACCCTGCAACTTCGTCGAGATCATGCCCCGCCTTGATGAGCATCTGAAGCGTGGAAGCGGCACAAAAAGCAGCTGATCATTCTTTCGGGCGCAGGCTGGATGCCAAGGGGCGCGGCCGTGCCGTGACCGCAAGATCAACGGGTGAAATCGCGTCGCCAAGACGGTTGAGCGCAAGCAGCGCCTGCGCTTTCGGTATGAGCAGGCCGAGCGCCAGCGGACGCTCGGCTTTCAAATAATGGTGCAGGAACGGGCGCGGCGCATGGGGTGACCGGGTGAAGCAGGCCGCCTGCTTGGCGCCCTGCACATGGGTCTCCACATGTTCCTGCCAGCCCGGCTCCAACAGGACTCCGCCCTCAAGGACCAGCAGCCAATCGGCGCGCGCGCGCTTCAAGGCGGCGCCAAACTGATCCCTGACGGCGATCGCCGCGCCGGACTGGTCCGCGATCCGCCGTGAAATGTCGTCGTCCGCTCCCGCGATGAGCACCACCTCGCGGATCAAGCCCTCGACCGTGGCGGCGACAAGCCCGTTCAACGTGCGCGCCCACGCCCGTTCATCGTCCGCGGCATCCACAAAGGCAGTGATCATGACATTTTTGTATCGGATTGCTGCACTGCACGCCAGCACCTTGATTCATTCAGCCCACGGCTTGGCGCTCAGCACGCGTGCATAATGTTCTTGCTCTGTTCACTCCATCGCTATAGGAATTTAAGCCAAGCGAATCAGAATGGCGGGAGATGGCAATGTTGGATGTGAGCGGGTTCGAGGCGGTGTCCGTTGCCGACATGGCTGCCTTCGGTGTCGGGCGGGCCGATGCGGGCAATGCCGTCATCGAGCGCGCCGGTCTCAGGATCGACCATCGCTTGCGGCGTGGCCGGGCGAGCGCGCTCAACCCGTCAGGCCGGTTTGAGCCGGTCCAGAAAGCACCGGTCCATGATGGCTGGGAGATCGACGAGGAATTGCCTGCGTTGAAAACCGAGATGCAGGTGGAGCGGGCGCGCACCATCATCACGCGCAACACTTCACCCGATATCCCGTTTGACCGCTCGATCAATCCTTATCGTGGCTGCGAGCATGGCTGTGTCTACTGTTTCGCGCGGCCAAGCCATGCGCATATGGGCCTGTCTGCGGGTTTGGATTTCGAGACGAAGCTGTTTGCCAAACCCGATGCGGCCGCACTGCTGGAGCGCGAATTGTCGGCGCCGGGCTATGTGCCGAAAGTGATCGCGATCGGCACCAACACGGATCCCTATCAGCCGGCAGAGAGACAATGGCGCATCATGCGCGAGGTGCTGGAGGTGCTTGACCGGTTCAACCATCCTGTCGGGATCGTCACCAAATCGTCCCTCATCCTTCGCGATATCGACATTCTGTCGCGTATGGCTGCGCGCGGTCTGGTCAAGGTGCGCATGTCTCTGACAACGCTCGACCGGCGTCTGGCCCGCACGATGGAGCCGCGCGCCGCAACGCCGTCGCGGCGGCTGGAGGCGATCAAGGCGCTGAATGAGGCCGGTGTTCCCTGTGGCGTGATGACAGCGCCTGTCATTCCCGGCCTCAATGATCACGAGTTGGAGCGGCTGCTTGATTCCGCTGCAGCGGCAGGCGCGGCGGAAGCTGGCTATGTGCTGCTGCGCCTGCCGCTGGAAGTTGCGCCCGTGTTCAAGGAGTGGCTGCTGCGCCATTACCCAGACAGGTTCCGCCATGTCATGTCGCTGGTGCGCTCCATGCGGGACGGCAAGGATTATGATGCCGAATGGGGCAAGCGCATGAAAGGCACCGGGCCCTATGCATGGCAGATCGCGCGGCGCTTCGAGATCAAGGCCAAGCAGCTGGGGCTCAATCGCACCAGGCTCGACATGCGCACGGACCTGTTTGAGCCGATGGTGCGCCACCCGAAGCAAATGTCGCTGTTTTGACACTCGCCCTGTTTTCCGGCCCGCACGCCCCTGCCCCCACAGGCGCGGTCCGGCCGCTCCCCTGCCCCTCACCCCCGGCGCAGGAGCGGACTTGCGGAGAACCGGCCGGGCGGGCAGGACTGGTCCATGCCTCGCGCCCGTGCCGATTCTCCGCAATTGTTTGCGCCCGCTGCCGGGCCCGACTTCAGCGTCGAGGCGCGACTGCTGGCGCAAGGCACCGGCTTGGTTGCTGGCGTCGATGAGGCGGGCCGCGGCCCGCTCGCCGGGCCGGTGGTCGCCGCCGCCGTCATTCTTGACCCGTGCAACATCCCCTGCGGGCTGGATGATTCCAAGGTCTTGCCGGCACTCCGCCGCGAAACGCTGTTTGATGCGATTCTTGTAACGTCACTTGCCGTGTCCGTTGCATCATCCAACGCCGAAACCATTGACCGGACGAACATTCTTGCCGCCACGATGGTCGCCATGCGGCGCGCAGTGGTTGCGCTGTCGGTGCCGCCCGGCCACGTCCTGGTGGATGGCAACCGTCTGCCCGATCACTTGCCTTGCACGGCCTCAGCCATGGTCAAGGGTGACGGCCGCTCGGTCTCCATTGCCGCGGCCTCCATCATCGCAAAGGTCATGCGCGACCGCATGATGATCCGCGCGGATGCCGCGCTGCCTGAATTCGGCTTTCTGGACCACAAAGGATACGGGGCCGAGCGCCACCGCGCGGCGCTCGCGCACCATGGCGGCGTTCATCGGCTGCATCGTTTCAGCTTCGCGCCGCTGCGCAAAGCGTGAAGAATGGCGGCCGGATCAGGCTGCGCAATCGCGCATGCATGCCACTATGATCGCAGCGGCCACGAAATCGCGTTCGCGCCTGGCGCGACGATCAGCGGCTTCCGCATCCACGCCCCAGTGCTCATTGGTCCAATCCTCGTCGAGATGGGCCGCATGCCACGCCGCTTGCGGTTCAAGCCATCCGGCTGCCACGCTCAACGCCAGCAATGCCGATCCGGTGAGCGTCGTCATCACATGGGTGGCGGCAAGCGTGAAAGGGTGCGTTGTGGCGCGTTCCAGCGCGGACGCAAAGCGGGCCATGTCGGCTTCACCTTGCGCCACATGCACCACGCCCTCGGCCAGCAGGAAGCGCGCCCCGGTCTCCGCTTCCGCGCGGCGCAGGACCGGATCCCAAACCGCATGTTGCCGGTTGACCAGCGTTTCCGGCTCGCCCGCCCGATAGCAAAGCAGGTCGCTTCCGGCATAGGCCACGATGTCGGCGCGCACCTCCCCCATCTTTGAACCGACCGCATCGATCGCCGGATTGATGATGCGGGTCAGCGGCATGGTCATGGGGTCAACGGCATCGCCTTGCGCCGCCCATTCGGCCGCCACGCGCCGCGCAAGGTCGAAGGACGGAAGGAACAAACGGTTCCTGGCTGGTGTGCGTGCGGTCCGCCCGTCCAGATGCACAGCAAACCCATGTTCTGTTTCAACAGCTTCCGCCGTCTTGTAGAACCGTTTTGGCAAGGACGGCCGCATGGCGGCCTGCGCCGCCTTGACCGGATCGTGTCCTTCGCCAATCAGCCGCATGTCGTCGCGCATGGTCATCCCTCGCCGTCCGCCTCATCCCAGCCGAACAGGTTCCACGTCTGGCGCATATGCGGCGGAAGGGGCGCCGTCACGTCTAACATGCCGCCGGACGGATGCGGCACGATGATGCGGCGCGCATGAAGATGCAGCTTGTTCTGGATGCCGCCGGGCATGACCCAATTGTGGTCTTCGACCGGATATTTCGGGTCACCGACGATGGGGTGGCCGACATGCCAGCAATGGACACGCAATTGATGCATCCGCCCGGTTTCGGGCTTGAGTTCCACCCAATGGGCGGCCGTGCCGGCAGGCATGACAGGGCGGATGAAGGTCAGCGCATGTTCCGCCCCGTCCTCACCATGGCGGGCGACGCGCATCTTGTCGCCTTCGTCCGTCGCCTCGCGCTTGAGGTAGGTCGAGATGCGGCCGTCCTTGATGCGCGGATTGCCTTTGACAAGAGCCCAATAGATTTTTTCCGTTGTCCGCTCGCGGAAGGCCTTTGTCAGATGAACCGCCGCCGCCCGCGTGCGTGCAACGACCAGCACGCCGGAGGTGTCGCGGTCGATGCGGTGCACAAGGCGCGGCTTCTCGCCCTTCTTGTTGCGGAAGGATTCCAGCATCCCGTCAATATGGCGGTTGATGCCGGACCCGCCTTGCACGGCAATGCCATGCGGCTTGTTGAGCACCAGCACTTTGTCATCCTCATGGATGATCATGGCAGACAGCGCGTCGAAATCCGTGCGGTCGCGCATGGTGTTGACAGTCAACGGCCGCGTGTCGGCGCCAGCAATGCCCAGAGGCGGAACGCGCACCACCTGCCCCGGTTCAACGCGCGCATCGGCCTTCACCCGGCCGCCATCGATGCGCACCTGGCCCGTGCGCAACAGCTTTTGCAGCGCGCCGAAACCGAGGCCGGGAAAATGCAGTTTGAACCAGCGGTCCAGCCGCATGCCTGCCTCATCGGCGGCAACCGTCCGCTGTTCGATGATCCGCGCGTCCGACATCATCAGCCCTGCCCCCGCATCAGCGCCAACCCGGCAAACACCGCTGCCAGCGACAACACCACGCTGCCGAAGACATAGATCGCGGCATGGGTGGTCGCGCCACGTTGCCAAAGCTGTGCCGCATCCAGCGAAAATGCCGAAAATGTGGTGAAGCCGCCAAGCAGGCCTGTCCCGATGAACAGGCGAAGGGATGCATCGGCCTCACCTCCGGCGCGCCGCATGAGCCAGCCGGCTAGGCAACCCATTGCCAGCGATCCGACGACGTTGACCGTGAAGGTCGCCCAAGGGAAGCCGCCGCCCATCAGGCGCGCGGCGAGCAGATTTGCGCCATGCCTCAGGCACGCGCCCAGCGCGCCGCCGCAAGCAACAAGAATGACCTGGTTCATGGTGCGGCTTTAGCCTGCATGCACAGCTTCGTGAAGCGCAAACCTCACTCGCCCGCGGCGGGCAAGGTCTCGCCATTTGACGCATCGGCCTTCTTGCGTGCACGTTCAACCATCTTGGCGCAATAAATCCCGATCTCGTAGAGCAGGATGGTCGGCAAAGCGAGGCCGATCTGGCTGACCGGGTCAGGCGGCGTCAACACGGCGGCCACCACGAACGCCGCGACAATGGCATATTTGCGCTTGTCGGCCAGCCCCTCGGATGTGGCGAGGCCCGCGCGCGCCAGCAATGTAGTCACGACGGGCAACTGGAACACGAGACCGAACGCGAACACCAGCGTCATGATCAGGCCGAGATATTCCGAGACCTTTGGCAGAAGCTGGATCTGCACCTCGCCGCCCTCGCCGGTCTGCTGCATGGCAAGGAAGAACCACATCACCATTGGCGTGAAGAAGAAATAAACCAGTGCCGCTCCGAGCAAAAACAACAGTGGCGAGGCCACAAGGAATGGCAGGAAGGCCATGCGCTCGCTTTTGTAGAGGCCGGGCGCAACAAACTTGTAAACCTGCGTCGCGATCAGCGGGAATGCCAGAACCGCGCCGCCGAACACGGCGACCTTGATTTGGGTGAAGAAGAATTCCTGTGGCGCTGTATAGATGAACTGGACCTTTTCGCGGTCGAAGCCCGCCCACTCCACAGCCCATTGGAACGGGAGGATCAGCAGGTTGTAGAGCGGCTGCGCATAGGCGAAACATATGATGAAGGCGACGAGAAATCCGCCAATCGCCCACATGAGCCGAGACCGCAGTTCGATCAGATGTTCCATCAGCGGTGCGCTGGACGCCTCGATGTCATCCTCGCTGTCCGGCTTTGCCGCGCTCATGTCGACGCCTTTCCGTTGGTGCCGGCTTTTGGACGGCCTTTCGTCCCCGTCCCCGTCCCCTCACACGCGGCTTGGCCGCAGTCTTGTCCGCAGTCTTGGCCGCAGTCTTGTCCGCAGTCTTGGCCTTTGCGGCCGTCCGGGGCCGCGTCGCGGGTCCGGACACATCGGGCGTCTCCGGTATCAGACCCTTCGGCATGCCGGGCGCAAGGGCTACGGTGGCGGGCGGAACGGCGATCGGGGCGACCGGCGCTGGGACCGGTGCCGTCTCGGCTTTTGGCTGCGCATCGAGCGCCGCCGCCTTGGCGCGGATGTCGGCATCCGATTTGTTCAGCTCCCGGCGGACATCCTCGCCGACCTGGCGCAGCGGGTCGAGCGCATCGCGGATGGCGTTGCGCGGGTTCAAGCCGCGCACATCATCGATGGTTTTGCGCACCTCGTCGAGTTCGGCCTCTTTCAGCGCTTCATTGAACTGATGCTGAAAGTCACCCGCCATGGCGCGCATCTTCCGCATTGTCGTGCCGAATGTGCGCAGCATTTTCGGCAAGTCCTTCGGACCGACGATCACGATCAAAACGATCGCAATCACCAATATCTCCGACCAGCCGACTTCAAGCATGGCGTTCAGCCTTCAGTTCGAGGCGCAAGCCCGATGGCGCTGGAGCGTGCTGCGAAAAAGTGGCGATGGTCTTTCGCTGGCAGCATGCCCGAACATGTTGAGCCCGGTCATTTCGTCACCGTTCCGACAAACCGCCACAACACAAAATGATCCAAAGCGCCGGATCAGGAAGGCTTTTTCTCGTTGGGATTGTGGTCGACCGTTTTTGCGGTGTCAGTCGCGTCGGCCGGGTCCTCACCCATGCCTTTCTTGAAATTCTTGATGCCCTTGGCCACGTCGCCCATCAATTCGGGAATCTTGCCGCGGCCGAAGAGCAGCAGCACCACCACCAAGACAATCAGCCAATGCCAGATCGAAAACGCGCCCATGCGCACATTCCTTTCACGAGGGTTCAGGCACTGAGACGTAGTGCTGCGATCGCCCTGTTTCAAACACAACCACTGCGCGCGGGTCAACGGAAAGATAGGCATCGCGCGTCGAAGCAGGAAGCGACCCGCATGGCATCTGCGCCTGCACCGGCTCGGGAGCACCGTTCACAGCAAGCAACATGAATTCGGCATCACCAAGGAACCGCCGCGACAAAATGCGGGCAGGCACGGTTCCGCCGCCCTCGCGGCAATGCGCATGAGCGGAGATCCCGGTGATCCTGACGCCGACATCAACCGTTCGACCGGAGAGCGCCGCGGCAACCGGAAACGAGCCAAGCGGAGTATCGGCCCGTCCGCCCTTCGCCGTGACCTGAAAGACGTTGAGCGGTGAAAAGAAACTCGCGGCAAAAAGGCTCGTCGGCGCATCAAACAGCTCATACATCGTGCCAAGCTGTTCCAGCCGTCCGGCATTGAGCAGCGCGATGCGGTCGGCGAGAAGCATGGCCTCCTTGGAATCATGGGTGACGATCACAGCCGTCGCCCGGCTTTCGCGCAGAGTTGCCAGCGTATCCCCACGCACCTGGTCGCGGAGGCGGGAATCGAGACCGGAGAATGGTTCGTCCAGCAACAGCACCGCAGGGCGCGGTGCAAGCGCGCGCGCCAGCGCCACGCGCTGCTGCTCGCCACCGGAGAGCGCATGCGGGAACCGTTCGGCATGGCTGGCAAGCCCCACCCGCTCCAGCGCTTGCAGTGCCAACACCCTGCCCTCGCCGCGCGAGACCTTGGTGAGGCCGTAGCGCACGTTCTCAATCAGCGTCATGTGCGGGAAGAGCGCGTAGTCTTGGAACACCATGCCGATCGAGCGCTCCTCCGGCTTCAGCATGCGTTCCGGCCCCGCGATCTCGCGGTCATTGAGAAGGACACGGCCCGATGTCTGGCGCTCGATGCCACAGGCAATCGACAGCAGCGTGCTTTTGCCCGAGCCCGACGGCCCGAGAAGGCACAGCACCTCGCCAGGCGCGATCGTCAGCGAAACATCGTGGAGAACGTGCTTGCCGCCGCGATAGACGTGGGACACGCGGTCGAAGCCAAGGCTGGCGGCAAAGGATACGCCGAGCGTCTGGCGGGCGTGGCGTTGCGTGTCCGGCATGAGCTCAAGGGTTCGGTGCGGGACAATTCAATCCCGGTCAATCATTGTCGACATCAATCATTCTCGACTCTGGGAGTCAACAATCCCAGTTCGGCCAGATCGATGTCGGTGAGCGCATCCTCGTCATCGGCAAGGGCATCCGGGTCGGCGGGAGGGGCGGCGCGCAGATGGTCCGGAATACGTGCGGTGAGAAGCCCCGCCGCCTTGAGTTCATCCAGACCCGGCAGGTCGGCCAAAGTCTCCAGCCCGAAATGATTGAGGAACTCAAGCGTTGTGCCATAGGTGACGGGTCGGCCGGGTGTGCGGCGGCGGCCGCGCATCTTCACCCAATTGGCCTCAAGCAGCGTGTCAAGCGTCCCCTTCGAGGTGTCGACGCCGCGCACATCCTCGATTTCGGCTCGCGTCACGGGCTGGTGATAAGCGATGATCGACAGGACTTCGAGCGCAGCGCGCGACAATTTGCGTATCGCCTCCCTGTCGCGGTTGAGGAGATGGGCGAGGTCGGGCGCGGTTCTGAACGCATACGCGCCATCATGCTCGAAGAGGACCACGCCACGCCCGGCATAGAGCTGGCGCAACTGCGCGATGGCGGCACCGAGATCGGCACCGGCGGGCAACCGCTCGGCCAATGCGTCGAAACTCACCGGGTCGGCGGAGGCAAACAGCAGCGCTTCAACCATGCGCACGGTCTCGGCCCGCAACAGGCGCGATGCCGACGTCTCGAACATCGAGCCATCGAAATCGGCATGGGCCGCATCATCCGTTTCCGACAAGGCCGCCGAACCGCCCCGTTTGCCATCCATGTTCATCACGCTGCCTGTCCCGTTCCGCCATGCTGATGTGCGGTGCGCCGCACCTGCAAGGGGGCGAACGCCGCATCCTGGCGGACCTCGATGCGCCCCTCTTTCACCATTTCAAGGCTGGCCGCAAATGAACTGGCAAGCGCGGAGGCCCGCTCTTCGCCGGAAACGACGTAGCGCAGCAAAAAACTGTCCAGTTCCGTCCAATCGGCGATGTCGCCGATCAGGCGTTCCAGCAGCTCGCGCGCTTCCTTCAGTGCCCAGACACGGCGCTGGCGGATGGTCATGGACGATGAAGCCACACGCTGCCGCATCGCGCCGTAGGCCGACAGCAAATCATGCAGGCTGGCTGAAAACCGCAGGTCGAGCCGGGTGATCTCTGCCTCCGGCGCGCCGCGGGCAAACACGTCGCGGCCAAGCAGGCGGCCGCCGACAAGCTTTTGCGCCACCGCCCGCATGGCTTCAAGCCGCCGCAGGCGGAATTGCAGCAGCGATGCCAACTCCTCGCCCGGCTGTTCCTGATCACGGCCAGAACGCGGAATCAGGAGCTTCGACTTCAGATAGGCAAGCCATGCCGCCATCACGAGGTAATCGGCGGCCAGATCAAGGCGAAGCGCACGTGCACGCTCGACAAAGACGAGATATTGTTCGGCGAGCGCAAGGACGGAGATTTGCAGCAGATCGACCTTCTGCTCGCGCGCCAGATGCAGCAGCAGGTCCAGCGGGCCTTCAAAACCGTCAATATCAAGCGTCAACCGGTCTTCGCCGGGCGCGGCTTCATCCCACAGCCCTTCGAAATTGCCGTCCTGCATAGCCTTGGCGGCGGCGAGGCGCACACTCATCGGCCGCACCACCTGCTACCGGACAGACATGTGCAAGCAGACTGCAGCCTGTCAGCAGGCGGCAGCCAAAAGCTCCTGAAACTCGGCGCGCAATGCGCTTTCATGCCCGTCCTTCGCCTTGCCCAGGCCGCGGACGGCCCGTTTGGCCCGCGCAAGGGACTTGTCCTTCAGCGGCGGTATGGCGGCGGCGAGCGCTTCCATTTCCGCCATGTCACCATTGCAGTGAAGCACGATATCGCATCCGGCGCGAATAATTCTGTCAGCCCGTTCGCCAAAATCCCCAGAAAGCGCCTTCATCGACACGTCGTCGCTCATCAGCAAGCCGCCAAACCCGATCTCCTTGCGGATGACGTGCGTGATGACCTTGCGTGACATGGTGGCGCAGCTTTCGGCGTCCAGCGCCGTGTAGGTGATGTGCGCCGTCATCGCGGCAGGCATGGAGGCGAGCGCCTTGAAGGGCAAGAAGTCCGTGGCAGAGAGCGCCTCATGCGGTGTGTTCACAACGGGCAGATCGAGATGGCTGTCGGCCGCGCCGCGCCCATGGCCGGGAATGTGCTTGATGACCGGCATGATGCCGCCATCCATCAGCCCCTTGGCCGAAGCAAGGCCGATTTCCGCGACAATTTCCGGATCGCGCGCATAGGCGCGGTCACCGATCACGTCGTGCGCGCCCTCGACCGGAACGTCGAGCACAGGCAGGCAATCGGCGTTGATCCCATAGGCCGCCAGATCGAACGCGTGCAAGCGCGCCATCAGCCAGGCGGCCCGCAGACCCTTGGCACGATCATGCCCGTGAATCGCGCCAAGCGTGCGGCCCGACGGGTAAAGCGGCGCAAGCGGCGGCCGGATTCGCTGCACCCTGCCGCCCTCCTGATCGATGAAAATCGGCACGTTGCGGCGTCCTGACAGCAGGCGCAACGAATCGGTCAGCGAGCGCAATTGCGCCGCGTCCGCGATGTTGCGGGCAAACAGGATGTAACCCCATGGGTTCACCCGGGCGAAAAAGGCGCGTTCATCCGCCGTGAGAGCAAGGCCGGACAGGCCGAATATGGCGGCCACTTGCATGTCGGACATCGGGACATTCCAATCGGGAGCACTTATCGGGTGACGAAGCAGCTGCCGCCTGCCGCCTTGTAGCGCGCGCACAGCGCGTTTGCGTCTTCGCGAGAAGAAGCAAGGATGCGCACGCGGTAGAACGTGCCCTTGCCCTCGACCTGCGCCTTCTGGATCGCGTAATCACGCCCGCCGAGAATGCTGCCAAAGCGGCCAGACAGATCCTGCAAGGACTTCATAGCCGCCGCTTCCGAAGGCTGCGATGAAATCTGCATGGCAAAACCGCCGGGCAGCACCGCTGGCTGTTCGGACGGCGCGGCAACCGGTTGCTCCGCCGACTGCGTTTGCTCCGCTGTCTGCGCGTCAGGATTGACAATGGTGAGCGGCTGGTCCGCCGGGCGCGAATCCGGAACGACTGCAGGCGCGGAAGGCAAGGCTTGCGGCTGCGGCGCAGGTGCTGCGGCCTGCACCGCCGCGGCGGGTTCAGGTGCTGGTTCGGGAGCGGGAGCCGGGACGGGCACCTCGGCTGTTTCCAGCGCCGGTTCAGGCACTGGCGCGACATTGGTTGCCGTCGGCGCGGGCGGAGCGGCCACGGGCGCCAGATCCACGGCCGCCGGCGCGGGTTCCGATTGTTGAACGGGATCGGCTTCTGCACGGGGCGCCGATTGCACGGCTCCGGCGTCCGCTGGCAGCTCGGCGATGGGTGCGGGCGCGGGCACGGCGGCCTGCGGCTCGACGACCAATGTGCCGTCGGGACGCACTGTCACGGTCTGCACGGCGCGCGGCGCGACCATCAGGGTTCCCTCGGGCTCGGCGGCGCCCTCGCCCTCTCCAGCCGGGACACGGTCCTCGACCTTGACCGGCGCACCGGATATCTGCGGTTCCTCGCGCCCCTCAACCAGTTCGGGTTGCACCGGCAAGGGCTGAGCCGCCTGCCCGCCCGCAACCTCATTCATCACCACGCTGTCCTGGTTGGGAACCTGCGTGCCGCCCGGATCAGCGGGCGCAACGCGCACCGGCTCGTTGTCGGCGCGAACGATGGCCGGTTCTCCGCCGGGCTGCGCCGTATCGGGAGAAAACCATGCCCCCCCTACTGCGCCAAGACCGCCCAGGACCGCCACGCCAAGCACGGCGGCGGCAACCCAATAGGCCCGGCTGCCGCCGCTTTTCGCAGCCGGTGCAGCAGCGACAGCGGCATCCGGCGCGTCGAACGCGTCGGTGAGTTCCGGCGCCAACACCACCGGCTTTTCGATGGAAGAAGCCTGCGGCTGCGGTGCAACAAGGGGATCCCGCGCGAGAGGAGGCGTCCGTGTCGGGGACTGGCTCTCGAAATAGGCGGTGAATTCGCTCAAGGGATCGTCTTCGACAGACGTCGCTCTTGCAAGAGGGGCCGGTTGCAGCGTCCCAGCTTTGTCGCCCGGAGTGGCGACCATCGGAGAAGCATTGTCCGTGTGAGATGCCGCAATCGGCACCTCCGACGAGATGGGCACGGCAACCGGACCGACGGTCAGGCTGGCCGGCACGGCCTCAACCGCCACTGCCGCATTGTCCAGTGCGATGGGCGCAACCGAAGCGGCCCGTACGGCCCCGCGTGTGCGCACGATGTCATAGAAGTCCACATCGTCATCAAGGCGCGCCTGCGGTTCAGGCTGCACGGCTTCCGGCAAAGCCGGAATGACGAACGCATCCGTTGGCTGAACGTCGGCATAGGGCGTCGATCCACCGGCCAGCGCCGATGCCAGTTCGATTTCCGAAAGGGTGTCGACAACCGGCAAGGCTGGTGCGGAGACTTCCGCGATAGCCGTGCGGGCATCCTGTTGAACCTTTGACGGGGCAACTGCAAACAGGGCCTCGACGCTCGCCGCGAGGCCATCCATTGCGGCCTCGGACGCGGGTTGCGCTACAGGTTCCGGTTCAGCGGCATGGACGGTGACCGGCTCGGGATCGAGCGTGCCGCGCAGATCAGCGTCGGGAAACGGATCGGATGCGCGCGGCAGATGCACCATGCCCAACTGCGCCTCGAAGGCGTCTTGCGGGCTTTCGCCGATCGGTGCGGCGCGTGCCTGCCAGGCGACCGGCGTCGCCTTCGGCGCCGATGCCAGAACCCGGTCCATCGCCGATGGCGTGACAACAGGCATGCGCCGTGGCGCTGGCGCGACAGGAGGACGGGTCTCCACCGGCGGTTCGGTGTCGGGCGACTGCAAGATTGGCGCGGCAACAGCCTCGCGCCCGACCGCCCTGCCCTTGATGATGTCATCAAGCACAGAGGACAACCCGGCAAACGGATCATCCTCCAGCGGAGCGGCCTCGGCGGGTCTGGTCCGCAATGTCACATTCTGGTCGGTCATGGCCCTGTTCCCGCAGATGCAGTCCGCAATCGCAGCAGACCAGAAGCGTTACAGGTCCAATATGGACAAACAAAGACGCCGAAACCTACCGCATCTCTGTTGGCGCTTCGGCCCCGACAATGGCCAGACCGGCGTTCAGCACATTGGAAACGGCCTTCACCAGTCCCATCCGTGCCAAGGTCAGGTTTGCGTCATCATGCTTAATAAACCGTAAGGCCGGGTCATCATTGCCCTTGTTCCAATGGGCATGGAAAGCGCTTGCCACCTCATAAAGATAAAACGCGACGCGATGCGGCTCCATCGCGCGGCTTGCCGCCTCCACGATGCGCGGCCATTGCGCGAGCAGCCGAATCAAGTCGATTTCGCTTGGATGCGCCAACACGTCGAGCGGCAGCGCATCACCAAGCCGCGCATCGACATCGCCCAGCACCTCGGCGGCCTGACGGAACACCGAATGCGTCCGCGCCGCGCCATACTGGACGTAGAAGACGGGGTTGTCCTTGGATTGCTCCGTGACCTTGGCGAAGTCGAAATCGAGCGGGGCTTCCGCTTTCCGGTACAGCATCATGAAGCGGACGGCGTCGCGACCAACCTCCGCCACCACATCGCGCAATGTCACGAATTCGCCCGCACGCTTCGACATGCGCACAGGTTCGCCATTGCGGTAAAGCTTGACCAACTGGCACAGCAGCACGTCGATCTGCGCCGCGTCACCGGCAATGGCGCGCGCGACGGCCTCCAGCCGCTTGACATAGCCTCCATGGTCGGCCCCGAGGATGAACACCATCTGCTCGAAGCCGCGATCATGCTTGTCTTTGAAATAGGCGACGTCGCTGGCGAAATAGGTGTAACTGCCGTCCGATTTCATCAGCGGGCGGTCCATGTCGTCGCCAACAGCCGTTGACCGGAACAGGGTCTGTTCGCGCGGCTCCCAGTCCTCGGGGATCTCGCCCTTGGGCGGCGGCAACGCGCCGCGATAGACATGGCCCTTCATGGTCAAATCATTGATGGTGTCGCGGATCTTGCGCGCATCTTCCGCATGAAGCTGGCGTTCGGAGAAAAACACGTCCTGGCGCACATTGAGTGCCGCCAGATCGCCACGGATCATTTCCATCATCATGTCGACGGCAACCTTGCGGGCGATCGCCAGCGATGCATCCTTGTGCATCGTCTTGAGCTTCTCGCCGTAGGAATGCGCCAACGCCGCGCCGACCGGCTTCAGGTAATCACCGGGATAGAAGCCAGCAGGGATTTCCCCAATGTCTTCGCCCAATGCCTCACGGTAGCGGAGCAGAGCCGACTGGGCGAGCACGTCGACCTGCGCGCCGGCATCGTTGATGTAGTATTCCTTTGTCACCTTGTGGCCCGCAAAGGCCAGCAGATTGGCAAGCGCATCGCCGACAACGGCCCCTCGGCAATGGCCGACATGCATCGGCCCTGTCGGGTTGGCGGAGACGTATTCCACATTGATCGCGCGCGGGCGGGTGACAACACCTGAACCATACTGCGGGCCCGCGGCCAGCATGTCGGCCAATTGGCGATGCCAGAACGCGCGTGCCAGCCGCAGATTGACAAAGCCCGGCCCGGCCACATCAACCGCTTCGACGTCACTATCGGCCTTCAATGCAGTCGCGAGCTTTTCAGCGACATCGCGCGGCGCCAAGCCTGCAGGCTTGGCAAGGATCAGCGCGGCATTGGTGGCGATATCGCCATGAGACGGATCGCGCGGGGCTTCCACGGTCACGCGGTCGATCACGCCGTCAGCGAGCGAAGCACCAAGGCCGGAAGCGTGCACGGCGGCTTCGATGCGGCCGCGAAACAGGTGGAAGATGTCCATGAACCAGGGCAGCCCGTGCTGAAAATCGACTGAGGTATGGCCGGGCGGTTAGACCAAATCGGCTGTCCGGTCAAACAAGCGGCGATATTCGCGCAGCGCGAAACGATCCGTCATTCCGGCGATATAGTCGGCGACGCGCCGTTCTGTCGTAGGGTGCGGCGCATGGGATGCAAAGCCGCCGATTTCATGCGGTTCGTCGCGATAGCGCGCAAACAGCGCCTCCACGACATGCTCGGCCTCGCTCATGCGCGACATGACATCGGGATGGCGATACAAGTGCCCGAACAAGAAGCGCTTCAATTCGGCTTCCGCCTGCCGCATCGGTTCGGAGAAGGTGACAAGGGCCGCGGGTGCCGTGCGCACATCGGCGGCGGAACGTGGACCATGCGCGCCGATCGCGGTCAATGCAGTCCGGAGCACATCCTCCACCATCACGGTGATCTGGCGACGCGTGACCTCATGGACCAGCCGGAGATCGGGCACATCCGGGTACAGCGCCCGGACTTCGTGGCAAATCGGCCCGACGACCGGCGCGTCAAGCAATTCGGCCATGGTCAAAATGCCGGAGCGCATGCCATCGTCGATGTCGTGGGCATCATAAGCGATGTCGTCAGCAATTGCCGCGCATTGCGCCTCCAATGGCGCAAAACCGTCCAACCCAAGCGGCATGACCGCATCAAAGGCGAGGATCGGCTGCGGGATCACATCCCCCTGCCGGCCAAGCGGCCCGTTATGCTTGACGAGCCCTTCCAGTGTCTCGAATGTCAGGTTCAAACCGCCGAAACGGGCATAGACCTGCTCCAGTTCGGTCACGATACGGAGCGCTTGGGCATTGTGATCAAAACCGCCCTGCCCGGCCATGATGCGGTTCAAGGCCCGCTCTCCGGCATGGCCGAAGGGCGTGTGGCCGAAATCATGCACAAGGGCGATTGCCTCCGTCAGATCCTCGTCCACACGCAAAGCCCGTGCCAGCCCGCGCGCGATCTGCGCCACCTCCAACGTGTGCGTCAGCCGCGTGCGGTAATGGTCGCTTTCATGCTCAAGAAAAACCTGTGTCTTGTGCTTCAGGCGACGGAACGCGGTTGAATGGATGATGCGGTCACGGTCGCGCTGGAATTCGGTTCGCGTCGGGCTCGGGGCCTCGGCAATCAACCGTCCCATGCTTGCCGCCGGGTCACAGGCATATGCTGCGCGCGGCTGGTGGCCGAAACCGATCAATCCTTGGAATGGATGCTTTTCTGGAGCCATTCCAGACTGCGCCCCTCTTGCTTGACTTGGCTTGGCACGCTCCTTACCTCCTTGGTGCAACTTGCAAAACCGGAACGGACAGGGAATGAACGCGCCCGTAATCGCCTCGCCATCCGACACCGTTGTGGCTGTCACCGATGCGGCCTACCGCCGGGTCGCCAAGGTAACGGCGGCGGAAGCCGAGAAAAGCGCATTGCGCATCTCGGTTGAAGGCGGCGGCTGTTCCGGCTTTTCATACAAATTCGACATCGTGCCGGCCAAACCCAACAGCGACGACATCGTGTTTGAGCAGGATGGCGGAATGGTGCTGATCGACGAATTGTCGGTCGTCTATATGAAAGGCTCGGTCATCGATTTTGTCGATGACCTGATGGGACAAGCGTTCAAGATCACCAACCCGAACGCTGTCGCGTCGTGCGGCTGCGGCACCTCGTTTTCGGTCTGAACGTGGGCGGCACCTTCTCCGTCGCCACGTGGAACATCAATGGCGTCAAAGCGCGCATCGATGCCCTGCTTGCCTGGCTTGCGGAAGCCAAGCCCGACATTGTCGGCCTGCAGGAGATCAAGTCCGTCGATGAGGGTTTTCCGAGGCTCGAAGTCGAGGCGCTCGGCTATCATGTCGAGACGCATGGCCAGAAAGGGTTCAACGGCGTCGCACTCCTGTCGCGCGTCTCTCCGCTGGAGGTGATGCGCCGCCTTCCCGGCGACGAGTCCGACGAACAGGCGCGATACATCGAGGGTGCCTATCCATTCGGGACGCGCATCATCCGGGTCGGCTGCCTCTATTTGCCGAACGGCAACCCGCTCGGGACCGAGAAGTTCCCCTACAAGCTCTCTTGGATGAAGCGGCTGGAACAGCACGCCGCCGGACGGCTGGCACTCGAAGAGATCTTCATCCTGTGCGGCGACTACAACGTCATTCCGCAGGCTGAGGATTGTGCCGAGCCGGACCAATGGGTCGGTGATGCGCTGTTCCAGCCCGAATCGCGGCAGGCCTATGGGCGGCTCATCAATCTCGGGTTCACCGATGCAGTGCGTGCCGTGACCGGCGCCCCGCATGTTTACACTTTCTGGGACTATCAGGCGGGGGCATACCAGAAGAATAACGGCATACGCATCGACCACGCGCTGTTATCACCTGAAGCCGCACAACGCCTTCGGCATGTGCGCATCGACAGCCATGTGCGCGGCTGGGAAAAACCGTCAGATCATGTTCCGGTGGTGGTCAGCCTTGCGGCGTGAGCGCATCGCCCTGCTGGGTGCGTGCGCGGCACTGGCCGCACCTTTCTTGCCCGGCGCATCGCTTGCACAACCGCCCATCGGGTCGGGAGCTTGCCAGTGCCGGGCCGAAGGTCAAAGTTACATTGAAGGTCAGACCGCCTGCCTTCGCCTCAACGGGCAAAGCGACACGTACCGCTGCGAAAAAGTGCAAAACGTCACGAGCTGGAAGAAAATCGTCGACGGCTGCCCGCAGAGTTGAGCAACCGGCGCGATCAACTCAGTTGCCGGAACCGACGGGCAGAGCGCCTTGCCCCTGCCCGTTGTCGGGCACGAAAGTTCCGTCACCCTCGGCGAGCGCCATGGCGGTGCGGCGGTCGGCTTCGCTGGTGAGCGCGAACGCTTTCTCCTGCAAGGACAGGATCCACGCCCGGTTCGCCTGATCGGCGCGCTTCAGGGCATCCGTCAGCATGGCCAGCCCGCGCACGGTGCGGCCGCTTTCGAAATAGATCTTCCCGAGCAAAGCCTGTGCGCCGAAATGGCCCTTCTTCACAGCAAGTTGCAGCCAGCGCGCCGCCTGCATGAAGCCGTTCGGCGTCGGCTCTTCGCTCAAAATCATGCGTCCAAGCTCGAATTGCGCCTCAGGGCTGCCGTAAAAAGTCGCCGCGCGCATGTAGAGGTCGCGCGCGAGCGGCGCGTTGGGCGCAATCTCCGTGCCAGGAATGCCGTCGCGCAGATAGCGCGCCAGCGAGACATAGGCATCGGCCACATAGCTTTCGTCCTGGCTGCCTGGCTCCGCGCCCGTCCGGATGACGTCCTCGAACATGCGGAACGCCGCCAGATCGTCACGCGGCACGCCGTCGCCGCTTGCATACATTTGCGCAAGCTTCCAGCGTGCGCCGGGCAGCCCGTTTTCAGCGGCATAGCGGTAGGCTTCCACGGCTTCAGCCTTGTTGCCTTGCTGATAGGCATTGTAGCCGAACTTGAATGCGGCCCACGGGTCGCCCAACTCCGGCTGCGACTGGGCGAGCGCCGCACCCGCAACGCAAACGCCCGGCAGGATAATGCCTAAATGACGCAAGCCCAAACGCACCGGGCTGAACCGACGCAGGCCGAAGGCCTCAGATATCCGCATAGCAATGTGTTTCCGCAGACCCGCCCGGATGGGTGACGGCCCCATACCGGGCCGAGTTCACCGTTTGGGCATATTTCCAAAGCGCGCCGGAGTTGTAATCCGTGCCGCGCGGTTTCCAATCCTTGCGGCGCGCGTCCAGTTCGGCGTCGCTGAGCGCAACGTCGATGGTGCCCTCGACCGCATCGATCGTGATGATGTCGCCATCTTTCAAAAGACCAATCGGCCCGCCGACAGCCGCCTCCGGCCCGACATGGCCGATGCAGAAGCCGCGTGTCGCGCCGGAGAAGCGGCCGTCGGTGATCAGCGCCAATTTGTCTCCCATGCCTTGCCCGTAGAGCGCAGCCGTGGTCGACAGCATCTCGCGCATGCCCGGCCCGCCTTTCGGCCCCTCGTAGCGGATGACGAGCACCTCGCCTTCCTTGTAGAGCTTCTTCGAGACAGCCTCGAAGCATTCCTCCTCGCTGTCAAAGCAGCGCGCCGGACCGGAGAAATGCAGGTTCTTCATGCCCGCAACCTTCACGATGGCGCCTTCGGGCGCGAGGTTGCCCTTGAGGCCCACGACGCCGCCTGTCACCGTGATCGGGTTGGCAGTTGTGCGCACCACATCCTGATCAGGGTTCCAGCGCACCTTCTCAAGGTTTTCGGCCATCGTGCGGCCGGTCACCGTCATGCAGTCGCCGTGCAGGAAACCACCGTCCAGCAGGGCCTTCATCAGGAGCGGAATGCCGCCCGCCTCAAACATGTCCTTCGCCACATATTTGCCGCCTGGCTTCAGATCGGCGATGTAGGGCGTTTTCTTGAAAATCTCGGCCACGTCAAAGAGGTCAAACGAAATGCCGCATTCATGGGCGATGGCCGGCAGATGCAGCGCCGCATTGGTGGAGCCGCCCGACGCCGCGACAACCATGGCCGCGTTTTCAAGTGCCTTGCGGGTCACGATGTCGCGCGGGCGGATCTGCTTTGCGATGAGTTCCATCACCTTCTCGCCCGAGGCAAACGAGAAGCGGTCGCGGATTTCGTAAGGGGCGGGCGCGCCGCAGGAATAGGGAAGCGCAAGCCCGATGGCCTCGGCCACCGTAGCCATGGTGTTGGCGGTGAACTGCGCGCCGCATGAGCCAGCCGACGGGCATGCAGCCTGCTCGATCTCCTGCAAGTCCGCATCCGACATGTTTCCGACCGAGTGCTGGCCGACAGCCTCGAACACATCCTGCACGGTGATCTGGCGACCGCGGAACGTGCCTGGCAGGATCGACCCGCCATAGATGAAGATCGACGGCACGTTGAGGCGTACCATCGCCATCATCATGCCCGGCAGCGACTTGTCGCAACCGGCAAGGCCGACAAGCGCGTCATAGCAATGGCCGCGCATGGTGAGTTCCACCGAATCGGCAATCACGTCACGGCTGACGAGCGACGACTTCATGCCCTGGTGGCCCATCGCGATGCCGTCGGTGACGGTTATGGTGCAGAATTCGCGCGGCGTGCCGTTGGCGGCGGCCACGCCTTTCTTCACCACCTGCGCCTGGCGCATCAGCGAGATGTTGCAGGGGGCGGCCTCATTCCAGCAGGACGCGACGCCGACGAGCGGCTGCGCGATCTCGGCCTCCGACAGGCCCATCGCATAGAGATAGGAGCGATGCGGCGCGCGCGCCGGGCCAACCGTCGTGTGGCGGCTCGGCAGCTTGCTCTTGTCGAAAACCTTGGCGTCCATGATGTCTCTTCCCCGTTGCAGCGCCATGCCGCGCGCGGGTGGCCATCACCTGCGCCCGAATATGGCAGAGTTTGTGGCAGGCCATGTTGCTTGGCCGCGGCAAAAGGTTCTAAGCCGCAACCGGTTCAAAGAGTGTTGCAAAGCCGCAACGATTGCGGATTTGAAGCGAGGGCGATGTGAGCACGCTGACTGCAATGCTTCCGCCTCAAACGAAAAAGCCCGGCGCATGGCCGGGCTTTCAACACCTCGTCTGAGGGGCGATCAGAACTTCAGGCTGGCCGAAATGCCGCCACCAATGGAGTAATCGGTCCCGTAGTTGCGGACATTGCCGTCACCACCGGTTGCATTGAAGCCCGTCTCCGAGCCAGCCGTCAAAATCGAGTAGGCAAGGCCCGCGCGGATCGTGGCGTTTTCATTCGGGGTGATGGCCGCACCAAGCGCAAAGGTCCAGGTGTCAGTGAAGGCAGAACGGGTCGCGCCATTGAACACGTCGGACACGCCGGAGTCCCATGTCACCGAGAACGAGCCGGACACGAGGTCGCTGAACTTGTGACCGATGCCCGCATTGACCGTCCAGCCGTCCTTGAAGAACGCATCAACCGTCAGCGGCAGCGGCGCGCCATTGGCAGCGAAAACGCGGACCTGCTGGAGCACGCTCCAATCCGTCCATTCAACCGAGCCGAAAGCCAGCCAGCCCGGCGCGATGCCGGATTGAACGGCCAATTTCACGCTCTGCGGCAGCGTCGCATCGGCATAGGCTGGGATTATCGGGCCGACACCGGGGATGCGGTCCGTGCGAACAACGCCTTCGACGCGATGATCCACTTCGGACCGGTACATCAATGACGCCTTGAGGGCGATTTCCGGCATGGTGTAGGCCACGCCGAGGCGATAGCCGATCCCGTCATCGGACAGCGACAGGTCGGCGCCTCGCGCACCGGTCACGGTTGAGTCATAGCCGAAGGCGCGCGCCTCGTCATAATTGATGGTCTGATGGAACACGCCGCCGATGACATGCAGCTTGCCGGGACCGGCTGAGAAACCGTAGCCGCATGTGAGACCGAGTTCGTCGGATGACAAAGAGCTCGACGTAGTCGATGCCGTGCCACCGAGAGTCGGAATGAGAGCAAGGCGAGTCCAACCGTAATCCGCATCAGCACCAAACGGCTGGGCATAGGTTGCAGCACAACGCAGGTCACCGAAAAGGTTTAGTGCCGCTGTTCCGCTGAATGTCGTGTAGGCTTCCGTGAATGTGTCAGCCGACGTGCCGCCGCCAGGATTGGGCACACGCGACAAATCAATGACCGGCGCCCCCGGTGCCGCTTGATAGGACGCGACGCCGCGCTGCGGTGCGACATATGCGAACGTTGTCGCGAAATAGGTGCCCTCTTCCAGAAGCGGATCAAGGTTGGCCGAACCGCGGCTGTA
>JALOTE010000150.1 GCA_025458045.1 Rhizobiaceae bacterium
GCCGCGATCCGGCTTGGGTCCGGCGGACCGGACGTCTTGGCGTTTGGCGGACACTTGAAGGTTGCCGCCTGCCTTGCGACTGGGCGCGACGCCTTCCTGTCACCGCATGTCGGAGACCTCGATCATCCGAGCGCAGTGGCGGCTCTGGACTCCGCCGCCCGCCACCTGATCACGCTGACTGGCGCAAAGCCCGTTGCCGTGGCGCATGACCGGCACCCGGATTTCGCATCAACCCGCCTTGCCGAGCGGTTCGGCCTGCGCTGCATCCCGGTGCAGCATCACCATGCCCACGCGCTCGCGGTCGCCGCCGAGCATGGTGCTGAGCGAAGCAAACTGATCGCATTGACGCTTGATGGTTTCGGCTTGGGGGATCGCCACGAAGCTTGGGGCGGGGAGGTTCTGGCGGTCGAAGGCGCACGGTGCGAGCGCGTCGCGCATCTCGGCCTCCTTGCGGAGCCGGGGGGAGACAAGGCTGCACGCGAACCCTGGCGGATGGCCGCTGCGGTTCTGGCGGCGCTGGGCCGGAGCGATGAGATCAATTCGCGCTTTGCCGGTGAGACCGCAGCCGCGACGGTTGCCGCCATGCTTGGCGTGTCCGGCCTGTGCAAGACGACGACGAGCGCCGGGCGCTGGTTTGATGCGGCCGCCGCGCTTTCCGGTGTGGCTCTGAAGAACCGCCATGAAGGCGATGCAGCGATGCGGTTCGAAGCCCTGTGTGACGCGCCTGAAGCGCTGCCCGGCGGCTGGCGGCGCGACGGCATGGCCATCGATCTACTGCCGGTCATGGCGGACATCGCAATGACCGAGGATCCCCGGCGTGCATCCAATCGTTTTCATGGGACAATGATCGCGGCGCTGGCTGAAGCGGTCCGCATGGAAGCTGAGAAAACAGGGGCTTCGATCGTTGTCCTCGGCGGCGGATGTTTCGTGAACCGGCCGCTGGCCGAGGGCGTGGCGGCTGCGCTCAAGGGCATCGGCCTGAGGCCGCTCATGGCGCGCGATGCGCCCGCCAATGATGGCGGATTGGCATTGGGGCAGGTGGTCGCCGCCCGCCTGGTTCTGGAGGGAGAAAACTGAGATGTGTCTCGCAATTCCCGCTGAAATTCTGGAACTGAAGGCTGCCGGGCAGGCGCTCGTGTCAGTCAACGGCATCCGCCGTGTGGTCAACACCGAACTGACGCCGGAAGCGCGGCCCGGCGACTATGTCGTGCTCCATGTGGGCTATGCGCTGGGTGTCATCGATGAGGCTGAAGCGCGCCGCACGCTCGCCCTGCTCGAAACCGAAGGCGCTCTCGCCGATCCTTTTGAAGACCATGAACGGGCTGCACTGGAGGCTGCGTCGTGAAACATCTGACAGAATACCGCGATGCCGACCGCGCCCGGATGATCGCGGCGGCGATCGGCCGTGAGGCCTTGCCTGAACGGCGCTACCGCATCATGGAATTCTGCGGCGGCCACACCCATGCGATCTTCCGCTATGGCTTGCAGGATCTGCTCCCGGGCAATGTCGAGATGGTGCACGGGCCGGGCTGTCCGGTTTGCGTCCTGCCCGCCGGGCGGCTCGACATGGCGATGCGCATCGCGGAGATGCCGGGCGTCATCCTCGCCACCTATGGCGACATGATGCGCGTCCCGGGCGAAAAGGGGCGCTCGCTTCTGAAGGCCAAGGCTGAAGGCGCAGACATCCGCATGGTCTATTCGGCTGCCGACGCCGTCGCGTTGGCCCGTGACAACCCTGAACGGCAGATCGTGTTTCTCGCCATCGGCTTCGAGACGACCACGCCGCCGACCGCGCTGGCGATCCGCCAGGCCAAGGCCGAAGGGCTTGCCAATTTCTCGGTGTTTGTGAACCACGTGCTGACGCCTGCGGCGCTTGCCGCCATTCTCGGCCAATCTGATGACAAGGATGCCGACGACAGGGACATGGTGGAGATCGATGGGATCCTCGGGCCGTCACACGTCTCGGTCATCACAGGCTACGAGCCTTACGAATTCGCCACCAAGGCCTATGGCAAACCGGTTGTCATCGCCGGCTTCGAACCGGTCGACGTGCTGCAATCCATCCTGATGGTGGTGCGGCAACTGAATGAACAGCGGTGCGAGGTGGAAAACCAGTATATCCGCGCCGTTGGCACCGGCGGCAACGCCATTGCGCGGAAACTCATGGCTGACATGTTCGAGCGCCGGCAGAGCTTTGAGTGGCGGGGGCTTGGCTGGATCGCCGATTCCGCCTTGAAACTGCGTCCCGAGTGGCAGGCGTTCGACGCGGAACTGCGCTTTGACGTCGCCTACCGTTCGCTTGCCGAAACCAAATCCTGCGAATGTCCGGCCATCCTGCGCGGCCAGAAAAAGCCTGTCGATTGCAAGCTGTTCGCCAAGGCCTGCACGCCGGAAACGCCGCTTGGCGCCTGCATGGTGTCCGCGGAAGGCTCCTGCGCCGCCTACTACACCTATGGCCGTCATCGCGAGGCGGCGGCATGAATGTCCTCGCATTTCCAAAAGGCAAACCCATGGCGCGCGGGTCCGAACGGGTCGAGATGAGCCATGGAGCCGGTGGCCGCGCCATGCAGCGCCTCATCGCGGATGTGTTCCACGCCGCCTTCGACAATGCCGAATTGGCGCGTGGCGAGGATCAGGCGGTGTTGCCGGTGGCGGCAGGCCGCATCGCCATGTCGACCGACACCTTTGTCATCTCGCCCCTGTTCTTTCCGGGCGGAGACATCGGCGCGCTGGCCGTCAACGGCACGGTCAATGATGTGGCGATGAGCGGTGCCACGCCGCTCTGGCTCTCTGCGGGTTTCATCATCGAGGAGGGCTTTGCGATCGACGATCTGAAACGTATCGCGCAGTCGATGGCGCGAGCCGCGAAGGCTGCCGGTGTCACCATTGTCACCGGCGACACCAAGGTGGTCGAGCGCGGCAAGGGCGATGGCGTGTTCATCAATACAGCGGGCGTCGGCATCGGCGCGCCGGACATTCCGCTTGGCGCCGCGCGCATCGAGGCCGGCGACGCGATCCTCGTTTCCGGCACCGTCGGCGATCATGGCGTCGCCATCATGGCGCATCGCGCCGGTTTGCAATTCGAGACGACCATTGAAAGCGACTGCGCGCCGTTGAACGGATTGATTGCGGCGTTGATGGCGTCGGGCGCGCGCGTGAAGGCGTTGCGGGACCCGACACGCGGCGGATTGTCGGCAACGCTGAATGAATTCGCGCAAGCCGCAAGCCTTGGCATCGGCATCATCGAGGAGGCCATTCCCGTGCGGGCCGAAGTGTTCGGCGCCTGCGAATTGCTGGGGCTCGATCCGATCAATGTTGCCAATGAAGGCAAGCTGGTTGCCGTCGTGGATGCGCGGGACGCCGACGCGGCCCTTGCGGCGATGCGCGCCCATCCGCTGGGGCAGGAAGCGGCCATCATCGGGACCGCCCATGCCGACCCGCACCATTTCGTCACCATGCGCACCCGCATCGGCGGGCAGCGGATGATCGATTGGCTGTCCGGCGATCCCTTGCCAAGGATTTGCTGAATTCCACAAGAACTGATCTGATACAGGAGAATCCCATGACCCTCGTTCCAATCCTCCGCCTGAAACCGACAGCAATGGCGTTCGGCTTCAGCCTGCTGGCCGCCCAAGCCTCCGCCCACACCGGTGCGGGCGACGCATCGGGTTTTGCGCATGGCTTCATGCATCCGGTCGGCGGGCTGGATCACTTGCTGGCCATGGTGCTGGTCGGCCTGATTGCCGCCGCCATGGGCGGCCGCGCATTGGCGGCGTTGCCCGCGGCGTTCCTGGTCATGATGGCTGTCGGCGGTGCGGTCGGAATGACCGGGCTGGCATTGCCCGGGTTGGAGCCCGGCATTGCGCTTTCCGTCATCGTGCTCGGCGGCATTCTGGCGTTTGCCAAATTCCCGCCCGTTACGGCTGCGGTCGTGCTGACAGGCGCGTTCGCCATCTTCCATGGGTTCGCCCACGGCGCGGAAATGCCGGCTGATGCCTCAGGCGCCGCCTATGCAGCCGGCTTTCTTGCGGCGACGGCGCTCCTGCATGGCGCGGGCTTGGCGGCGGGTCTCGGTCTTGATCGGATCGGCGGACGCTTTGCCGCCCGGGTCGCCGGAGCGGCAGGCGCAATGACCGGCATCGCTTTGCTCGGCGGACTGGTCTGAAACCCGCAGCCGCGAGTCGAAGAAAAGCCCAAGCCGGCATCAAGAGCGTCATCGGTTTGCTGGCTTGCGGCCCGGATCTGCCGCACTTGCGTCTTCTCCACTCTGTTTCGGCCAACTTGCATGACGCGGCTCTTCATAAAGGCCGATGCCCAACCGTGCGGGTCAACCCTCCCGGGTTTTGACCCTGTGCACGCTTGGGCAAAGCCGCCTTCACCATTGCGGTGGCGGGCTCCAACGGC